>NZ_CP072913.1:2920961-3225384 GCF_017968885.1 Pseudomonas sp. Tri1 | reverse complement strand
CTGCGCCGTGGGCCCGGACTACAAGGCACCGCAAACTGAGGCGGCGAATATCACCACCGCCACCGACGGTGCCGCCGGGCAGAAGAATTTCGACCGGGCCCGTTTCGAAGGTATCTGGTGGCAGCAATTCGACGACCCGACGCTCAACGCGCTGGTGACCCGCTCCCTGGAAGGCAACCGCGAGTTGCGCGTGGCCTTCGCCCGTCTGCGGGCGGCCCGAGCCATTCGCGATGACGCCAGCAATGACGTCATGCCAACCATCACCAGCCGCGCCAGCAGCGACCTGGGCAAAGGCCAGATTCCAGGACAGACCACCGACCGGGTCAACAGCGAGCGCTACGACCTGGGCCTGGACATGGCCTGGGAGCTGGACCTGTTCGGGCGCATCCGGCGTAACCTGGAAGCCACCGATGCCGATCAGCAGGCCGTCGAAGCCGACCTCTATCAGTTGCAGGTGACGATGATCGCCGAACTGGTGGACGCCTACGGTCAATTGCGCGGCGCCCAACTGCGGGAAAAAATCGCCCTGGCGAACCTGAAGAACCAGCAGGACTCGCGCAAGATCACCGAAAGCCTGCGCGATGCCGGCGTCGGCGATCAGCTTGACGTGGTCCGCGCCGATGCACGCTTGGCCTCGGTAGAAGCCAGCGTGCCGCAACTGCAAGCCGAACAGGTGCGTCAACGCAATCGCATCGCCACATTGCTGGGTGAGCGCCCGGACAAACTGAGCGTGGACCTGAGCCCCAAACAGTTGCCGGCCATTGCCAAGGCTTTGCCCATTGGCGACCCGGGTGAGCTGCTGCAACGTCGCCCGGACATTCTCAGTGCCGAACGCCAGCTCGCTGCCGCCACGGCACGCATCGGCGTGGCCAAGGCCGACCTCTTCCCACGGGTCAGCCTCAGCGGGTTCCTGGGTTTTACTGCCGGGCGCGGCTCGCAGATCGGCTCCTCGGCGGCCAACGCCTGGGCGCTGGGTCCGAGCATTACCTGGGCGGCTTTCGACCTGGGTAGCGTGCGGGCTCGCTTGCGCGGGGCCGACGCCGAGGCTGATGGCGCCCTGGCGACCTACGAACAGCAAGTGCTGCTGGCCCTGGAGGAATCGGAAAACGCTTTCAGTGACTACGGCAAGCGCCAGCAACGGCTGATCTCGCTGATTCGTCAGAGTGAATCAAGCCGCGCCGCCGCTGACCTGGCCGAGATTCGCTACCGCGAAGGCACCGTGGATTTCCTGGTATTGCTCGACGCCCAGCGTGAACGCCTGGCTGCCGAAGACACCCAGGCCCAGGCCGAAGTAGACCTGTACCGTGGCATCGTCGCGATCTACAAGGCCTTGGGCGGTGGCTGGAAACCGGAAACTGTCGCCAGCAACTGATCCCCTGCTCAACCGAGCTCCTTTGGTTGGCCGCAACCAACCAATTCTTTGCCCCGCTTCCAGTCAGGATGCGGGGCTTTTTTTGGTTACGGGCACCCTGAGCATGAAGGTGCCCATCCTCACACCGCCGCCTACGCCTGCTGCAGATGGCTGGAGCGAAAATCCTTGGGTGAAAGTTCGAACTGCTTTTTGAACGAGCGGCTGAAGTGAGCCGAATCGGTGAAACCCCACTTATAGGCGATCGAGGTAATGGACTCGTCCCGCAGGAACGGGTTGCGCAAATCATCGGCGCTGCGCTTGAGTCGGGCCCGCTGGATGTAGCGGCAAACGCTGTCATCCTGCTCTTCGAACAAACGGTACAGGTGCCGCACCGAAATGTTCACCCGATTGGCCAGGCCCACCGGGCTCAAGCCCGGTTGGGTCAGGGACTCGTCGATAATCTTCTGCACGTAGCTACGCAACTGGTTGCCTTGCAATACCGAACCATCGTCGCGCGCGTCCGAGCCCCGTTCCAGGGCCGAACCCAACAGCGAAACGAAGGCACTCTGCAACGCCTCGCCCTCTCCTGCGGCGCCTTCGCCGTCCGGGGTGTCCTTGCACAACTGATCCATCAACACATGCAGCATCCGCCCGCAGGCCTTGCTTGAGGATACCTTGCCGAAGGTTCTGGTTTCCCCACCCAGTTGCCTGGACACATCCTGGCGAGACAGGGACAGCACGACGTGTTCGATCAACCCGAACGGACTGATTTCAAGAGCGCCCACCGAATCCATCAACAGCAGCTCACCGGGCGCCAGTTGAATGCTCAGGTCGTTCTGGGTGATCCGGGAGAAGCCACTGCGCTGGCTGACCAGGAAACAATCGCGGTCATCGTCGTGATCCGGATTGGGCGAGTGTCGCTTGATGGAACCTGCGTTGGTACGCAGGTTGGCGAGGGCAAGGCCGCCGCGGGAGAAATTGGACACCTGGCCGATAAACAGCGCGCGATTAAAGGCCAGTTCCGTATCGAAGTGACCGCAGGTCGCGCGCAGATCCCGATTCCAGGTCTCCAGCCCGTCCTGCCCAACCTGTTGCATGCTCATGGCGTTCTCCGCAGTGGCTTATTGTTTTTGTCCGGCAATAGTTAACATGTTATCTATATGCGCGCAACAAGTACCTGTTCACCCGTGCAGTAGCAGGATTGATGCCAGAGCGGAGCCAACCGATCAGAGGGTTCCCAACACCCGCTGCAAACCGCTCAAGGCCGCCAGCAAAGCTGTGCGCTGCTCGCGGCTCAGAGGAATATAACGACGAAAGGCCGGCATGCGATTCACCACTTCACTGCCGCCCATATGCTCCAACCGTACACACCACTGGCGCCCTTGCAGATCAATGCGCAGGCGTTTGAAGTCCAGCGGCATGAGGGCTTGATACAGCACCGAATCGTGCTCTATCGCCGTCCTCAATCGGCCCGCCAGCTCACCGTCACCGCCGCGCTGCCGACAAGCGATGCCGCGACGGCGAACCGCTCCGCTGTGGTGCAACTCCAAGTGTGCCGTGCCCTCTCTCGACGCGGGCACGCGCAGTACGAACTCTGTCATCACCAGGTGCATCAACAGTTGCGACTCGGTGCGCTCGACGACTTCCAGTTGCAGGTTGCCATCGTCGGTAACCACGGTCGCTGCCGCCGGGCCCGACACCTCGAAGCGCGCCAGCCCGAGGTTGCGCCGCAGCAACTCCAGGGTCACCCCGGGCCGATAACCGCTCGGGGCACGCTGGACACTGAACAGTTCAGACAGCTTTTGTCGCAGGTTCGATAAATTCGCTGACAGGTTGCCCCGGCTCATGGGAAAACTCCTTGGCCAGCACGTCTTCCACCGACGCCGGCATGAATGGGTTGACCTTCTGCACCGCCAGGGTCCAGAACAAGGCATACGCGGCGGTGCCACCAAGCATTACTGCGAAGGGAATGTAAATGTCCGCCGGGTTCATGCCCGGCGGAGTGATGAACCACATGCCGATGACAATGCCGACGCTGGACAGGATCTGCGGCAGTGGGAAAAACGGCGAGCGATAGGCTCGTGGCAAGTCCGGACGGCGAATCCGCAGGCTCACCACCGACACGGTCACCAGCAGGTAGGCAAAACTCCAGGCGCACACGGCGGCCAGCACCAGGTGCATGATGTTGTCGGTATTGCCGCCGAGCCACAGTGCGTGCAGGCAAGGAATCAGCATCGCCACCAGGATGCACAGCAACGGGGTCTTCAATCGTGGATGCAGGTAGGTGAAAACCTTGGGTAACGCGCCGTCCACCGCCATGCCATAGAGAATCCGCGGTACACCGGCCATCAGCGTATTGATAGTCGCCGCCCCGGCGAACAGAAAGCCGATCCCCAGCCACATCGGGCCTATGTTGCCCATGACCTGCTCGGCGAAGCGCGGAATCGCCATGGGCGTGTCCAGCAAATGCACGCCGCTGGTGGCGTCCAACAGCACGTTTTCCACCTGGCGCTTCATCGCTGCGCCGTAGATGAACATGCAGGTGGCAACGCTGAACAAGCCCAGCATCATGGCCCGGGGCATGGTCCTGGCCGAGCGGCGCAGGTCCGGCGCCAGGGGCGTGACGAATTCACAGCCGACGAACATGAACATCGCCATGCCCACCAACGACAGCACGGTAACCAGATCGGTGCCCACTATGGACTCACCGAACCAGCCCTGCAGCTCCACCGCCGGTGCCGCGATCAACCCCAAAACGCCGAACACCATCAGGGTCGTCCACATGCCAAACGTGAGGATGATTTCAGCCCGGCCAAAGGCGCTTACGCCGAACGCATTGAGCACGCCAAAGATCACCACGAAACCAACGCCCAACAACCAGGAACCGCCCGCCGATTCGGCCAGGGTGTTGAGGTGCTCGAAATTCACCAGGGCCATGACTCCGGCCAGGATGGTCTCGGCGGTACCGGCGAACACGTGGACAATCAAATAGGCCGACAGCGTTCCGGTGATCGCAAAGAAGCGCCCCATGCCGCAGTTGATGTAGTCATAAACCGAACCGGTGGTAGGCAGGATCGAGGCAGCCTCGGCGAACGTGGTTGCCTGGGCCATCATCATCACCAAGGCGATCAGCATCGCCACGGCAAAAGCACTGCCGCCGATGCCAAAGCCCATGGTCGCGGTGAGGATCACCGGGCTTGCCATGATCAGGCCAATGGTACTGGCCAACGCGGTGGGGAACCCCACCGTACCCCGGTTCAAGTGCTCGGTGAGCCTGTCGTTGATAGACATCGTGCTGATCCTCGAAAGCGGATTTTTAGTATGGATGCTACAGCCGTCCAGGAGCCGGCACTCAGCCTTCCCCAGCCAGTCCCTGATCGAAACGGCGTTGCGTGCAGCATTACTCTGCGCCGCCTCGCCCCGGGCGTCTTGCCCATGTCTGCCGCCGGTTTTGTTGCTGCCTGCCAGCATTCTCCCCCTGGCGGGCTGGATCAATTGCGTGGCAGGCAGATGAAAGACTTCCTGCACCCAAGCTCCCCTAATGCGCGCTCTGCTGTCCTATCACACAGGGGAAACCACCATGGAGCACACACGTAATAACGCTTTGCTGCGTAATGCTATCGGCCTGGGCATCGCCTTGCTGGTCGCCGATTCGTCGGCCCAGGCCTATGAGCTTTATGCCGACGAAGACACCACCGTTACCGGCAACTTCCTCGCGGTCTACGGGATGTTCAACAGTCGCAAGAACTATGACGGCACCACCGGCGGTTCGAGTTGGCGCGAAGGTTTTATCAAGTATGGCTTGAGTATCGACCAGACACTCAACGGCCTGGGCAGCGTCTACGGGACGGCCAACCTGGTCAGCTCCGGCACCTGGGGTGATGGCGATGCAGGGGGCTTGAGCGATGGTTCCGAACGCACCACAAAATTCGATGAAGCCTTTGCCGGCTGGCGTTCGGGGGACTTGTTCCCGATGCTGGGCAAGGACGGCGTCGACGTGTCCTATGGTCGCCAGGTGATCACCCTCGGCGATGGCTTCATCATCAACGACGACGGCTTGAACCTGGGTAAAGGTGTCGCCGATGGCGAGCTCAACCGCGGTGGTGCCTATTACCTGGCGGCCCGTCATGCCTTCGACAAGACCGCCGTGTTGCGTCTTGGTGGCAAGGAAGGCGTGCATGGCAGCCTGATGTGGATCAAATCCGACAACCGCGCCCAGGCCAATACCGAAATGGCCGCCGGCACGCTGGAATACAGCGCCGCGGCTGGCACCCTGGGGCTGACTTACATCCATGGCATCGATGTCGACGACCACTACGCCAGCGACTTCCAGAAACAGCGCGAGGGCATGAATATCTACAGCCTGCGCGGTGCCGGGAATGCCGGCATCGAAAACGCCCACTTCGCCTTCGAATACGCCTGGCAAGACAAGGACGCCGGCCCGGAAAAAGCCTGGTACACCGAAGCAGGCTACACCTTCGCCGACCTGCCCTGGACGCCCGACCTGACCTATCGCTACAGCCGCTACTCAAAAAACTGGGACTCGATGTTCAACGGCCAGAACCGTGGCTACGGTACGTGGTTCCAGGGCGAGGTGGCCGGCAACTACTCCGGGCCATTCAACAGCAACACCGCGATCCAGCACGTGGGGCTCAAGCTCAAGCCGGCGGAAACGGTGACCATTGGCGCGTTGTTCTTCGACTACAAGACCCTGCACACCCGCGAGGCGTTGAACCTCGATGGGCGTGAAATGGACCTGTATGTGGAATGGGCGCTGAACGAGCACCTGATCGTCACGCCGCTGGTGGGCTTGTACAAGCCTGAGAAGGATGCGGACAACGGCGGCAATCAGGTGGGCGGCAATGGCACCAACGTCTACAGCCAATTGGTGGTGGCGGTTCCATTCTAACGGTGTCGGGAGCTGCCCCCGCGGCAGCTCTCTCCCGATTTATTGTTTGTGCTGGTGCAACATGGTCTGGATCTGATGCGTTGCCTGGCGGGTGCTTTCCGCCAGCTTGCGCACCTCGTCGGCGACCACGGAGAAACCGCGCCCGACCTCACCGGCCCTGGCGGCCTCGATCGCCGCATTCAATGCAAGCAGATTGGTCTGGTCGGCGATGCCCTTGATCACTCCCACCACCGTGGCAATCTGGGCGTAGGTCACCTGGTTCTGCTCCAGCATGCGCTGATGGGTGGACTGGGCCGAGCGTTCATCGCTGATATCGCGTACCGCGCCGATAACCCGAGCCAGGCATCCCTGGGCATCGCGGACCGCACGACCACGTTCGCGGCACCAGATGTAATCCCGCGTCTTGTGGCGCATCCGGTATTCGAACACGTATTCGCCGCTGCCTTGGGACCCGAGGATTTCCCGATCGAAGATCGCCATGATCTTCGGCAGGTCATCCGGGTGGGTAATGCCGACTTGTGCATCCCAGCCGTCAGGCAATTCGTCTGCCCCGTAGCCCAGCAACGAGCGAAACTGACTGGAAAAGCGCATGCCGCTGGCCGGGTGCTGAAGATCGCCGTTGACCACCGTGATGTCCCAGCAGCCTTCGGTCAGCGTCGATTGCAACAGCTCCCAGATCTGCGCCTCCTGGCGCTGCTGCTGTAACTGCTGGCTGTGCTCATCCAGGCGGGCTTGCAGTAACTGTTCGCGCTCCCGGGCCTGTTCCAGTTGTTGGCGAACGGCTTCCAGCGCGTGCTCACTTTGCTGCCCCCGAAGGGTTTGTTCAGCCAGCCGTTCTTCGGCCTGGCGAAGCTGCTCGGCAGCATTGACCATCTGCCGGGCATGCTGCTCCAGACAACCCCGCAGTGGTGCATACGCCTCCAGCATCGGTGCGTCATCCGTTGCGCCGGCCAGGGTTCGCTGCACTTGTTCGATCAATGCCCGTTTCTGTTTGTTGGTCTGGAGAAACATCACCTGCCTCTTTGCCCATCGAATCGAAACCCTGATCTGAACGCAAACCCGGCGTGCTGGCTTGTACCTGGCTGCAATGGCCTTTGCCCGAGGCTGCCAGTCGAAGGCAATTGGCAGCCACAGACATACCGTGGGGCAGGCACAGTCAAGCGCCCCAGCCCACCCGGGATTAACCTCGGGCTTTCCCTTGTTCGCGATCAGGAAACCCTCATGAGCGATATTGTCCTGCTGCCTCAAGTCGAAGCCTTTCTCGGTCGACGCCACGCCCTGTTCATCGATGGCCACTCCCTCGAAAGCCAGAGCGGCCAGACGCTGGACGTCATCAATCCCGCCACCGGCCAGGTCATCGCCCAGGCCGGCGTGGCATCCAGGGGCGATATCGATGCAGCCGTGGCGTCTTCCCGGCGCGGCTTCAAACTGTGGTCCCAGGCGGCACCGGCAGTCCGTGGCCAGGTGCTGCTCAAGCTGGCGGACCTGTTGGAACAGCATCGCGAAGAGCTGGCACAGCTCGAAACCTGCCAGTCGGGGAAAATCATTCATATTTCCCGCGCCTTCGAAGTCGACCAGGCCGCCCACTTCCTGCGTTACTACGCCGGCTGGGCGACCAAGATCGGCGGCCAGACCATTACCCCGTCGCTGCCCTCCTTCGCTGGCGAACGCTACACCGCATTCACCCTGCGTGAACCGGTCGGGGTGGTGGTCGGCATCGTGCCGTGGAATTTTTCCACCATGATCGCCATCTGGAAACTCGCCTCGGCACTGGTGACCGGCTGCAGCATCATCATCAAACCCAGTGAGTTCACCCCGCTGACCATCCTGCGCATCGCCGAACTGGCGATCGAGGCCGGCCTGCCGGCGGGCGTCCTGAATGTGGTGACCGGTGGCGGCCAGGTGGGTCAAGGCTTGATCGAGCATCCGGGCACCAACAAGGTGTCGTTCACCGGTTCCGTGACCACCGGCATCGCCGTCGGCCGCGGCGCCATGGGTGCTGGGTTGACCCGCGCGACCCTGGAGCTTGGCGGCAAGAACGCAGCGGGATTCCTGGCGGATGTGGATCCCGACGTGGCAGTCAACGGCATCATCGAAGCCGGCTTCCTGCACTCGGGGCAAATCTGTGCGGCGGCTGAGCGCTTCTTTGTCCATCGCTCACAACTTGAACCGATCATGGACAAACTGGCCCAGCGCCTGAGCAAGCTCAACATCGGCTCCCCCCTGGACGAGCGCACCGAGTTCGGCCCGGTCACCAACCGCCAGCATCAACAGAAACTCGGGGCCTTCTTCGACAAGGCCCGGGCGCAAAACAACACCATCGTCCACGGCGGCAAACTGATCGACGGCCCTGGCTGCTACGTCGAGCCGACCATCATCCTCGCCAACCATCGCGACGACACCCTGCTCAACGAAGAGACCTTCGGCCCAATTGCGACGTTCTTCCCCTACGACAGCGAAGAGGAACTGCTGGAGCTGATGAACGACTCGCCCTATGGCCTGAGCGCCAGCCTGTGGACCAACGACCTGGGCAAGGCCCTGCGCATGGTTCCCGCCATCGAAGCCGGCACTGTGTGGGTAAACATGCATACCCTGCTCGATCCGGCGGTGCCCTTCGGTGGCAGCAAATCTTCAGGGATAGGCCGGGAGTTTGGCAGCGCGTTCATCGACGACTACACCGAACTGAAGTCGGTGATGATTCGATACTGACCCTCAACGCCCAGGAGCCTGCGTCCGACACATTTCCCGGGGTGCCCGTGGAATCTGTGTTCACCCCAAGATCCCCTTGTGGGGGCAGGCTTGCTCGAGAAAGCGGTGGGTCAGCTTGCAACGAAGTTGACTGGATACACGAAAAATCCGGAACTGCCAAAGCCTCCCGTCAGTCGCATGAACAGATACGTCTGATTCAGGAGCAAACGTGACTCACGATCCCGACTGGCGGGCCGTCGAATCAGTGCCATCGGACGCGCCGGCGGCGGTCCACCGGCTACAGGTCCTGACGGTCAACACCCACAAGGGTTTCACCGCCCTCAACCGTCGTTTCATCCTGCCCGAATTGCGTGAAGCGGTACGCAGCACCGGTGCCGACCTGGTGTTCCTGCAAGAAGTGCTGGGCGTACACGACCGCCACGCATCGCGCTATGACAACTGGCCGCAGACCTCGCAATACGAATTTCTCGCTGACAGTATGTGGAGCGACTTCGCCTACGGCCGCAATGCGGTGTACCCCGACGGCCATCACGGCAATGCCTTGCTGTCCAAATACCCGATCCGCCAATTCCGCAACCTCGACGTCTCCATCACTGGCCCGGAGCGACGCGGGTTGCTGCATTGTGTGTTGGACGTCCCCGGGCACGCCGAAGTCCATGGGATCTGCGTGCATCTGAGCCTGCTGGAAAGTCATCGCCAACTGCAGCTCAAACTGCTCTGCCAATTGCTCGACTCGCTGCCCGACGACGCCCCGGTGATCATCGCCGGCGATTTCAACGACTGGCAGTTGCGCGGCAATACCGCCCTGGCCCGCCGCCAATACCTGCACGAAGCCTTCGAGTACCATCACGGCCGCCCTGCCCGGACTTATCCGGCCCGCTTCCCCCTGCTGCGCCTGGACCGTATCTACCTGCGCAACGCCACCAGCCATGCCCCGAAAATCCTGGGGAGTAAACCCTGGACCCACCTGAGCGATCACCTGCCGCTTTCGGTGGAAGTGCATCTATGAGACGGGACTCGCCCCGAAAAAGTTGGCGCCATACCTGTAAGTTCTGACAGTAGCGACGTTCGTTATTCGTTGTTAGCGTGCCATTCCATACAGCGAGCGTTGCCAGGTCCTGTGTGCCTTCCGTAGTGCAACCGATGCTGAACCCGGCATACCACGGATGCCGAAGCAGAGGGATAGCACATGAACTTGCGCGAGCATGGATTCAATCGGCTGCTCAACGCCCTATGGATATCGACCCCCTTCCTGTTACCCGTCCCGTCTGCCATGGCGGCTTGCTCACTGACGCCGACGATAGGCAATGACGCCTATGTTTGCGATAGCGGCAACAGCCCCGGACTGACGGACCTCTTGGGAGATAACCGTCTGACAATGCCGGCCAATGGTAACGGTGTCATCCAGGGTGACGTCACCTTTGGTGCCGGAATCGATAAGATCCAGATCAACGCCAATGGCGTGATTCAAGGCGACGTACAACAAGGCTCCGGTATTGACGATTTCGTCATGAATGGCGGCACCATCCAGTCCCTGGCCCAAGGCGACGGCCTCGATACGTTCTTTATGAGCGGTGGCACCATTGTCGGAGCGTTCGAAGACGGCGATAACGCCACAATGACCGGCGGCACCATCGGCCGGGTCGACATGAAACTCGATGACAACTTTTTCGATATGTCCGGCGGGCAGATTCTCGGCAACCTGGTGACCGGTTTTGGCCAGGACACCATTATCCTTTCGGCAGGACGCATCGGCGGCAACGTGAGTGTCAGCGGCGGCAACGACAGTATTACCGTGAGCGGTGGCGAAATCGTCGGCCAGGTCCGTAGCAGTTTCGGCGATGATCGGTTCCAGTGGAGCGGTGGCGTCATTCGCTCGGCCATCTTGATGGGCGAAGGCAACGACACGGCGCTGCTGAGCGGCCTCGATGAAACCGCACTCGCAACCACCCCCAGCCTGGATGGCGGGTTAGGCCAAGACGTATTGAGCTTCGAAGGCACAACTTCCGGCACCGGCTCCCGCTACATCAACTGGGAAACGGTCAACCTCACCCAAGGCTCGCGCCTGGACCTCAATGACACGCTGACACTGGGTGACAGCGCCACCGCCACCGGAACACTCAACATCGAAAGCGGTAGCACGCTGACGGCGACCCAAGGCGTCATCGCCCCTTTTACTGCTGGTCAGTTGGCAACACTCAATAACGCCGGCACGGTGGACCTCGCCGCCGGCAACAGCCGCACCAACGATTCCCTCACCGTCCAGGGCAATTACGCTGGCAACAACGGCCAGTTGCGCCTGCAAACCGTACTCGGCGCGGACGACTCCGCCAGCGATAAGCTGGTGGTCAATGGAGGAACACTCACCGGCAGTACCGCCATCACGGTCACGAACCTGAACGGCGCGGGTGCGCTGACCACCCAAAACGGCATCGAGGTGGTCCGGGCCGAGGGAAGCGCGGTCAGCGACAGCGGTGCATTTTCACTGGCCCAGTCCGTCTCGGCCGGCGCGTTCGACTATCGGTTGTTCAAGGGCGGCGTGACTGGCAATGAAAACAATTGGTACCTGCGCTCAACCGTGGTGGCAGGCCCGATAGCGGCACCCAGCCCGATGTTGCCAGCTCTACCTGTCGCGGTACCCGGTGCTGCGCCGATTCCTTTGTATCGCCCGGAAGTGCCCACTTGGTCGGTGTTGCCTCCTGCAGCGGCACAACTGACGCTGATGGCCTTGGGTACGTTCCATGATCGCCAGGGTGACCAGCGCTTGCTCACGGAAACCGGAGCATTCGGCGCAGGGTGGGGCCGGGTCTATGGCAAGGATCTGGATCAGACCTGGGCCGGCACCGTGACCCCAAGCCTGGACGGGTCCATCAAGGGCTTTCAAGTAGGCAACGATCTATACAGCTCAGCGCTGTCCGCAGGCCAGACCCAACGCATCGGGTTCTTCGTCGGTCATACCGAACTCAATGGCGATGTCAAAGGGTTCAACCTGGGTTTCGAAGACCGACGCGCCGGCAAGATAGAACTCGACGGCGACAGCTTTGGGTTGTACTGGACCCTCATCGCCCCCTCCGGTGGCTACGTCGACACGGTGGTGATGGGCACGCGACTGGACGGCGACAACCGTTCCGAACGCGGGGTAAAAATCGACAATCGCGGGCACGCCTTGAGCCTTTCGGCGGAGGCTGGTTATCCCTTCGCGGTGGCCGCCATGTGGGTCCTCGAACCTCAGGTCCAGATCATCCATCAGAAAATTTCCCTGGATAGCCAGGACGACGGGATCGCCAAGGTCGAGTTCGATTCCGACAGTGCCTGGACCGGCCGCCTCGGTGCTCGCCTCAAGGGCCGCTATCAGGTCAGTGGCATGCCGGTGGAACCGTATCTGCGTGCCAACCTCTGGCACACTTTTTCCGGCACCGACGTGGTGACGTTCGACAATGCCCAAAGGATCGAGACCCAACAGCGCGCCTCCACCGGCGATCTGGGCGCTGGTGTCATCCTCAGCGTGGCCCCTACGGTCAGCGTCTACGCTGACGCCGACTACGGCCAGAACCTCGACAGCAACCAGCAACGCGGCATGTCGGGTAATTTCGGTATAAGGATCAGTTGGTAAGCGGAGCCAATAAAACAATTAATTCAATATAAAACAACATGTTGCATTCCCTGATTAAACATCGCCATTCATCGTCCATTTTCTTGACGCAATGGCTTCGGTCTTCTTGACTACAACGTACTACCCCCGGAAATACAGTCAGGGGCAGGCCTCTGGAACCCGCCGAGACGGGCCGCCAGAGGCTTGCCTCAATCCATTCGGTCGCCCCTCATTCGGGGTAGGAGAGACGCCAAAAAGCGAGAAATGCATGCGATTGCAAGGCAGGCCCCCATGAACACCCCCCTCCGTCCACAAGAGATCACCACCACCTTTTACACCGTCTCGACTTCGTTGCTGCTCCTTTCGTCCATGGAGGTGCAGGCCTGGCCTGTCGAAGAGGCGTCGCAGCCCTGGTATGGTCGAACCCCACCGGACAGCCTCAACGCGCCATTCACCAGCACTGACACCGCTTCGAATAAAAGCCCCGCCCTCTTCACTCTGCGCAACGACAGCGGGCACACCCAGCGCGTCGGCCTGATCAGTGGACAGCATCAAATCATCGCCAGCGCCACAGGCGTGCTGGTGACACCGACCCTGGCCGAACCGCAGAAAGACGCGCTCAACCTGCATGGCCCCAACCTGGGCGCCTACTGGAGCCTGACCGGGCCCGCAGGCTGGCACGTGGACCTGAGCGCCAGCGGTGGTCGGGTCAACGGTTACAGCCGCACCGAACAAGGCCAGCGCCAGGTTGCCGAGGGCAATGCCGTGACGCTGTCGGTCGAAGGCGGTTTTCCCATCGGCATCAGTATTAACTGGGTGGTCGAACCCCAGGCGCAATTGATCAATCAGCGTGTCACCCTCGATACGCCGAACACAGAGACCGGCACTCGCAATAATGAACTGAACACCTGGAGCGGTCGCGTGGGGGCGCGCCTCAAAGGCAATTACCAGGTCAACGGCCTGGGCGTGGAACCCTACGTGCGCACCAACCTGTGGCATACCGTCCAGAGCAATGACACCTTGACCCTGGATAAGGTCGACAAGATCAGCAGCAGTCGAAAATCTTCCACCGTCGAAGTGGGCCTGGGCCTGGTGGCCCGGGTCACGCCAGTGGTCAGCCTGTATGTCAGCGCCGACTACAGCAGCGATGTCGACGATAACGATCTGAACGGCATCATTACCAGCATGGGCGTGCGGATGCGCTGGTAAACACAGCACTCGGGCAGGCCGACACAACGTGCTGTCGGCCTGCCGGGCTGTTCGTTAAAATTCCCGTCACCTGCCACGCCGCTTAAAAAAAGCCTCCATTAAGGCGTATAACGCTAAAAGCGATTTACACCTGCAAGCCGCTCGCCCATGGCTCATTTCATTGATGGAGTAACGACATGACCACAGCCTCCCGTCTCGCCAACCTGTTTCCCAGCGCAGTCGACATCCCGGACGCTTACCGTCTCGAGGGTCAGATCGAACAACGTGAATACCTGGTCGATGGTGTCCTGAGAACCTGGCAGGGCCCCCTGGCCGTGGTGCGCAGCCCGGTATACCTGACCGGCGCCCATGGTGATGAACAAGTGATTCTGGGCAGTACACCGCTGCTGGATGCCGAGACCGCCCTCACCGCCCTGGATGCGGCCGTGCGAGCTTATGATCGCGGCCAGGGCTCATGGCCAACGATGCGCGTCGCCGAGCGCATCCGTCACGTGGAAACCTTCCTGGCGCGCATGCGCGAGCAACGCGAGGCCGTGGTCAAGTTGCTGATGTGGGAAATCGGCAAGAACCTCAAGGATTCCCAGAAAGAATTCGACCGCACCTGCGATTACATTGTCGACACCATCAACGCCCTCAAGGAACTGGATCGACGCTCCAGCCGCTTCGAGCTGGAACAGGACACCCTCGGGCAGATCCGGCGCGTGCCGCTGGGCGTGGCCTTGTGCATGGGGCCGTACAACTATCCGCTGAACGAAACCTTCACCACGTTGATTCCCGCCTTGATCATGGGTAACACCGTGGTGTTCAAGCCGGCCAAACTTGGCGTGCTGCTGATCCGTCCGTTGCTGGAAGCCTTTCGCGACAGCTTCCCGGCAGGAGTGATCAATGTGATCTACGGCAGCGGTCGGGAAACCGTCAGCGCGCTGATGGCCAGCGGCAAGATCGACATCTTCGCGTTCATCGGCACCAACAAGGCCGCCAGCGATCTGAAAAAACTCCATCCGCGTCCGCACCGCTTGCGTGCTGCCCTGGGGCTGGACGCGAAGAACCCGGGCCTGGTGCTGCGGGACGTCGATCTGGACAACGCCGTCAGCGAGGCGCTGACCGGCTCGCTGTCATTCAACGGCCAGCGCTGCACCGCGTTGAAAATCCTGTTTGTCCATGAAGACGTGGCGCCGGCATTCATCGAGAAATTCAACGCCAAGCTCGCCACGCTCAAACCCGGCATGCCTTGGGAAGACGGCGTGGCGCTGACGCCGCTGCCTGAAGCGGGCAAAGTCGACTACCTGCATTCGCTGGTGGCCGATGCGATCGCCAAAGGCGCCGCGGTAACCAATGCTCACGGCGGCGAGTCCCGCAGCTCGTTCTTCTATCCGGCGGTGCTCTATCCGGTGAACACTGCGATGCGCGTCTACCACGAAGAACAGTTCGGCCCGGTCGTGCCCATCGTGCCGTACCGCGACCTCAACACCGTGGTCGATTACGTGCTTGAGTCCGACTTCGGCCAGCAGCTCAGTATTTTCGGCACCAACCCCGCCGAAGTCGGCAAACTGGTGGACGTCTTCGCCAACCAGGTCGGGCGTATCAATATCAACGCCCAGTGCCAGCGAGGCCCGGACACCTTCCCGTTCAACGGCCGGAAAAACTCCGCCGAGGGCACCTTGTCCGTACACGATGCCCTGCGCACTTTTTCGATCCGCACACTGGTGGCGACCAAGTTCCAGGACAACAACAAGGCGCTGATCAGCGACATCATCCGTGAGCGAGACTCGAACTTCCTGACCACCGACTACATCTTCTGAACCGCGTCGAACGTTGGGTCATGACAGGGCTGGGCGGCGCAACTTGATGCCCCAGCCCTGTTGCATGCCTGCGGCCGCCAACAGGATCGCCGCCACACCCAGCCATTGCAGCGGTTCGAGGCAATGGCCGAAGGCAAACCAGTCGACGAAGATCGCCGCAATCGGATAGATGAACGACAGCGCGCCGGTGACCGCCGTCGGCAAGCGTTGAATCGCGCTGTACAACAACACGTACATCACACCGGTATGAACCATGCCCAGGGTCAGCAGGCTGGCCCACGCCTCGGCGTGTTGCGGCAACGCTGAGAAGTTCGCCCAGGGCGCCAACAGCAAGACGCCGGTACTGACCTGAATCAGCGCGATCAGATGCGGCGGCGTGCCGGTCAGGCGCTTGATGATCAACGCCGCGATGGCGTACAGCAACGCCGCACCCAGCGCCAACGCGATGCCTAGCAGATAGTCGCCGCCCCCCTGCCCTTGTTCGCCGTGGGCACTGACGATTGCCAGCATTCCGAGGAACGACACTGCCAGCCAGAACAGTTTTTGCGCGGTGATCTTTTCCCCCAGGAACAGCGCCGCCAACCCGACCAACATGAACGGCTGGACGTTATACACCGCCGTACCGATGGCAATCGAGGCGCGGGAGTAAGAGGCGAACAACAACACCCAGTTACCGACAATCGCCACCCCACTGAGCACAGCCAGCAGGAACGTGGTGCGTGTCAGGATGCCTGGACGCAAGAAGCCGAAACCGGCGCAAATCAGCAGCAAAGTAGCGGCACCAAACACGCAGCGCCAGAACACCACATCCAGCACCGGCAGGCCCGAGACCAGCACGAACCAGCCTATGGTTCCGGAAATCAGCATGGCGGCAGTCATTTCGAGCGAACCGCGGCGTAGGGTCTTGTCCATCTTCAGGCTCCTTCAGCAAGTGAGGCACAGTATGCCGAGCCGACTGGGGGCTTCTCCATGGTTTGAAAAAGGCTAAACTGGCGTTCAACCTTTTTTATCAAGGCAACTTCGAGCATTCGCCTAACGGAGCTGAAAAATGACTGACGACATCGACCAGATCCTTATCAGCGCCTTGATGGAAGACTCCCGACGCTCCCTCAAGGCCCTGGCAAACCTCAGCGGCCTATCGGCTCCCAGCGTCGCCGAGCGACTTCGCCGGCTCGAAGAACGTGGCGTGCTCAGGGGCTATACCGTTGAGGTGGACCCCAAGTGCTTCGGCTATCAACTGCAGGCCATTGTGCGTATTCGCCCGCTGCCGGGGCAGTTGCAGGAAGTGGAGCGGCAGATCCAGGCCATTGCTGAATTCACCGAATGCGACAAGGTGACCGGCGAAGACTGCTTCATTGCCCGGCTGCATGTGCGCTCGATGGAACAGCTGGACACGCTGCTGGACAAGCTCAATGTGCTGGCCGAGACCAATACGGCTATCGTCAAGAAGACACCGGTCAAGCGGCGCTTGCCACCGATGGCGCGAGTTGGAACCGGCCTCGGCTAGTGTCCGAGGCCGGAGGGCACGTTACTGGAGATCTCCCGGTTCAGGGCTGCGTTGTACTTTGTGCACCTCTTGCTCAGGCGCATTGCTCGCCTTCATCAGGTTAAGAGGCTGTATTTTGGCGCAAGCGTTCAGGCCGTCGGCATAGACACCACTGTGGTTGCATTTCCAGTCATAGAAATTAGCCAGGGCACCGGACAATTGCAGGCTGTAGTCGGTGCTTCGCGTGCCAGGGGTAAAGGGCTGTCCGGCCGGAATATTCTGGAACCATTTCATCCACTCCTCACCTCCCACAGGTGGCGGGTTGGCTTGGAAGGTCGGGTTCATCAGCGCCAGTTGCTGGTACTCGGCGGTCATGTGGCAACTCAGGCAAGAAGCCTGGGGATTGTCCACCGGACCGTTGAGGCGCCCGTTCCAACCCAGATGGGTCGGTGGCAGCTCTTTGGTGTTAGCGTTGATGGCTGTCTGCTTGAGCGCAGGGTTGATCTTGGTTTCGGTGGGTGTCGGGTTGGTGAACGTGTCGCCGATCTCTTTCGGATCGTTGCCCCACATAATCCCTACAGGCACCAGATTGTTCCAGTTCGCTTTACCGGTCACGGCACCGTTGTATTGAAACGTCCCGAACAGCCAGCCAGTGTCGCTCACGCGGGTGTCGCGCACGGCGATGTCCATCTGAATCAGCGCGACTTTGGTCACCGCGCGTTCTGTCGAGGTGAACGTCTTGGTGGTGTAGGCATTCCAGAGCAATGGATTGGCCAGGAATGGCACCGTAGTGACGTCTATATCGGCAAACAGCGCCTTGCAGACGACGGTACCATTGGGAAAACCCTTGGGTTGTGAGGTGTAGCTGGGGTCAGGGTTTTGCGGGTCTTTCCAGACCTGACCAATGGTGTAGCCCCCTATATCGTTATAGATACCTACTGCGTAGGTCTGGCCGCTGCCTTTTTGAGTGCTCGCCAGTTGCAATGGCTTGATCGGTGCTTCCTTGGTGAGCCCGCGGATACCTTCACGGCCATTGGGGCCATAGTGTTGCCATGGCATGTGATACCACTGGCGGACCTTGTTTTTCTGTACATCCCAGCCGATCTCCGTATTGCCTTCCAGGCAATAAGCCTTGACCTCGTTCATATAGGAACGCCAGGTCTCGAAATCATTGCTGAACTTGGTGGGCAGATGCTTGAAGAATGCCGGCATCGAAGAAGGGCCCGGGGCCACGGTGGGATAGTCTTGGCTGAGTCGGAACAATGGACCGGAATAAGCACTCTTGGGTGGCCTGTAGCCGAAATCAGGGAAGGTGCCCGCTTGGGCGCCCGCCATGGTCAACGCGCCTGTCAGGGTCAGTAATGCAGCGATCTTTCCTTGGGGCTGGTTCATCGATATCTCCTTATAGGGAGAACGCCTGCCGTCCCATCGAATAGTTGAACGATGCGCAGGGCCTCCTTCTGTTATCAGGCTTGGGCACCATGCCCGTACCTGCTCACGGTCCACGCTCAGTGATGTGTCCCACCTCCTTGAGCCCAGGAATCGGGCACGACCAGACCTGGCTTGAGAGCCCAATGCGAACGATATTCGGAGGTTGTGGCGAGACTTCGCGCAGTCGCTGATCGATCCACTTCATGCCGCCCCTGGCAATGTAGTCCCTAGCCATAGGTGTAGATCATTTATTCAAAGGTGCCATCACGTTTAAGGCTTTTTGCGGGCCATTGGCCATAACCTCAAACCGTGGACGAAAAAAAGCCCGCCGAAGCGGGCTTTTCGCTCATCACGAATGCAATCAGTCGTCGCGGCCCATCAGGCCGAACAGTTGCAACAGGCTGACAAACAGGTTGTAGATCGACACATACAGGCTGATGGTCGCCATGATGTAGTTGCGCTCGCCGCCGTGGATGATAGCGCTGGTCTGGTACAGGATGCAGACCGACGAGAACAGCACGAAGCCCGCGCTGATCGCCAGTTGCAGGCCGCTGATCTGGAAGAAGAAGCTGGCCAGCACTGCTCCCATCAACACGAAGAAACCAGCGGTGATGAAGCCGCCCAGGAAGCTCATGTCCTTGCGGGAGATCAGCACGTAGGCCGACAGCCCACCGAACACCAGCGCAGTCATGGCAAAAGCCGAGCTGACCACTTCGGCGCCGCCCTGCATCTGCAGGTAACGATTGAGGATCGGGCCGAGCAGGAAGCCCATGAAACCGGTCAGGGCGAAAGCCGATACCAGGCCCCAGGCCGAATCACGAAGCTTGTTGGTGAGGAAGAAAAGACCATAGAAACCGATCAGCACGACAAAGACGTTCGGGTAACCCACCCGCATCTGTTGTGCGACGTAGGCCATCACACCGCTGAAAGCGAGCGTGAGGGCCAGCAGGCCATAAGTGTTGCGCAGGACGCGGCTAACCTCTAGCTGCTCAGCCTGCACGCTGTTGTTCACTGCGTAATCCTGTTCGCGCATGGCGACACTCCTCCGGTTTTGAAACATTCAGTGGCAAGGATCATAACAGACGCTCTGTAACAAGCTACGTAGAGAGTTTGACAGTGTGTTTCATTCGGGTATTATGGCGCCCGCAACGCAATACGGAGGTGTGGCCGAGTGGTTTAAGGCAACGGTCTTGAAAACCGTCGACTGTAACAGGTCCATGAGTTCGAATCCCATCGCCTCCGCCATATTCTTACGTTAAAGCCCTGATTATTCAGGGCTTTTTCGTGTCTGGCATTCAGAATCCCTGCTTCGGTTTTTCAGGATTGACACACCGTTATGGCAAAACCCACCCCTACACTCAAGGAAAGAAAAGTGACCAGTAAAACCATCGGTTCTCTCGTTGCGGCAATCGTAGGCGTCGTCCTGTTGTGCGTCTTCTTTGGCAGTTGGTATACGGTCGATGAAACCGAGCGTGGCGTGCTGTTGCGCAACGGTGCGCTGGTCGGGGTGGTAGAGCCGGGACTGTCGTTCAAGACCCCGTTTATCGAGTCGGTACGCCTGATCAGCGTGCAAAGCCAGGTCACCGCTTATGAGGACCTGCAGGCCTACAGCAAGGACCAACAGTCCGCGCAGCTCAAGGTGTCGGTGTCCTGGCACATCGCGCCGTCCGATGTGGCGAAGGTCTACACCCAGTTCAAGGACCTTGAGGGTATCCGCGACCGGATGATCAGCCGCCAAGTGCCGACACAGGTAGAGAACGTATTCGGCAAGTTCAACGCCGTGGCTGCCGTGCAGAACCGCGTGCAACTGGTCAACGATATTTCGACCGCAATCAAGGCGACGATTACCGGGCCGGTGATCATCGACAGCGTCCAGGTCGAAAACATCGACTTCAGTGACGCTTATGAAAAGGCCATCGAAGCGCGCATGGCCGCCGAAGTGCAGGTCAAGACCCGCGAGCAGCAACTGGCGACCGAGCAGGTTCAAGCCCAGATTCGTGTCACCCAGGCCCAGGCGGAAGCCGATTCGCAAGTTGCCCAGGCCAAGGCAGATGCGCTGGCCACCGAATTGCGCGGAAGAGCCGAGGCTGAGGCGATCAAGGCACGCGCCCAGGCCCTGGCCAGCAACCAGAACCTAGTGGAACTCACCAAGGCCGAGCGCTGGAATGGCGTATTACCCACCACCGTGCTGCCGAACGGCGCCCTGCCCTTCATTGACATCAAGAATCAGTAACCCCTTGCCAGCGCGGTCAATCCTGGCCGCGCTCGTCCAGCGTCTCGGCCCTTACGGCCAGTGACATCGACCTGTCTCGTTAACGCTACACTCACGTCACTGACGACCCCCGACGTTCACCGTTAGCAGGGAGCTCAACGTGTACCCAGGCAAAAGCAAACCCACGCAAACATCGCTACGACGGTTCAATGCTCTCCCTTTCACCTCGCGCCCTGACATTTCCCGCCCGCCCGGGCATTCACCGACACCCTCGACAGGCGCCCTGAACAGGAGAATCGCGTGACCAACATTATCAAGAAGTACAAATGGCCTGCTTTGCTGGCCGCTGCGCTGATTGTGTTTTCAGCCTTGATATTCTTTTTGATCAAATCCTATACGTACGACTCATCGACTTACTTCGAATCCCGGGACTTCGTTCGCCAGCTCAAACAGGCCGACGCCAACTGGAGCCTGAAGATCCTGAGGAAAAAAATCGGCGTCAATAACAACCTGTCGCTGGCGCCACCGCCAGAGGCAGGCAGTCGCTGGGAGCAGCTGGAGCAGCTCAATAACGCAGGTCCCCTGGCGGCTCTCTGGGCGTCCAGGCGCCAAGGCTATGTAGATGCGGTCAAGAACAAGACAGCACTGGTCGATCAATTCCAGCAACACAACGCCAGGCTGCGCACCGCCCTGGACGCACTGCCGATCATCGAAGACGACATTCAAACACTGCTCAAGGAGATGACCGTCATAAGCCCTGCGGAACACCTTACGGTGTCTTCCAACGTGCTTGAGCTGGCACTGACGACGCTGGAGTACGCATTGTATGTCACCTCGGACAAAGCCAAGGAGGTGCAAAACCAACTCAGTGAACTGGAGCGATACATCGGCCAGCTACCCGCGACCGATCAACCTCCCTTCATCGCCCTTGCGCAGCACGTCAGATCCATTATCGAGGAACAACCGATCGTCAATGACCTTCTTGACCGCATCAGTGTGATTCCGGTGGCCCAGGAGCTGGACAGCATCAATGAGCTGTTGAACGAGACACAGCGCAGGACGGCCGCCGCGGACCGTCAATACCATGTCTATCTGGGCGTGTGTGCCAGCCTCATGGCGCTATTGATGATCTACCTGGCGGTGCGGCTGGTTCGCAGCTATGCCGTCATCAACCAGATCAACCACGAGCTGCAATCGTCCAATGAACGGCTCGAGGAGCGCGTGCAGGAACGCACTCGCGAACTGAAAGAGGCCGAACGTGAACTGGTGGACGCCGCACGGATGGCAGGCATGGCCGAGATCGCCACGAACGTGTTGCACAACGTTGGAAATGTGCTCAACAGCGTGAATATTTCCGCGGACCTGGTAACCCGCAAGTTGCGCAGCAGCAAGACACTGGGCCTTGGAAAAGCGGTAAAAATGATGAATGAACACGCCGATGACCTGGGCCAGTTCATCACCAGCGATGAAAAGGGCAAATTGTTGCCGCGCTACTTCAACGAACTGGTCGACTCCATCGCCGCCGAGCAAACGCTGCTTATCGAAGAACTGGCGCAACTGACCAAGAGCATCGACCACATCAAGGAAATCGTCACCACCCAGCAAACCTATGCCGGAGCCGCCAGGCTGATCGAAGCACTGAGCATCAGTGACCTGTTCGAAGACGCGCTACGCATGAATTCGGGCGCGCTGAGCCGGCACCACGTCACCGTCATCAAGGACTATCAGGACGTCCCGATGATAATGGGTGACAAGCACAGGTTGCTGTTGATCCTGATCAATCTCATCAGTAACGCCAAATTCGCGATGTCGCACGTCAGCGATCATCCTCGGGAAATGATCCTGGGAATCCGGGTCGTCGATCAAAAGACGCTGTGCGTCAGCGTCAAGGATCGAGGCGAAGGCATTGCACCCGAGAACCTGGCCCGCATCTTCAACCACGGGTTCACGACCCGCAAGGACGGCCATGGCTTCGGCTTGCACAGCTGCGCCTTGGCAGCGGTTGAAATGAATGGCCACCTTCATGTCCATAGCGACGGCCCTGGACAGGGAGCGCTGTTCACCCTGGAAATTCCGCTGGAACTGGCACCCGCCTGACAGAGATGAAGGAATCGGCTGCGCAACGAACCAAACGGCTCGGTTCGCAGCCAACTCCCCTCGCCTTTTGACGTCGCTATTTGGCGGTCGCAGTCTGGCCGCTGTGTTTTTTCCTGGCCGGCAATGCGGCGGCGTAGGCCAGTGCTTCCTCACGGGAAGCAAAGGAGCCCAATCGATCGGCCTGAGTGCAGACCCGCCATGGGCCGCTGTTTACGCTGAGCACGTCATACCCGTTGATATGCATTTTGGTCAGCATCGCAGTACTCATTGTCACCTCCTTTCGAGACAAACCAGGGTTACGCTACCTACCTTACACTCAGTTCGCGCAAGGGTGCCAACCGAGCGTCGCAACCTTGAGCAGCGACGCTGACCTGAGCCCCTCAATGGGAATCCGAATCCCACAACCAATCCCACAAACCAGGCAAGTGCACCGGCTCGGCAGCGTTCTTGACGGTGCGTGCCATCGCCGCCCGCTCCAACGCTTGACGATCATCATAGAAGGGCTTGGCGTCGGTCCTCACACCCGTGGCTCGGGCCGCGTCGAGCAGGATTTGCAAGTATTCCCGGGCGTGTCGGGCGGTATAGCGGTTGAGGTCATGGAAGGTGACCACCACCGGGATCACCCCGTCAACCGCAGGCAACTGCCCGGCGGCGATGCGTTCGCGCACTTCGGAGAGCTGGCGCGTCAGGTTGATTCGCCGTCGCGGGCTGGCGGTGATCCCCCAGACCTTACCGTCGTTAGCGCTCAGATCGGTCAGCAATACGTGCAAGCCATGCCGCTGGTAAGCGGCAAAGGTGCGCCTGTCGTAGCTCCAGAACGGCGGCCGCACCAGACTGGGCGCAGCCCCCGTGATGGCGGCGATATCGCCCCCGCCCTTGACCAGTGACTGCTCCAGTTCGTCCGGACTCAAAAAGCGATGATTGGTGTGCCAGTAAGTCGCCGTATGGAAACCCAGTACATGACCTTCGCGCTGCTCACGGTGCATTACCGAGCGGCCGATGTCGCTGTTGCCGGCTCGCAGCGCACGGGTCTGGACAAAAAATACCGCCTTGATCCCCGGCTGCACTGGGTTGTGCGCAAGGGCATCCAGCACCTCCAGGCTCGGGTTCCAGAAGGACGAGGCACTGGGGCCGTCATCGAAGGTCAGCAAAAATCGGATCGGGGGTTGGGCCTGCAGGCTTTGCTCGGTTTGTGGGGTCAGTTCGATGGGCGGGCCGATGCATCCCGACACACCGATGGCGAGGACTGCGATAACCAGCGCCCTGGCGATGTTTTTCATGTTTTGCCTTTATCTAATACCACACTGCCTTGCCTATTGATCCCTGGCACATGGAGCTGAAGCTCACCTTGGAGAAGGTTAACCGGGTTTGGTTCCTGACAGCGAGCACCGACTTGACTACGCTGCTTGGCCTGATTTTTGACCGTCTGGGCAATTCGATGGAATTTTCCGCACGCTGCCGTATCCATCCGTATAGAACTAATTAGGGAGGATTTATGGGCGGGCCATCGCTTTACATCATCGACTACGTGCTCCATGGCGAGCCGAAGTCATTCATCATTCGCGCAGAAGTGATGAATAACTCCGAAGCTTGGCATTGGGCCAGTTGCGACGCGGGGGTCGGGCGCATACCGAAATTCGGACGGGAAAAGGTCAAGCGGGTTTCAAAACCCCTTGCTGAAAAATACGGCATTACCGACGTGCGCTGGAGAGCGAGCGTCGCGCCGTCCTGGATCAAGGAGTCCGGCTGACTTAAATAACCTAGTTTCCGGTGCACCGGTTGTCCAATCGGGCGCCGGATTCTTCGACAGAATCGACATAACTCAACTACGCTTTAAGCGACAGCATGACCCGCCTATGGCGGGCCTTGTGCTGCCTTATCAACTTTGAATGTCTGAATGGAGGTGTGACATGTCCGAAAAAGAGTCCATCACCACCCTGCTTACCTTACTGGAGTCGCGCCAAGCCAGACTCGCTGCAGCCTGCAAGGAAATCGCCGACTGGGTCGACCATCAGGGCGGGCACCCCACCGCAGTGCGCATCCGGGATCGACTTAACGACATCGACAAAGATGCCCCGTCGATCCAGAGCGCACTGACTTCGCTCAAGCCCATTGAACGGCCACTACCCAAGTTTCGCTAACGTTTAGCCTGAGACACGGCTCCCCCTGGGCTCTACCGGTTGGAAAACCGATGGAACAAGGGCGTTCTTTGCGCCTCGATATTGATAGATACCGATGCAAAGAATCGCGAAAGGGAGAATCCCCATGAATGCCAGAATCCTGTTATTGACCGCCTGCGCCTGCGCCTGCGCCTGCGCCAGCCCCGCAGCCGTCATGGCGCAAGGTTGTGATGTCATCACGCGCACCCAGAGTCAGTCGGTACCGGCGATTGAAACCCACAGTTGCTACGAATACCACGGCATTCCCGCCGAAACTTTGGACTGGTCTTGCAGCAACGAGAGCAAGGGCATGCTGAGCACTCAAAAGAGTAAGGTGGAACGCTGCGACGATGGGTATGTGGCAACATGCCAAGCCAGTTTGACGCAAGAAGCCCTGGCCAATCCTCGCTCAACCGGTCAGGGGGACTCGGTCAACATCCCCGACAATGCGCAAGTCACTTGGTACTACTACGGCGCCGAAGATCTGGACCAGGCACAAACGGACTGCGAAACCACTGGCGGGCGCTGGAAGAACCAGTGACCTGGTGGCCCGCATCCTTGTGCTAACCCTTACTATGTTCCGGCGATGACGGGCCTTCCTTGATGCCCCGAGGTCCCGCCACGCCCCAGATGATCAAGCCCAGTACCGGCAGAATAATCAGTAATAGCGCCCAACCGGCCTTGGTCCCCACCGACTTGTCGCTGCGAAAGACACTGATGATCGCCCACAAATCTACTAGTAGTAAAAGCACCGCAACGGCGATCCAGAAATAACTGGCTAATTCAGACATGGCCTTATCCTCTTATCCTTCTATGGATTAGGCACAACAGCTCAAATACCGTTCAAAGAATTTTCGCCCTGGCGGGCAAGCCCCACCTAAGACCGTTCATTGAGGTGAGCAACCCACCGCTCATAGGCTTCATGTTGACGTTGAACCGCTTCTTCCCAGGCTGTTCCGGTCATCTGATGAACACATATGAGCTTCATCATTTCTGATGTCGCCGCATCGAGTTCCACAAGGAGCTCATGGGATTTGATTTTGAAGTCTTCAACGGTGGTCATCTTCTCTCTCCCCACTGCCAGGGGCTGGCCATCCACCCAATGAGCAATGGATTCATTTTTTTGAAGCTGATTCATTCCAGGCGATGACCGGTAGTCCGCGCAAAGCGGTTGCCTGACTTTATAGAACGCGCCTCAAACCAAAAAAAATGAATTCAGTCTTTCTCCGCCCGTGACGGTCGTACTGATATGACCTCGGAAAATCGCTTTGTGAACAAGCCGATGATGCCCGGCGCAAATATTGCAGTTATATTTCAATTTAATGACAGTCACTGTTTGAGCAACCTATGAAAATTCGAGCGACCGTCATTTGCGAAGAGGATCGCCACATCCTACTGGTTCGCAAAGCCAACAGCCGTTGGACACTGCCGGGTGGTACCGTCGAGCGCGGCGAAACCCATGCAGGGGCTGCACTCAGAGAGCTGGCGGAAGAAACCGGACTGGACGCCGAAAACCTGCTGTACCTGATGCGGATCAGTGACGGTGAAACCGAACACCACGTGTTCGAAGCCTCGGTCAGCGATTCAAGGGCAGCCAGGCCACAAAATGAGATCAGCGATTGCCTTTGGCATCCACTGGATGCCATTGCCCAATTGCAGATGAAAAAAGGTACGCGGGAGATTCTCGAGGCATTTCGGCGGCGGTTGTGAGCCGTAACGCGCGGCACGGGCATGAACAATGGAGACAAAAAAGGTTGCATGAGAAATCTCATGCAACCTTTTGTTTTTTAACCCGATCGGGTGTCGACACTCTTCCCGCCACCCAATAATGCGCCCCCAACTCGATCCAGCTTCCATAACGTGCCGGCCAAGCCTTTCTAGAGCGATGGACTCACTTTTTCTTCCAGTCGGTGCTGATAGGATTGATGACCGTATTTTTTTCCTGCGTATAGGTTCCGTTCTGCTGGGCAATTGCCTCGCCGGTATCAACAATGGCGTTTTGGATGAACACGTTTTCTGTATCACCCCGGATAAAGGTCAACTGGTGATACGCCGTTTTGTTCCCCCAGTCGGCGGAAGGCAGGGAGATAAATTTCACGGTGTACGTCTCATCACTGTGTTGTCCCTGCAAGACATAGACGCCGTAATGATTTTCTCCCTGGGAAATGATCTTATACAGCCCGTTGCTGTAGTAATAAATTTCCGCATCGGGAAAGGGTTTCTTGTCGTACATTTTTCGATAGTGCAACACCTGTTTAACCGTCGGCTCGCCGAAATTCACGGCCAACGTTTTCCCATCGGGGGATGTCGTTTCTCCTGCACATACGGCACTGCTACTCATCAAGCCCAATAGGCTCATCGTTGCGACTGTCTTCACTGGATACCTCTTCCTTGGGGTTAAAGCCAACTCACCTTGCTGATCTCAACGCCTATTGTAGAGACTCATGCTGAAAACACCCGCCTGGCCTGGATACTGGTTGCCTGCTTGCCGTGGGCGCCCTCTTATCCCCACCAACGCGAGAAGTTTTCCGACTTTTGCAGGCTTTCAGCTTATGGAGTGGAGTTTTTTTGCGGGGCGGAAACGAACAAGGGTTTGCATCAGCTTTCGCTCGCAAACCCTTGATATTAGATGGTGCCCGAAGCCGGAATCGAACCGGCACGCCCTTACGAGCGGGGGATTTTAAGTCCCATGCGTCTACCAGTTTCGCCATTCGGGCGGTAGCGCGGTCAAGCTCAGTGGAAACTGACACGTATCGAATGGCCAGTTTCGAGCCTGTTACAGCAGAGGGTGGAATATATACATCCCACCCCGTCGAAGCAAGGAGGGTTAAGCCCTTTTCAAGGCAAATTCTTTCATTGCTTCGCAAATAAAAAAGCTCCGTAAATCATAGATCTACGGAGCTGTTTTAAAGTGGAGGCCGAAGTCGGAATCGAACCGGCGTAGGTGGATTTGCAATCCACTGCATAACCATTTTGCTATTCGGCCTCAAGACGTTTGATGCAAAGCAACCACATCAACCGCGTACAAACCTGATCAGGAAACAGGACACTCAGTAAGCGCTATCCCCTTGAAAACATTGAGATTTTTTACGTCCCAGTGCGTTCGATGGGCGCAATTATGTACTCATTTGCCTAGGCTGACAACCCCTTGATTTCAAAAAAAAATAGTCGATTGTTCGGCTTCCGGAGGAACCTGCTACATTTTTTGCTTGCTCAGATCCACACACTGTCGGATAAGACACAGCCTTCCGCCTCTACGAGTCTGTCCATGCCCCGTGCCGGTATCCCCCAGGGTTCGAGCGTTCGCTTGCTGATCTATCTGTTGTTTGCGATCCAGCTGGTTTCCATGGGTGCAATGGAGATGAGCGGGCCGTTCTGGCCCGTTCACTTGCGACAACTGACCGGCAACGACGCGCTGTTCAGCTTCGCCAGCACGGCGGTGTATGTCGGTCCGATGCTGGGCATCATCCTGACCAGTGCTTTCTGGGGCCGTATCGGTGATCGCTATGGCCATAAACTGATGATGATCCGGGCACTGGCCGGGTTATCCCTGACCCAGCTGGGCCTGGCGTTATGCAGTGATATCTGGGTGATCCTGGTCCTGCGCTTGCTACAAGGTGCGTTCGCCGGTTATATCGCCCCCGCCCAGGCCTACGGCGTAAGCATCGAGGCGCCATCGCGGCGGGCCAGGCTGTTTGCCATCCTACAGATCTCCACCAATGTCGGTTCACTGCTGGGTGCGGTGGCGGGAGGACTGATCCTGGACCATGCAACGTTTTTCTGGATCAACATCGTGGCCTCAGGCTTGTGCGCGTTGTGCACCGTGATCGCGGCGTTGACGCTGCCTGACGTAGCGCCCGCCAGGAAGACAACCACCAGCGACGCTCCCTCAGCCCCTTCGCGCCCCGGGCTGTATAACCCGCTGACTTTATCGCTGCTGGGTATCATGGGTCTTCTGCTGCTGGCGCGAATGCTTCCGCAGACTTCGTTTTCGCTGTATGTGAGTTCGACCTTCGAGGTCAGCAATGCCCTGGTCGGGCTCTGCTATGGCCTGCTGGCCCTGGGTTTTATCCTGTGCGCAACGTCCTGGTCGCGCTACTTCGAGCAGCGTAACCCGACACAGACGCTACAGACCATCACCGCCATCGTGATCGCGTGCATAACCCTGACCGCCATGGCCGGCCTGACACGTCAGCCGTTGGTCTTCGCCATTGTCTACTTCGCCTGGGGCGTACTCTTGGGCGCAACCACCCCGGTGCTGACCGCGCTCATCTCCAAAAGCACCGACAACAGCCGCCAGGGTCAGGTGCTGGGACTCGCCCAGGGGGTTTCGCAAACGGCGTCCATCATCGGCATTTCCCTGGGCGCCTTGCTCAGCCAGGTCTATGGCCTTCAATACACCTACCTCTACGTCAGCATTGCCTACGGCGTGGTGCTGTTGCCCTTGGTGCTGCTGCGCTACGGGCCGATCGGGGTACTGGACCAGGCACGCGAATAGCGGTTCGCACAACCCTTGCCCGAGCACAATTGCTCATTGCCGCACGATGATCTTGCGTGCCGCCGAGCACCTCCACTACTATTGGGAATAATTCTCACTATCAAAAATATAAACAGCCATGAGCGATCCCGGTTCAGCGACCAACGATTGTCATCTGCGCACCGTCGCAGACCTCTACAGCGGACACCATGGTTGGTTGTACGCCCGACTCTATCGCAAACTGGGCAATGCGCTGGATGCCGCAGACCTGGCGCATGACACCTTCATCCGTATCCTCGCCTCGAAGGTCGCGGTCATCGAAGAGCCACGTGCATACCTCAGCTGCGTGGCCGGTGGCATTCTGGTCAATTGGTTCCAGCGCAAGGCCTTGGAGCGCGCCTATCTGCAGGCGCTGGCGTTGCTGCCCGAACCTGAAGCGCCCTCGCCAGAGCGCCGCCTGCTGGTGCTGGAAACCCTGCATGAAATCGACGCCATGCTCGATACCCTCCCCCGGCCGGTCAAACGGGCGTTTCTGTTATCGCAAATCAGCGGCTTGAAATACAACGAGATCGCTCATCAGTTGGGAGTCTCGCTGATTACGGTCAAGCGCTACATGAAGCAGGCCTTCCTGCACTGCCTGATGTGGGTGGACTGAATGCCTGCTCGCGATAGTCACGCCGTCGATCCCGCCATCCTCAATGAAGCAGCCGACTGGCTGATGCGTCTGAGCGAAGGCAGTGTCAACGACACCGAGCGCCTGGAATGGGAACGCTGGCGCAACAGCAGCCCGGCGCACCGCCAGGCGTGGGCGCGGGCCGAATTGTTGCTGAGCAAACTGCAGGGCTTGCCACCTGCCCTGGCCATGCCGGCGCTGGACCGTCCCAGCAACCCCGAGCGCCGCGCCGCCATGGGTAAACTGGCGACCTTGCTAGCGCTGGCGCCACTGGCCTGGGGCGGCTGGAAGCTCAATGACTGGCAGCAATGGACCGCCGACTACCGCGCCCCTGTGGGCAAGCGTCGCGACCTGACACTGACTGACGGTACTCGCTTGACGTTGAACACCGACACCGCCATTGATGTGTATTTCGATCAGTACCAGCGCCTGTTGCTGTTGCGCCGCGGCGAAATACTGGTGCAGACCGCACCGGACCCCTCGCCTGTCGCCCGGCCGTTCAGGGTCGAAACCCGCGAGGGCCGGATGCAGGCGCTCGGCACGCGTTTCAGTGTTCGCGAAGAGCGCGGGCACACCCGCCTCGCGGTGCTCGAGGGGGCAGTCAGTATCCAGCTCAAAGGCATTGCTGAAAAAGTCGTCGAGGCCGGTCAGAGCAGTGGTTTTACAGCATTCGCCATTGATGGGCTGAAACCTGTCGATAAATCGGTGCTGGCCTGGACCCAAGGCATGCTGATGGCCGACAACATGCGCCTGGCCGATTTCATCGGTGAACTGACTCGCTATCGCAACGGCGTCCTGCGTTTCGACCCGGCCATCGCCGACCTGAAGATTTCCGGCGCCTTCCCCATCAGCGACACTCAACGAACCCTGAACATGCTCGCCCGGACCTACCCAATCCGCGTCACTTCGCGCCTGGGTGACTACTGGGTCATGTTGGCACCGGCGTGAGCCAAAAAAAATAATCGTGCGAGGGTGATACTTTTTTCGATCCTGGCTGGCTAGAGAACAAACCCCTCTGAACAGGACCATCAAGCCATGCCCGTTGCCCGCCCCCTGCGCTCGGATCGCACGCTGAATCTGGCGATTCGCAGTGCAATGCTCGGCCTTGCACTTTCGACCTTAAGCCCAGGCAGTTGGGCCGCACCGGGCGCGCCGCTGGACAGCATCGCCAGCCAGTCCTACAGCATTCAACCCGGCCCCCTGGGGCCGACCCTCTCGACGTTTGCCGTGCAGGCCGGCATCGCCTTGTCGTTCGAACCGTCCCTGACCCAGGGCCTGGACAGCCCAGGCCTGTCCGGCCAGTTCACGGCGCGCGAAGCGTTCGCCCGACTGCTGGCCGGCAGCGGCCTGGATCTGGTGGCTCGCGACGATGGCAGCTACACCTTGCAAAAACGCAGCATCGACGGCGGACTGACCCTGGCGCCAACCACCGTCAGCGCCACCGAAGCTCGCCCGGGTGATTTGCCGGCCGCCTATAGTGGCGGCCAGGTCGCTCGTGGCGGTCGTGTAGGCCTGTTGGGCAACAAGGACCTGATGGATACACCGTTCAGTGTGAGCAACTACACCTCGGCGCTGATGAAAGACCAACAAGCCGTGACCGCCGCCGACGTGCTGGAGCGTGACTCCTCGGTGCGCTCCACCGGCCAGACCGGCGGCATCGTTGACTCGTTCTTCATTCGCGGCTTTCCCGTGGGCGAAGGCAACCTGGGGGAGCTGGCGTTCGACGGCGTGTACGGTGTGGCCCCCAACTATCGGGTGTTCACCGAGTACGCCGAACGTATTGAGGTGATCAAGGGCCCGGCCGCCCTGCTCTACGGTATGTCGCCCAACAGCGGTGTCGGCGGTGTCATCAACATCGTACCCAAGCGCTCGCTGGACGAAGACTTGACCCGTGTGACCGCCAGTTACGCCATGGACTCGCAAGCGGGTGGGCACGTCGATATCAGCCGCCGCTTCGGCGAGGAACGACGCTTTGGCGTGCGGGTCAATGGCAGTCTCCAGGGAGGCGACACCGCAATCGACAAGCAGTCGCGGGATGTAGGTATCGGCTCGATCTCCCTGGATTACCAGGGCGACCGATTCAGAACCAGCCTGGACCTGATCAGCCAGGAAGAACAGTGGGACGCGCCGTCCCGACCGTTTCAGATCGCGAGCGGTGTCGAGATACCGTCGGCCGCCAACGGACGCAGCAACGTGACCCAGGAATGGGGCTGGTCGAAGACCCGTGATAAATCGGCGTTGCTCAGTGGTGAATATGACCTTAACGACAGCCTGACCGTGTTTGCCCACGCCGGCGGCGGCAAGTCCGATGTAGCACGGCTGTCGGACCAGACGCCGACCATCCTGAACAGCGCCGGGGATACCACCTCGACGCCTGGATACTATAAGTTCGAAGTGGAGCGCTACACCGTGGACGCGGGTGCCCGGGGCCGCTTCGAAACCGGTCCGGTCAGCCACAGCACTACGCTGCAGGTCAGTCGCTACCGCGATGAACTGCGCAGGGGCATCAATTCCGGAACCCCTATATTGTCGAACATCTACCACCCGGTGGAGCGCGACAAACCCTCCATTGCCTCCCCCGACGTGCTGAAGATTTCCGACACCGAACTGTCTGGTGTCGCTCTGGCCGACACCCTGTCGATCCTCGACGAACGTGTCCAGGTGACCTTGGGCCTGCGCAAGCAAAGCATCGAATCGAACAACTACAACGCCGCTGGCGCGGTTACCACTGCATATGACGAAAGCGAAACCACACCGTTGTTCGGTGCGGTGATCAAGCCTTGGGAACATGTGTCGTTCTATTACAACTACATCGAAGGCCTGAGCAAGGGTGATACGGCCCCCGCGACCGCCAGCAACTCCGGAGAAATATTCAAGCCTTACATCTCCCGCCAGCAGGAGGTGGGAGTCAAGGTCGACTACGGCACCTTCACCTCGACCCTGGCACTGTTCCAGGTCAAGAAGCCCAGCGGCGAGTTGGCCAACGGCGTGTATTCGGTCCAAGGCGAACAACGCAACCGTGGCATCGAACTGAACATGTTCGGTGAACTGCGCGAAGGCACTCGCCTGTTGGGCGGCGTCACTTTGCTGGACGGCGAACTGACCAAAAGCGGCACCGCCGCCAATCGCGGCAATAAGCCGGTCGGCGTGCCCGAAGTACAGGCCAACCTATGGGCCGAATGGGATACGCCATGGGTCCAGGGCGTGACCCTCACCAGCGGCGCGATCTACACCGGCAGCCAATACGTCGACCAGGCCAACACCCGCGAACTCGATCCTTGGACGCGCTTCGACGCGGGCGCTCGCTACAGCACCGTGCTCGATGGTCGGCCGACTACGTTCCGCGCCACGGTGCAGAACGTCTTCGACCGCGAGTACTGGTCCGGCGTGGCCTCCTACGGTGCGTTCTCCCAAGGGGCACCGCGCACCCTGCTGCTCTCGGCCACGGTCGACTTCTGAGTTTTCCCTGGCCCGGCAGCGCGTGCATCGCTGCCGGCCGGGGCCATCATCAAGGTTTAAACGATGTTATCCAGACCTCGAAAGCTTGCGTCGTTCATCGCTGTGCTGCTGGGCTCCATGACCCTGTTGCTGAGCGGTTTCGCGTGTTCCGACACCGCACCAGACAGCACGCCAAGAACCGCTGTCACCGATCTGCTGGGCCGCCAGGTCCAAGTGCGCATTCCCGTACGCCGGGTGATCCTGGGTGAAGGTCGTCAGCTGTATCTGGTGGCGGCCCTCGACACCGCCAACCCGATCCGGCGCATCGTTGGCTGGCGCAAGGATCTGATCCAGTCCGACCCGGACACCTACGGCGCCTACCTGCAGCGTTATCCGGACATTGCCAAAGTCCCGACGTTCGGAGGTTTCGAAGACGGCACCTTCGACATCGAGCAAGCGATCAGCCAACAGCCGGACGTCATTATCCTCAACATCGAAGCCCAGCATGCCACCGAGGACGCCCGTTATATCGAAAAGCTCGACGCCCTTGGTATCCCGGTGGTGTATGTGGATTTTCGCAACAACCCGATGCAGAACACCGAGCCGACCATGCGCCTGTTTGGCCAGTTGTTCGGCGAAGAAGCCCGCGCCGAGGCGTTCATTGCCTTCAGCAAGCAACAGATCCGGCGGGTCACCGATGTGATCGAAGCCCGCCAACCGCCCAGGCCCAAGGTCTTCATCGAACGCATCGGCGGCTACACCGATGACTGCTGCTTGAGTTTCGGCAATGAAAACTTCGGCCGATTCGTCGAACTGGCCGGCGGTCACAACATCGCCGGCGCCATCATCCCCAACACCTTTGGCCAGTTGAACCCCGAACAGGTGATTGTCGCCGACCCGGATCAGGTGGTGGTCACCAGCGCAAACTGGCAAGCCTTCGCCCCCGGAGGACACTGGATTGGCGTCGGGCCCGGTGCCGATCTGGTCGAGGCACGGCGCAAACTGCAATGGTTCACCCAGCGCCCCGCCTACGCCGGAATCAAGGCCCAGCAAACCCAGGGGTTTCACGCCATCTGGCATCAGTTCTACAACAGTCCTTACCAGTTCATCGCCATCCAGCAACTGGCCAAGTGGTTCCACCCGGATCTGTTCGCCGACCTGGACCCCGACGCCACGTTTCGTGAGTTCCACGAACGGTTTCTGCCGGTGCCCTACAAACCGGGCTATTTCGTCAGCCTCGCGCCCGCGCAGGCCCGGCCATGAACGGCCGTATCAATCCCCTCGCCCTCGGCACGATCTATCGCACGCAGGTCTGGCGTAAACGACTGACTCTGGTCGGCCTGGGGATATTGCTGCTGTTCAGCGTGCTGCTGGACCTGGCCCTCGGCCCGGCCAGTTATGGCTTGGATGAAGTGCTGGGGGCGCTGCTCGCACCCGAGTCCGCCGCGCCCCAGGTACGGGTGGTGATGTGGGACATTCGCCTGCCGGTGGCGCTGATGGCGGTGGCAGTGGGCGCCGCGCTGTCCTTGGCCGGCGCACAGATGCAGACCATCCTCAACAATCCATTGGCCAGCCCGTTCACCCTGGGCATCTCGGCAGCGGCCAGTTTTGGCGCGGCCCTGGGGCTGGCGTTCGGTGTGGCGCTGGTGCCGGTGATCGCTCAATACATGGTGCCGCTCAACGCCTTTGTCATGGCGATGCTCTCGGCGTTGCTGATTCATGTGTTGAGCCTGCGCCGCGGCATGACCAGCGAAACCATCGTGCTGCTGGGCATCGCCCTGGTGTTCACCTTCAATGCCCTGCTGGCGCTGGTGCAGTTCTTCGCCACTGAGCAAGCTGTCGCTGCGGTGGTGTTCTGGACCATGGGCAGCCTGACCAAGGCCACCTGGCCGAAACTGGGAGTGATCTGTCTGGTGATCCTCGTCACCGTGCCGATTTTTGCCCGTCGTGCCTGGGCCATGACCGCCCTGCGCCTGGGGGATGAAAAAGCCGCGAGCTTCGGCATCAATGTACGCAAGTTGCGTTTGCAGACCCTGGTCATGGTCAGTCTGCTGGCCTCATTTCCCGTGGCGTTTGTCGGCACCATCGGCTTCATCGGTCTGGTCGGGCCACACATTGCGCGGATGCTGATCGGTGAAGACCAGCGCTTTTTCCTGCCCGCCTCGCTGCTGACCGGTGCCTTGATCCTGTCGGCCAGTTCGGTGGTGAGTAAAACCTTGATACCGGGCGCGATCTTTCCTATCGGGGTGGTCACGTCATTGATCGGCGTACCGTTTTTCATCTCTCTCATTCTTGGCGGGAAGAAGCAGTCATGGTGACGATTGAACTGGCAGGCCTCGGCGCCCGTTATGGTGGTCGCTCGATCCTCGAGGCAATCAATACCCCGGTTTTCTGCGGTGGTGAAGTGGTGGCGGTGGTTGGCCCCAACGCGGCCGGAAAATCGACGCTGTTCAAACGCATCGCTGGCCTGATCGAGGGCCCCGGCCAGGTAAGGTTGGAAGGTTCGCGCAAAGGCCCGACGGGTATCTGCTACATGCCGCAGAACCTCAACGCCAGTGCCCGGCTGACGGTCTATGAATCGGTGCTGCTGGCGCGCAAACAACAGGCTCCTGGCTGGGCCGTACAAGCAGATGAGCTGGCGGTGGTGGACCGTATCCTTGAATCCCTCGGCATCAGCGAGCTGTCGTTTCGCAACCTCGGTGAATTGAGCGGCGGACAGCAGCAACTGGTGTCCATCGCCCAGACGCTGGTGCGCGAACCCGAGGTATTGCTGATGGATGAACCCACCAGTGCCCTGGACATGCACCGTCAGGTCCAGGTCCTGACCTTCATGCGCGCCCTCGCCCGCCAACATTCAATCATCGTATTCATCGCCATCCACGACCTGAACCAGGCATTGCGCTTTGCTGATCAGGTGCTGGTCATCGCCCAAGGCACCCTGCAAGGCAGCGGTCCGAGTGAGGAGGTCATCACCGAGCAGATGCTGCGCACGGTGTACCGGGTCCAGGCGCGGATCGAGCGCTGCTCGCGGGGTGAGCGGCATATCATTGTCGATGATGTGGTTTGAAGGTCAGTAGCCGCGTCGAGAACTAAAGCCGACCACCATCTCTGTGGCGAGGGGATTTATCAGCTCGCCACAGGTTTTGCATGGCCTACAAGCGCCGGGCATGATCGGGCAGTCGCAGCCCTGCACCATTATGGGTAACATACCGGCCTTCCCCGCAGCCCTTCTGCGACCTGCCGAATAAGCCATTCCATGCCTTTCGAACTCAGCGTTGACCTTATTACCCTCGTTGTCCTTATTATTGTCGCGTTCATTGCCGGCTTCATCGATGCCATCGCCGGTGGCGGTGGCCTGTTGACCACGCCTGCGTTATTGACCGCCGGCCTGCCGCCACATCTGGTCCTGGGCACCAACAAGCTCAGCTCGACCTTCGGTTCGGCCACGGCCAGTTTCACCTTCTATAAGCGCAAGCTGTTCCATCCCCGGCAATGGACCCACGCACTCGTTGGCACGCTGGTGGGTGCCTTGACCGGTGCCATCGTCGCCCATTACCTACCTGCCGAATGGCTGAACAAGATGTTGCCGGTAATCGTCTTCGCCTGCGGCCTGTACCTGTTGTTTGGCGGCACGCCCAAGGCGCCGCTGGACAGCAACGCGCCGATCAAGAAAACGTGGCAATCGCCCCAGGGCTTCAGCCTGGGTTTCTATGACGGCGTGGCCGGTCCGGGCACGGGTGCGTTCTGGACCGTCAGCAGCCTGCTGCTCTACCCCATCGATTTGGTCAAGGCCAGCGGCGTGGCCCGCAGCATGAACTTCGTCAGCAACATCGCGGCGCTGTCGGTGTTCATCTTCTCGGGACAGGTGGATTGGATCATCGGCCTGAGCATGGGCCTGTCGGTGATGGTCGGTGCGTTCTTCGGGGCTCGCACCGCCATCAGCGGCGGCGCGAAGTTCATCCGACCGGTGTTCATCACCGTAGTACTGGCCTTGACCGTGCGCCTAGCCTGGCAACACTGGTTCAGCATGGCCTAGACGCTGCGCCACGTAGCAGTCGATCAGGTAGCGAGCGATGGAACGCGAGGCCGGCAATGGTGGCAGGTCGTGGACGTTGAACCACTGAGCGTCCTCGATTTCATCCTCCTGGGGCACGATGTCGCCACTGGCGTATTCGGCGTGGAAGCCCAGCATCATCGAATGAGGGAACGGCCAGCACTGGCTGCCCATGTACTGGATGTTCTTCACCTCGATGCTGACCTCCTCGCGCACCTCGCGAATCAGGCAATCCTCGGCCGACTCGCCCGGTTCGGCAAACCCGGCCAGGGTGCTGTAGACGCCTGGGACGAAACGCGGCGAACGGGCCAGCAGGACTTCATCGCCGCGGGTAATCAACACGATCATGCTCGGTGAGATCCGTGGGTAATGCCGCAGATCACACACATCGCAATACATCGCCCGTTCCAGCGGAATCTGCCCCATACGCTTGCCGCAACTGCCACAGAAACGGTGTTCCCGGGCCCAGGTGCCGATCTGCGCCGCGTAGCCCAGCACTTTGTACAGCGTGTGGTCATCCTCGAGCATGAAGGCCCGCAGGCCTTTCCAGTTGCAGCCGGGGATGTCCAGCGGGCTGTGCAATTCCAGCAGGTAGACCGGCTCGCCATCCAAATGGCCGATGCCGTGTTCGGCAAGGATCGACAGGTCCTGGCGCTTGAGCCAGTCGCGGGGGAACAGCGCGCCGTTGTCATCGAACAGAAAACCTTCCGGGCTACGGGCCACGGCCCAGCCGCCGGGAAGGTCGGTATCGAGTACTGCGGTGGTCCAGCGTGAAATCATGATCATTCAATCCAGAAATTCGGGTTTCTGTTTACTCATATGGGCGGCCATGGCCACGCGCAGGTCGGTCGATTGCAGCATGGCGGCGTTCCAGGTCGCGACGTACTCCAGGCCGTCGTCGATGCGGTGGTCGCGCATGTAGCTGATCATTTCCTTGGTACCGGTCACGGCAATCGGCGACTTGGCGGCGATTTCCCGGGCGATGCCCATCACCCCGTCGAGCAGGCTGGAGGCATCGCTGTAGACGCGATTGACCAGGCCGATACTGCGCGCTTCGTCGGCACCGAAGGTGCGCCCCGTATAAGCGAGTTCTCGCAGCATGCCGTCCCCGATGATCCGCGGCAAGCGTTGCAAGGTGCCAACGTCGGCGGCCATGCCGATGTCGATTTCCTTGATGGAGAACTGGGCGTCCTCGGCGGCGTAACGCATGTCGCAGGCGGCAATCAGATCAATGGCGCCGCCCAGGCAGTAGCCCTGGACCGCTGCGAGCACCGGCTTGCGGCAGTTGTCCACGGCATTGAACGAGGCTTGCAGTTGCAGGATCTTGCGCCGCAGCAAGCGCGCATTGCGCCCCACATCCTTGCCCAGCTCATTGGCCACGCCGGCCAGCATCATCAGGTCTATCCCTGAGGAAAAATGCTTGCCGGCTCCGCTGAGCACCACCACCCGTGCTTCGTCGGTGTCGTCGACCCATTGGAAAATCTCGATGATCTCGCTCCAGAACGCGGCATTCATCGAGTTGATCTTTTCCGGGCGATTGATCTGCACATGGGCGATATTGTCTGCAAGTTCGACGTTGAACGCTTGGTATTGCGACATGGCAGTGATCCTTTACCGGTTGAAAAGAGGCCTGAACTATAACAAGCCAGCGCGACAGGTCGTAGACAGCGCATCGGCCAAAAGCGGGACTGCCTACGCATTACAGGAACCCGTGTGGGAACGAGCTTGCTCGCGATAGCGGTGAACCAGTCAATACAGATGTCGGCTGACTTGACGCTATCGCGAGCAAGCTCGCTCCCACAGGTTTTTGCAGCGCCCTGGTTCCTCGCGATTATTCGTTCACCTGCATCTGCCCATCCCATCCACCACCCAGCGCAGCGATCAACTGCACGCTGGCAATCAGCCGACTCTGTTGCAGGCTCAGCACGCTGCGTTCATTACTCAAGGCCGTGGCCTGTACCGTCACCACATCGAGGTAGGCAATCAGCCCGGCCTTGTACTGGTTCTGGGTCAGGCGCAGGGACTCGCGGGCGGCATCGAGGGCTTCCTGGCGCACGCGGGCTTCATCCTCCAGCACCTTGAGCTGGATCATGTAGTTTTCCACCTCGCGAAAACCGTCGAGCACGGTCTGGCGATAGGTGGCGACGGTCTGGTCGTAGGCGGCGACGGTGCGCTCGACTTCCGCAGAACGTTGGCCGCCGTCGAATAGCGTCATTGCCAGTTGCGGTCCCACCGACCAGAAACGGTTCGGCACGCTGACCCAGTTATCGTAGGTACTGCTGCTGTAGCCGCCGCTCAGGCTCAGGGTCAGGTCAGGGTAATAGGCGGCCTTGGCCACGCCGATGTTGGCATTGGCGGCCATCACCGAGCGCTCGGCCGAGGCGATGTCCGGCCGGCGTTCGAGCAGCTGCGACGGCAGCGCCACCGGGATTTGCGGCAGCGCCGGGATGTCTTGGGTTTCGGCCAGGTTGAACTCGGCGGGTGGCTGGCCCATCAGCACCGCGATGGCGTTTTCGAACTGGGCCCGCTGCCAGATCAGGTCGATCAGGTCGCCCTGGGTGGTCTTGAGTTGGTTCTGCGCCTGGGCCACCGCATCCTTGCCGGACACCCCGGCGCGGTACTGGTTTTCGGTCATCTTCAGCGAGCGCTGATAATTGTCGACAGTGGTCTGCAGCAGACGTTTCTGTTCATCGATCACCCGCAATTGCAGGTAGTTCTGCACCAACTCCGATTGCTGGCTCAGGCGCATCGCGGCCAGGTCAGCGAAACTCGCCTGTGCGCTGGCTTCATCGGCCTCCAGGGTCCGGCGCAGCTTGCCCCACACGTCGGCCTCCCAACTGACTCCGGCCTGGGCATTGTAGGTGTCGCGGATGCCGCTGGAGGAGCTGCTCAGGCTAGAACTGCTGCTACCGGTGCCCTGGCTGGAGCGGGTCTTGCCCACGGTCAGGTCGACGGTCGGAAAAAATGCGCCACGGGCACTGCGCGCCAGCGCCCGGGCCTGCCGGTACTGGGCTTCGGCCTGGGCGACGGTCTGGTTGGAGGTGTTGAGCTTCTCCACCAGGCCATTGAGTTGTGCGTCGCCGTACAGCTCCCACCAGGCGCCACGGGCCAAAGCATCGCTAGGGTTGGCCTGGCGCCAGCCCTGGGCCTCCTTGTACTGCGCCGGGGCGGCGGCCGGCGGGCGCTGGTAATCCGGGCCGATGGCGCAGGCACTGAGCATCGCCACGCACAGGGTCAGGCTCAACACCCGCGAGCCACGGGCGGTCACCAGTGCAGCGCCAAGGTTGAAAAGCGAACGGTCGGTCATAGCGGAGTTTCCAGGGCAGCATCAGTGCGCACGCCGCGCCAGCGATTGAAACGATGGCGCAGGCTATCGAGATAAAGGTAAACCACCGGGGTGGTGTAGAGGGTCAGGACCTGGCTGAACACCAGCCCACCGATGATGGTCAGGCCCAGCGGCTGGCGCATTTCCGAGCCTTCGGCGGCACCGAGCAGCAGCGGCAAGGCACCGAGGATCGCCGCCAGCGTGGTCATCAGGATCGGTCGCAAGCGCAACAGGCAGGCACTGCGGATCGACTCCAGCGGCGCCTGCCCTGCGCGTTCCAACTGCAGCGCCAGGTCGATCATCAGAATCGCGTTTTTCTTCACCACACCGATCAGCAGGAACAACCCCAACAGCGAGATCAGGCTGAACTCGCCGCCCAGCGCGTAGATCGACAGCAACGCGCCGACCCCAGCCGATGGCAAGGTAGACAGGATGGTCAACGGATGAATGTAGCTTTCGTATAGCACGCCCAGCACCAGGTACACCGCCAGCAACGCCCCGAGGATCATGAACGGCTGGCTCTTCTGGGTGGCGGCGAAGGCGTCGGCGGTACCGGCCATTTTCGCAATGACATCCTCGGGCAAACCGAGCCTGGTGATGGCTCGTTCAATGGCGGCGGTGCCTTGCTCCACCGTCACGCCTTCGGCCATGTCGAACGAGATGCCCTCGGACGCGAACTGGCCTTCATGGCTGACCCGGTCGTCCTCCAGGCTGTTTTCATAGTGGGCAATGGCCGACAGCGGCACCCGCGCCCCGTCAGCGGTAATCACCTGGACCTGCTCGAGGGTCTTGGGGTCCTGGGCGTACTTGGGATTGACCTCCATCACCACCTGATACTGGTTGAGGCTGTCGTAGATGGTGGAAATCTGCCGCTGGCTGTAGGCGTTGTTCAACACGGCGGTGACCATGTCCATGTCGATACCCAGGCGCTTGGCCTGGTCGCGGTCTACCACCAGCGTCACCTGCTGAGCGCCGCCGCCGTCACGGGCGTCGATGGCGGTCAGTTCCGGCAAGGCGCGAAAGGCCGCCACCACCTTGGGATACCACATGCGCAGGGAGGCCAGGTCAGCGCTCTGCAGGATGTAGGAATATTGCGAAGTGGTCTGCTCGCGCCCGCCGCCAAACTGCAGGTCCTGGTCGGCCATCAACATCAACTGAGCGCCGGGGACCTTGGGCATTTCTTTACGCAGGCGCTCGATGACCTTTTGTGCAGAAATATTACGCTCCTTGATCGGCTTGAGGCGCACCAGCATGAAGGCGTTGTTGGTGCCGTTGTTGCCACCAATGAAACCCGCGACGCTTTGCACCGCCTCGTCCTTGAGCACGGCGCGACGGAAGATTTCCATTTTCGGCTGCATCACGTTGAACGACAGCCCATCGTCGCCACGTACGAAACCGATCAGTTGACCGGTGTCCTGCTGCGGCATGAAGGTTTTCGGCACCACTACGTACAACGCGATATTCACGCCGATGGTCACCAGCAGGCTCAACAAGGTCAGGCGCCGATGACGCAGCACCCAGTCCAGGCTGGTGGCATAACCGCGGACCATCCGCTCATTGAGCCGGTGGCTCCAGCGCTGCAAGCGGTTCTCCTGCCCGGGCACATGAGGCTTGAGCCAGCGGGCACAGAGCATCGGTGTCAGGGTCAGCGACACCACCAGCGAGACCACGATGCACGCTGCCAGGGTGATGGAAAATTCGCGGAACAGACTCTCGATGATCCCACCCATGAACAGGATCGACAGGAACACCGCCACCAGCGAGACGTTCATCGACAACAACGTAAAGCCGACTTCTTCGGCCCCCAGGTAGGCGGCCTTCATCGGCGGCACGCCTTCGTCGATGTGCCGGGAAATGTTCTCCAGGACCACGATGGCATCGTCCACCACCAACCCGGTGGCAAGGATCAGCGCCATCAATGACAGGTTGTTCAAGGAAAAACCGTAGAGGTACATCACCGCGAATGTGCCCACCAGCGACACCGGCACCGCCAAGGTGGGGATCAGCGAGGCGCGGAAATTGCCGAGAAACAGGAAGACCACCAGCACCACCAGGGCCACGGCGATCAGCAGGGTCATCTCCGCCTCATGCAGGGTGGCCTTGATCACCGGCGAACGGTCCATGGCCAGGTTCAACTTGACGCTGGCCGGCAGCACGGCCTGCAACGCCGGCAGCTGGGCCTTGATCTCGTTGACTGTCTCGATGATGTTGGCGCCCGCCTGACGGTTGATCACCAGCAGCACGGCGGCATCGTTGTTGAAGAAGCCGCTGTTATAGCGGTCCTCGACGCTGTCGGTGACTTTTGCCACATCCCTGAGCCGCAGCACCGAACCGTCCTGATAGCGGATGATCAGCGTTTCGTAGTCCTTGGCCTTCTCCAACTGGTCATTGGCCTGGACCTGCCACATGCGCCGATCGTCCTCCACCGAACCCTTGGGCCGACGCACGTTGCTGTCGGCAATGGCGGTGCGCACATCGTCCAGAGCCACGCCATACTGATTGAGCAACTGTGGCTCCAGCTCGATGCGTACCGCTGGCAGCGAGCTGCCGCCGATCTGCACCTCGCCGACGCCCGAAACTTGGGAAAGGCTCTGGGACAGGATGGTGGAGGCCAGGTCGTAGAGTTGGCCCTTCTCCAACACATCCGAGGTCAGCGACAGCACCATGATCGGCGCCTGGGACGGGTTGACCTTCTTATAGGTCGGCATACTGCGCATGCCGCTGGGCAGTAGATTGCGCGAGGCGTTGATCGCCGCCTGCACCTCCCGGGCGGCACCGTTGATATCGCGGTCCAGGTCAAATTGCAGGATCACCCGGGTAGAGCCCTGGCTGGAACGGCTGCTCATGGTGTTGACCCCGGCGATGGCGCCGAAGGAGCGCTCCAGCGGGGTGGCCACGGTGGAGGCCATCACCTCGGGGCTGGCCCCGGGCAAGTTGGCCTGGACCACGATCACCGGGAAATCCATCTGCGGTAGCGGTGAAACCGGCAACAGGCCGAAGCACACGCCACCGAGCAGCATGATGGCAAAGCTCAGGAGCATGGTCGCTACGGGGCGGCGGATGAAGGGACCGGACAAGTTCATCAGAAGCCGCCCCAGATTTCAGGCCATGAGCGAGAACCGCCCCCTCGTCGCAGATGCTCCAGCATTCCGGGCGTCGCCGTCATACCCGCACCTCTTTCCCATCAGGCCTGGCAAACCGCCGCCCCAAACGGTCGAAATACAGGTAGATCACCGGCGTGGTGAACAACGTCAGTACCTGGCTCACCAACAACCCGCCCACCATCACCAATCCCAGGGGTTGCCGCAATTCGGCACCGGAACCGGTGGCAAACATCAGCGGCACCGCGCCGAACAACGCCGCCAGGGTGGTCATCAGGATCGGCCGGAAGCGCAGCAGCGCGGCCTGGTAGATCGCCGTTTGCGGGTCCATGCCCTGATTGCGTTCGGCGTCGAGGGCGAAGTCGATCATCATGATCGCGTTCTTCTTGACGATGCCAATCAGCAAGATGATGCCGATGATCGCGATCATGCCCAAATCGTTGCCACTGATGATCAACGCCAGCAAGGCGCCGATGGCTGCCGAGGGCAAGGTCGAGAGGATGGTGATCGGGTGGATGTAGCTCTCGTAGAGCACGCCCAGGACGATGTACATGGTCACCACCGCCGCCAGGATCAGCAGCAAGGTGCTCGACAGCGATGCCTGAAACGCCTGGGCCGCGCCCTGGAACTCGGTCTGCACGCCTACCGGCATGCCGATGTCCTGCTGGACCTTCTCGATTACATCCACCGCATGCCCGAGGGCTACGCCCGGGGCTAGGTTGAACGACATCATCACCGCCGGAAACTGGCCGATATGGGCAATCGCCAGTTGCGCCTGGCGCTCCTCGACGCGCGCCAGGCTCGACAGCCGCACCTGGCCGCCATCGGTGGTCTTGACGTGAATCTGATCCAGCGCCTGCGGCCCGATCCGCTCCCCGGCCTGTGCTTGCAACACCACGCGGTACTGGCTGGCCTGGGTGTAGATGGTGGAAATCTGCCGCTGACCGAACGCGTCATACAGCGCATCGGTGATGTTCGACACCGACACGCCCAGGCGTGAGGCGGCATCACGGTCTATCACCAGGTAAACCTGCAGGCCTTTGTCCTGCAGGTCGCTGGCGACGTCAGTCAGCTCCGGCTGGCGGCCCAGGGCCTCGACCAGACGACCGCTCCAGAGGCTGAGCAACTCGGCGTCTGGCGACGACAGACTAAACTGGTACTGGGTGCGGCTGACCCGATCTTCAATGGTCAGGTCCTGCACCGGCTGCATGAACAGGCGGATGCCCACCAGACGATCCAATTGCGGTTGCAAGCGGGCAATGATCTCGCTGGCACTGTCATCCCGTTCGCTGTGGGGCTTGAGGTTGATCAGCAGCCGGCCGCTGTTGAGCGTGGCGTTGTCGCCATCCACGCCGATATAGGAAGACAGACTCTCCACCGCCGGGTCGGCGAGGATCACCTTGGCCAGTTCCTGCTGACGCTCGCTCATGGCGGCGAAGGAAATCGATTGCGGCGCCTCGGAAATGCCCTGGATCACCCCGGTGTCCTGCACCGGAAAAAAGCCCTTGGGCACGGCCAGGTACAGCACCACCGTCAGCACCAGGCTGCCCACCGCCACCAGCAGGGTCAACGGCTGATGCTTGAGCACCCACTGCAGCTTGCGCCCGTAGGCGGCGATCAGCCAGTCGATCCAGGCACCGCTGGCACGGTAGAAACGGCCCTGCTCCGCTTCCTTGGGCTCACGCTTGAGCAACCGCGCGCACATCATTGGTGTCAGGGTCAGGGATACCACCAGGGAAATCAGGATCGCCACCGCAAGCGTGATGGCGAACTCGCGGAACAGTCGCCCGACCACGTCGGCCATGAACAGCAGCGGGATCAGCACCGCGATCAGCGACAGCGTCAGGGAAATCAGCGTGAAACCGATCTGCTTCGCGCCCTTGAGCGCGGCCTGCAACGGGCTGTCGCCCTCCTCGATGAACCGGGCGATGTTCTCCAGCATGACAATGGCATCGTCCACCACGAAACCGGTGGCGATGGTCAGGGCCATCAGCGTCAGGTTGTTGATGGAGAATCCGGCCAGGTACATCACCCCAAACGTGCCGATCAAGGACAGCGGCACGGCCACCGACGGGATGATGGTAGCGCTGACGCGGCGCAGGAACAGGAACGTCACCATGACCACCAGGACGATGGCGATCAGCAATTCATGCTGCACGTCGGTGACCGAGGCGCGGATGGTCTGAGTGCGGTCGGTGAGCACGGTGACGTCCAGGCCGGCCGGCAGGTTGTCGGTGATGCTCGGCAGCAGGGCCTTGATCCGGTCCACCACTTCGATGACGTTGGCCCCCGGCTGGCGCTGGATATTCAGCAGCACGGCCTGGTTTTCATTGGCCCAGGCGGCGAGGCGTTCGTTTTCGGCACCGTCGACGATCTGCGCCACGTCCTTGAGCCGCAACGGCGCACCGTTGGCGTAGGCCAGAATCAGTTCGGCGTAGTCTTTGGGCGAGGTCAACTGGTCGTTGGCGTCGAGCATCGAGACCCGGGTCGGGCCGTCGAAGTTGCCCTTGGGCTGGTTGACGTTGGAAGCACCGATCAGGGTGCGCACATCCGCCAGGTTCAGCCCGTTGGCCGCCAGGGCCTCGGGGTTGACCTTGATCCGCACGGCCTGGCGCTGGCCACCGGCGATGGTGACCATGCCGACCCCACTGATCTGGGCGATTTTCTGCGCCATACGGGTGTCCACCAAGTCATTGAGCTTGGGCAACAGCATGGTCTTGGAGGTAATTGCCAGGGTCAGCACCGGGGTATCGGCCGGGTTGACCTTGTTGTACACCGGCGGCGCTGGCAGGTCCTTGGGCAACAGATTGGTGGCCGCGTTGATTGCCGCCTGCACCTGCTGCTCGGCAACGTCCATGTTGATGTCGAGGTTGAAGCGCAGGGTAATCACCGACGCGCCGCCGGAACTGGTGGACGCCATCTGCGTCAGGCCCGGCATCTGCCCGAATTGGCGCTCCAGGGGAGCGGTCACCGCGCTGGTCATCACATCGGGGCTGGCGCCCGGGTACAGGGTCATCACACGAATGGTCGGGTAATCGACCTGGGGCAATGCCGATACCGGCAGCAGTCGATAGGCGATCAGGCCAGCCAGGACGATCGCCAGCATGCTCAGGGTCGTGGCGACCGGACGAAGGATGAACAGCCGCGAGAGATTCATGCGCCGCCCTTTTTCGCCTTGTCGGCGGCCGCCGGTTCAGTCGGGGTCGCCGCGGTTTTGCCTTGCAGGTGCTCGGTCGGCGTGGTGGGCACGTCCTGGCTGTCGTTGACCACTTCCACTTCGCTACCCTCTTTCAAGCGGTCGGTGCCTTCAAGCACGACCCGGTCGCCTGCCGCCAGGCCTTCAGTCACCACCGTGTGCTCACCGTCGCTGGCGCCAATCTTCAACTTTCTGATGGTGACCTTTTTGTCACCCTCCAAGGCATAGACGAAGGTGCCGTTGGTGCCGAACTGAATGGCGGCGGTCGGCGCCAGGACCACGCCTTTGAGAGTGTCGGCCAACAGGCGTACGTTGACGAACTGGTTGGGGAACAGCGACTGGTCGCGGTTCTCGTAGCGGGCCTTGAATTTCAGGGTGCCGGTGGTGACATCAATCTGGTTGTCCAGGCTTTGCAGTACACCACTGGCCTGGAGTTTCACATCGCCACGGTCCCAGGCTTCGACCGGCAGTTTCGCCCCGCTGCGGTAGCGGGCCAGCACCGTGTCCAGGCTGTTTTCCGGCAGGGTGAAGACGACGCTGATGGGTTGGGTCTGGGTGATGACCGCCAGGGCCGTGGTATCGTTGGCTGCCACCAGGTTGCCGACGTCCAGTTGCCGCAGACCGACCCGGCCGGAGATCGGCGCGCGGATCTTGGTGAACTCCAGGTTGAGCTTGGCATCGTTGACCGCCGCCTGGTTGGTCTTGACCGTGCCCTGGTACTGGCCCACCAGCGCAGCGGCGGTGTCGAGGGTCTGCTTGGCAATGCTGTCCTCGGCATACAGGCCGCGATAACGCTCAAGGTCCACCTGGGCATTCTTCAATTGGGCCTGGTTCTGCAGCAGCGTGCCTTCGGCCTGGAGCAAGGCGTTCTGGTACGGACGCGGGTCGATTTCGACCAGCAGGTCCCCGGCCTTGACCATTTGCCCTTCTTCGAAAGCAACCTTGACCAGCTCACCGCCCACTCGGCTGCGCACATTGATCGTATTGAGGGCCGTGACAGTGCCCAACGCCTTGTAGTACAGCGGGAAGTCCCCGGTGACCGCTGGGGCCACCCGCACCGGGATCGGCCCCGTTGCCCCGCCAAACCCGGGCCGCATGCCCCCGGAGCGCCCCATGTGTCCGGCCGCAGCCTTCTGCCCTGCCCCGTTTTTTTGGTCCGGACCGGCGGGCCAGAATTTCCAGGCCAGCAACGCGACGACCAGTATGACAAGCAGGCCGAACAGCCAGCGACGGGAATGACGGGAAACAGAGGATTGCATGGAGTGATCAACCATTGGGCGCGTGGGCTTCTTTTACGGGAGGCTGAACGATAAGCACTGGCGGGTATTTAGCAAAGCGCCTTTACCGGCAATTTACCTTTGGCTTACGCGTCGCATAGTCGGCTAAGGCCTTGAAACACAAATGAAAACGGCCTGGACATGACCAGGCCGTTAATAATTGTAATAAATACGTTACTTAAGCACGGCGATCGCAGCGTCGTAGTTCGGCTCCTCACCGATTTCCTTGACCAGCTCGCTGTGCAGCACGGTGTCGTTTTCATCCAGCACGACCACGGCACGGGCGGTCAGGCCTTTCAGCGGGCCGTCGGCGATAGCCACACCGTAGTTTTCGATGAACTCACGACCGCGCAGGGTGGACAGGTTCTGGACGTTTTCCAGGCCTTCGGCACCACAGAAACGCGCCTGGGCGAATGGCAGGTCGGCGGAGATGCACAGCACCACCGTGTTATTCAGATCATTGGCCTGAGCGTTGAACTTGCGCACGGAGGTGGCGCAGGTCGGGGTGTCGACGCTAGGGAAGATGTTCAGCACTTTGCGCTTGCCGGCAAAGCTCGCCAGGGTGACGTCGGACAGATTACCAGCCACCAGGGAAAAGGCTGGTGCCTTGGAACCGGCTTGCGGCAACTGGCCGTTGACTTGAACCGGGTTGCCTTTGAGAGTGACTTGAGCCATGAATGAATTCCTTCTGACATGTTTGAAAATGGTGGAGGCCGGAGTTAACCATGAAATGGTTCTGCGACCTATGGTTGGACATAAAAAGTCATGGCTTGGCGGTGTTGGCGCTATTTAGCCTTGAGCTTTAAAAACGACTGGTGCAAATCAGCCGCCCAGCCATCGATGACGCCTTTGACATCATCGGGCTTCATCACCTGGGACTCGTTGGACAGTGGCTTGCCTGTACCCTTGCGCACCACCTGGGCGACCACTGCATGGCTGCCACCGTCGAGGAATACCGCTTCGGTGCCGAGCGTGGTTTCCTGGTCGCGAATGCCACTGGCAGTGCTGACGGCGGCGGCCACCAGTGCAATCGGAACCACCTCATAGGGTTTCAGGCCTTCGGTCTTGCTGCTGACTGCGGTAATGGCTGCGCGCATCACCAATACTCCCGGCCCGGGCGCGGTTGCCAAGGGCAAGGATTTGCCCGCTTCGCGCATGAGCGCCTGGTCGTAGTAAGCGGTGATGCCGGACAAGGTCGCCTGGGGGATCCTGACAGTCGGCTGCGGCTTGGGATAAAGCTGTGTCGGTTCGATGTAAAGGCTGGTGTACTTGCCCGGATCGATCTTGGGATCGACCCAGCGCATGACCTCGGCCCCCGACGGCGACTTTTCCTCCTTGAGCCGACTGTAGTCCCCCAGGAAGCCGGAGTATTCATCCGGCTGAGTGACCTTGCTGGAACAACCGGCCAGGGCAAGCGAGGCGATGCATACGGCGCCAATCATTGACGTGAATTTCATGCTGTCACTCCTGTAAGCCACACGAGAAGAGGCCGGGAATTACAGGTATAGCCAATCGACGGTTTTTTGCCTGCCCCGAGAGAGGAAGTGTTTCAGCCCCGCTCGCGCGGTATCAGGCTTTGCAACTGCTGTGCGAGAAAGTCTGCGTCGAAGGTAAAGGTGTCCGGGTCCTTCAGGCCATTGGTCCGACGCCATTGCCACTGCATCGAAGGTGGCTGGCAAACCAGCGAGATGCTGCCGTAACGCGTGGCAGTCAGCCCCATGATCGACAAGGAAATCTGCCCACCCGCGCCCATTACATCGGGTACGAACTCCACGGGCTTGCCGGTAATGGATACGGTCAGTTTTTCTGTCTTGAAGGGGGACGTTTCAGCAGGAACACTCGGCCCATGCGCCACGTACGCCTCGCGGTTCAACTCCAGGAGGTTCGGCGCCACGACGGGAGCCAGCCACCGCTCGATCTGCCCGTACAACGCCTCGATCTGCTCTGCCCACACCGTTGCCTGGGCCTGGTGCTGTTGTTTCTTGTGCGCCTCACTGTCGGCGTAGTGACGAAGCATCTCGCCCAATTGCTGTACATCGTCCATGCGCTGTTCCTCGAATAAGGGCTTGCTGCGAAACGCGATGATGACAGGTTCAAGAGGCCGCCGTACGTAAAAGCCACTTCGCCCGACCGCAGATCCTTCAGCGTAACCGCGCCATGGCCAGGGTATCCACCCAGCGCCCGTCACGCACAGCATAGTCGCGCATCAGGCCTTCGGTTTCGAAGCCGAATTTTCGATACAGTCCAATGGCGGCCTCGTTGTCCGCGTAGACCGTCAACTCGACCCGACGCAGATTCATCCAATTGTCCGCCACGTCCAGCGCGGCGGCCAGCAGCATCGAGCCCACGCCCTTGCCCTGCCAGGCGACTGCCACACCCATGCCCAGACTGCCGCAATGAGCGCGACGGATGCGCGAGTACTGCTCCAACCCGAGATTGCCGATGACCTCGCCCTGATGCAGCGCCACCAGTTTCACCAGGCGTTCGTCATCCACCGCCAGGCGCTTGCGCCAGACGTCGGTGGACTGGAAAGGCATCTGTAGCACCTGGCGGGTTACCGCCGGATCGTTGTAGAGCGCAGTGACCCCGGTGATATGGGCTTCGGTGAAGCGTGCGAGGGTGATCGATGACTCGGACATGCGGCTCCTCCCTGGAGGGATGACAAGGCCAATCACTATAAGCCTCCAATCCTCCAGGCTGCCAGCGCCCCTTGTGGGAGCGAACCTGCTCGCGATAGCGGTGGTCCAGCAATATCAACATTGACTGACATGCCGCCATCGCGAGCAAGCTCTCTCCCACGGGTTTATCGCGATGCCAACTAGGGTTGAAACCACTCCCTGCGCTCATCCAGTGTGTGGTGAATCAGCTCGACGAGCATCTGCACCTCTGGCGAATCTTGGGCCTGGGTGTTGACTGCCATCCACAGGTGGCGCTGCATTGGCGGGCCGAACAGTCCCGGCAAGGCGACCAGACCTCGGTCGAAGTGGCGCATGTACTGCGGCAGCAGGCCGATGCAGGCGCTGCAGCGAATCATCTCCAACATCAGCTCGTAGGATTGCACCTGCACCACACCCGCACGGCGTTGCTCCAGCAGGGCGTTCCACGGCGCGAAATTGTCCACCTGGCGGTCCGCCTGCCATTGCACCAGCATGTAGTCGTTCAGGTCGTCCAGGCAGCTGGGGCGGGTCGCCAATCTTGAATAGCGTTTGGCGATGTGCGGCAGATAATCCAGGCGCGCCAGCCGTTCTGGCGCCAGCGTGGAGAAACTCGGCCCAGGCACCGTGACATGGGCATCGCTCAACCACAGCACCAGGTCGGCAGTGACAGCCTGCAGCGCCAGTTCGCTGTCCAGGGTGATGATCTGCAACCGCACGCGGGCATTGCGGCGCAGCAAGGAGATCAGGTCACGGCCCAGGATGTCATGCAGGATCGACTCGGCCACGGCCAGGCGAATCAGCGGTTGATCGGTCAATGGCAGCGGGCCTTCATGGGCCTGGGCGATCAACCGCGCCTGTAATTGCCGGCCTTCACGACTGAGGGTCAAGGCGCTGCCCTCGAAGCTGAACAGCGTGCATTGCAGCCGCGCCTCCAGATGTGCCAGTTGCTTGCGCAACCAGGTTGCCTTGACGTTGAGGCTGCGGGCCGCTTGCATGAAACAGCCGCAACGGGCACTGACCAGAAAACACTGCGCCACCTGGGGTTCGATAGCGCTGGTCAGTGCCAGCCAGGAGACGGGGGCACGCAACGGCGTGCGATAGGGGGTGACAGCCTGGCGTCCTGCGGGCTCGGTGAATGACATTGGTGACTCCCTGTCAGTTGTACGAATAAGCGGGGGCTGCGCGATCGCTTCCAGTTACAACATATCCCCTGTGGTGAGGGGATTTATCTGTGGGAGCAAGGCTTGCCCGCGATGAAGATGGCGCGGTCGCCCAGGGAACCGAGGCGCTTGCATCGCGAGCAAGCTTTGCTCCCTCAGCCCAGCGGTGGGGTACGACGTTTCGCTAAGTCCCCTCTCCACAAAGGTGTTCACTTCTAAAATTGTCGAGGCTAAAGCGCCTCTTCCAACACCTTGCTCAACTGCGCCCCATCAATGCTCAAGGTCGCGGTATCGAGCATGCCGTCCAGATAGGCCTTGGCGATCTGCTCCTGGCGCTGGGCGCGCAAGGCCTGGGTCAGGCGTTCGCGGACTTCGTCCAGGGTCGCCTCCCGGGCCGGTTGCAGTTCGGTGAGCTTGATCACATGGAACCCCGCCGCGCTCTGCACCGGGTCCGATACCGCTCCGACTTTCAACCGAGCCACCGCCTCACGCACTTGCGGAACCAGTTGCTGCAGTGGCTGCAAACCACTGTCGCCACCACGCTCGGCACTGGCGCGATCCTGGGAAAAGCGGCTGGCCAGGGCAGCAAAATCGGCGGGCGACGACTGGGCTTTTTTACTCAGTTCCAGTGCTTGCCGGCGCACCGCCTCTACCGTTTGCGGCTCGGTCGCCGCCAGGAAAATCTGACTCACGCGGTACAACGCTGGCGCGGTCCAGTTGGCTTTGCCGGCGTCGTAAGCCTGCCTCAACTCTTCCTCACTGGGATACTCGGCCGGCACCTGGCTGACTGACTGCAAGTAGTCGCGAAAGACGATTTGCTCGACGGCAGCCTGCGTCTGGCGCTCCACTTCCGGACGCTGCCGCCAACCCTGGGCATCGGCTTGCTCCAGCACGGCTTTTTCCGCCAGCCGCGCCCGGATCCAGCCCTCCAGCGCGGCCCGATTGCCACGCATTTGCTGGCGAACCTCAGGGGCCAGGGTTGCAAGCAACGCCTTGAGTTCATCGGGGCTGACTTGCTGGTTGCCCAGCCGCGCCAGGCTTGGCGCGTCAGCCGCAACCACGCTGACGGTCTGTACCGCGGCGACCGGATCGCTTCCCGGCCGCAGACCAAGCACCAGCGCCACGGCGATCAGCCCCAGCGCCGCGGCGCTGATGACGAAGGTTGGTTTTTTCACGATGCGACGGCCTCTTCCAAGGAGACCTCGACGGGCTCGGCGGGGGGTTGCATCCGCGCCGCGTTCTGGCTGTACTCACGCAGGTAGACAATAAATTCCTGCAACAGGCGATCCCATAGCTCCAGATGGCTGCGCAAGTGATCGGCGCTTACGCCTGCCGCGACCACCACGTCCATTTCCATCACCAGGAATTCACCCTGCAGCGACAACCGGGCAAAGCGGCGCGAGGCGTTCCACAGTTCCGCCAACCCGGCCGGTAACTCGCCTTGCACGCGTAAGGCGCAGCTAAAGGTGAAGTCCAGGTACTCGCCCGCCGTCGGCGTCAAGTTGCCGAAGCGCACCGCATACCCGATGCCCTGGCTGGCGCTGAGCAACTGCACGATACCGTTCTGCTCGGTTTCGTTGACCCGGTATCCAGCGGCCTGCAACAGTTCGGTCAAGGACTTTACCGAGACGTGTTCGATCATTGAAGTCATGTCGATTCTTCCTTGCTAATCAGTGAGTGATCGAGGCCTGGGGCGCATCGAAACGGTTCTTGTAGAGATCATCGCCAAAGCCCTGGGCCAGCTCCTCGAAACGCACCCGAGCCCTGGCCGCGAACGGCTGGCGGATCTTCATGATGTCGGTCACATCGATGGTTTCGTAGGCATGCAGCAGCGTCTTGGCGACTTCGTACATTTGCTGATTCTTGACCGAACATTGCTGCACTTGTGTGTCACGCTCGGTCAATTGTCCCTCCAGGCGGGCCCGCTCGGTCTCTTTGCCACGGGCCAGGGCCAACAGCTCTTCATAGGCTTTCTTGAACTTGCCGACCTGTTCGTTGCTGGCCGCCACCTGCGCCTGGGCCTGGCTCTGCAGGTTTTGCTGCTGCCCGGCCAGTTGTTCGATCAGGGCCTGGGCCTTGGTCAGTTGCGCGGTCAATTGCTTGATCTGTGCCTGGGCCTCTTTGGCCTGGTTTTCCGCAGCCTGGCGAGCGGCGCTGGCCTGGGCCTGCTCGCTCTGCAGGGCTTGCAACTGCGCGGTAGTACTGCGCAGTTGCGCCCGTAGCCGCTCCTCCAGCCCTTCGCCGTGAGCCATGCCGCTGAGCAGCAGGCCCAGCATCAGCAACGCGGTCGGGCATTGGTATTTGGCTCGCCTTTTCATGAGGCCTCCCAGCGCTTAAAAGCGCGTGTTGATTTCAAGCTGCAAGACATCGATGTCGTACGGCGCGCCGTACACCGCTTCGGAACTCAACCAGCGACCGGTGGCGAAGACATTGCTCGCCAGGCCATAGTTGCCGCCCAGGAAATAACCCTTGGCGTTGGTGCCGCCCAGATGGAATGAGGAATCGTTGAAACCGTCGGGCAAGGCGTCCGGCTGGATGTACTTGTAGCCGGCGAACAGGTTCCAGTCGCCCTCACGCTTGAGTTCCAGCGAGTTGCCGAGGGTGAACTGGAGCATCCAGGCGTTGGCGCCGCTTTCCACCTCACCATTTTCGTCCAGGTTGTTGGCGAACTGGCCTGCCGAGCGCTTGCGCATCTCGCCCTCGTCGTAGCCCAGGTTGTGGACGTAGTGGGCCTGGCTGCGCAGCTTCAGGTCTTCGGGCAGATCGGTGTCCCAGGCAAGGTTCAGGTCCAGCAGGTTGAACTCCGAGGCCAGGCCGACGTATTGCGGCTGTGGCGTGGTGGACGGGTTGAGGGGATTGGGCGTGATGTCGCGCAGCAGGAACACCGTGTTGCCCCTTTGCATGAACGCCACCCGCGATCCGTCGCTATCGCAGCCTGGATCACCGGCCCAAGGCTCACACGGTGAAGAGCGCTGGCCCTCGATGTCGTCGAAGCGGTAATAGGCCACCGCCCCCTTGATCCGGTTGCTGTCGTTGATCGCCCAGTTGGCTCCCAGTTGCGCACCGTATAGCCACTTGTTGTCGCTCTCTTCCTTGTCGCTACCGTTGCTGGTGCTGGTGTCGTTGGTGTACTCCACCGGGAATGCACCGACGGTGCCGAACAGGCCCCAGTCCTGATTGAGCTTGTGGTTGAAGTTCGCCGCCACGCCATCGAAGTTCAGATCACCGGAATACAACAGGTCAGTGGAGAAAAACGGGTTGGCGAAACGCCCGCCGGTCAGGGTCAATTCGTCCGAGGGCTTCCAGGTCAGATAGCCCTGGTCGAGCCAGATGTCCTTCTTGCCAAAACCGCCACCGAGGGTCTGGGTGGTGGACACCGGGTTGTTGTCCGAGCCGGTGCCGATGCGAATGCCCGCGGTCCATTGCGGAGCGATCACGGCCTTCATGCCCAGGCGTGCGCGCAGGCGGAACAGGTTTTCCCGATCTTCGCGGGTATTGAGCAACGGCGGCAGGCTGGAGCTGCTGTTGGGGTTGACGTCGTACGGCCCCTTGTCATTGAGCCGGGCAAAGTCGACGATTTCGTTGCTGTTGGCACCCGAGTAATAGCGCGACTCATCTCGAAGGCGAATGTCGCCATCAAAACTGATACGCGATACCCAATCCGGGAAGGTGTTGGGCTGGGCCCAGTTTTCCTGCTTGGCGGTGGCCATGACTTCTGCCTTGACCTGGTCGCGGATCTGTTCGCGCACAATGTTCGGCACGTATTGCACCCGCACGTCCCCCGGCGCACCGGCCGGCGCTGCGGCAACCGCCGTGGCCGCCTGGCGGGCCTGCACGGCTTCCCGTTCGGCCTGGGCGATCAAGCCATCGGCCTGGTCCTGCTTCAACACGCCCTGCTGCACCAGCAGGCGGATCAGATTGATCGTGGCGTTTTCCGAAGGCGCCGGGGCGGCCAACGAGTGCTCGGACAGGCCCAGAACGATCAGGCCGACTGCCCACGACAATCGATTCACATTGGAAATCATCTGCACACAACTCCTGTTGGCAAGCTGTCAAATAGTCGGTTAACCCGGACGCCGTCCCTGCAAGGACAGGCGTACAGGCAAAGTCAGGGAGGCCGGTGGCCGTTCACTCAAATGGGGTGCGGTACGCAGGGCTGAAATCACCTGTTCATCCACTTGCCGGTTGCCGCTGGACTTGACCAGCTCGACCCGGGTGATTTCGCCCACGGCACTGAGCCAGACGTCGGCCTGCAGCGAGAACGCCAGGCTGCGCAGGTCGGGGTTTTCCCGCAGCAGACGCTGGAAGGTGAACGCCAGGAACTGGCTGTAGGTGCCATTACCCAGGCGTCCGCCACCGGCCCCGGCCATGCCGCCCCCCTTGCCGGCGCCGATGTTGAAAGCGTCATTGCCAGACTGGGCATCACCATCCATCTGCATCGGGTTGGCCAGGTCATCCACCGGCGACGGTGGTGCTTCTTCCTCGGGCTTGACCTCTTCGGGTTCCGGGGGCGGCTCTGGCTCGACCACCTTTTCCTCGACCTGAGGTTCCGGCTCCTTGGGTTTCTCCGGCGGTGGTGGCGGCGGAGGCGGTAGCGGGATGATGGTCGGCACTTTCGGTGCTTCACGCCGCACACCACTCATGTCGTTGGCCCACTGCCACAGCAGCCAGGCCGCCACGGCACCGAGCACCAGGCCAGCGGCCCACATGAGCAGGCGCAGCGGCGAGGTCTTCACCGGGGGCGGGTTGATGGGAAGTCTGGCGGTCATGATCAGCCCTGGCTCGGTTTGCCGGTCACCAGACCGACCTGGGACAGTTCCAGGCGCCGCAACAGATCCAGCACTTCGATGACCTTCTGGTACTGCACCGTGGCGTCGCCGCGCACGATGATCGGGAAGTCCGGGTTCTGGGCCTTCTCGATGCGCAGGCGTTCTTCCAGTTCGGCCAGGGTCACCGGATAGGCATCGAGGAACACCTGCCCGCCGTCATTCACCGAAATCGCCTTGGTCTTGGCCTCGGACAACGACACCGAAGCGCTGGCCTTGGGCAGGTTGATCTGGATACCCGACACCTGCGCCGTGGCGGTGAGGATGAACATCACCAGCACCACCATGAGCACGTCCACCAGCGGTGTGATGTTGATGCTGTCGACCGCCGCATCATCGTCGTCATCGTGTGAAGCGTTTACGCTAGCCATGGCGATTTCCTCAGGCCGGTACGGACGATTGGGGGTGATGGTTGCGGCGCTGCGCCGCTTCACCGGACTGGCCCTCGCCGTGCATCTCCGCCAGGCGCGTAATGAATTCGTCGACGAAGACCCGCATGTCGGCGCTGACTTCCTTGTTGCGGGTGATCAGGCGGTTGTAGCCAAACAACGCCGGAATCGCGACGAACAGGCCCATGGCGGTGGCGAGCAAGGCTGCGGCCATGCCCGGGGCGATGGCGTTGATGTTGACGTCACCGGCCATCGCCGTGCCGAGGAACACCACCATGATCCCCAGCACCGTGCCGAGCAGGCCGATGTAGGGGCCGCCGGCAATGGCGTTGGACAGGGTCGAGAGTTTCGAGCTGAGCTGCTGGTTTTCCCGGGTGCGCACGCCGTCCATGGAGCAGCGGATCGCCTCGATGGTGGCGGCGGACACCGACGAGGTATCGGCGCCCTGCTCGCGGCGGGTGCGGATTTCCTTGACGGCCACCAGGTACAAGCGCCACAGCGACGAGTGTTGCAGGCGCTGGGCGAGGTCCTGGTCGTCGGCGAACATTTCCAGGCGTGTGCCGATCCTGGCGAACTGTTCGCGGAAGGCTTCGTTGGCCGCGCTGAGACGGCTGACCATGCGGTTCTTGCGGATCATGATGATCCACGACTGGAACATCATCAGCACCAGCACCCCGATGATCACCCAGGCGTCCAGCGGCACGGCCTTGAGCAGGAAACCCAGGCTGCCGAAACCGAAGCCGGACTGCTCTTCATCGACCCCGTAGGCCACCAGTTTCGATTCGGCACCCTGGGCATTGGCGTCGGCCAATAGCAACGGCGCCGGGCGGGCAATCTTGGACAGGCGCGCTTCGTCCATGGCCCCGCTGAAGGGTGCAAAAGCACCGGTGGCCACATCTGCGCCCAAGGCAATCGGCGCATTGAACGCTGGCATCGCCACCGCCAGGCTCGCGGTTTCACGCCCGTTGACGTACAGCACGACCCGGTCGCCCGAGGCGGTCAACGCCAGGTGCTGCCATTGGCCGGGATTCAGCGGCTGGGTCGAGACCGCTCGCTGGTCATTGATCGCTACGAACGGCACCCCCTGGTTTACGCCAATCAACAGGCTGGTGGCGGCTTCGCGACGGGCCAGGACGATCTGTTCGCCGCTGGCCTGGTCCTGGCGCAGCCAAGTGCTGAAGGTGAACGCCGCGCCAGCACTGTGTTGCAACGAAGGGCTGGCCGGCAACAGCAACGGCTGGCCGTTGAACTGCAAGGCATGGCCGATCACACCGTCGATGCTGGTACCGACTGCGCCCTGGGCATTGTTGCCGTAGGCCGTGGTGTCCCGGGGCGGCACGCCGGAGGCGCTGTCGAAGTGATACAGCGCGGTGTAGTCCGGGTCGAAGGTCAACTGGCCGCTGCCGGTGGCCGGGGCCTTCTGGTTACCGTAATACATCCACAGGTCCTGACGCTGGCCGCCCTCCACGCTCGGCACATCGACCCAGATCAGCGCCATGCCCATCAGCGGGTCGAAGCTTTCGATCTGGTGATTGAGCACGGTCTTGTCATCGGCACTGACAAAACGCAGGTCCGAGCCGTCGTCCTTGACGCCGTCGAAGGTGAAGTTGCCGGTGTGCAGGCGTACCAGCAGCGCGGTGCGTCCCAGGGCCTGGGCGATGGCGGCGCCCTGGGGCGTGGTGTCCACCGAAATCTGTTTGCGATAGTGCCAGTCGTCCTGCCACCAGGCGTTGGCGGTCGCCGGAAGCACCAGCCCCAGGCAAATCAACAGGGATAACAATAAGCGTTGCATGGACATGACTCCTGGGTTCAAAACGTCGCTTGCAGGTTGAAGTGCAGGCGCGATTCCTGTTTCGAGGTGTTCGGCCCGTCGAGCAGCGGGTAGCCCCAATCGAGGCTGCCGGACAGCCATTTGCTCAGGCTCGCGCGGGTGCCGAGGCCGATACTGGCAAGGCTGTAATCGGCTTCCTGGTCGGGCAGTTCGTCGCGCAGGTACAACTGCGCGCCTTCGGCGAAGGCATAGAAGCGCCACTCTTGGACGTAGCTGCCGAGGAACTTGGCGAGCGATGGTGTGCGCAGTTCCTGGGACAGCAGGTAGCCGTCGTCCCCGGTGCGCTCGGCGGCCAGATAGCCGCGTACCGAGGTGGCGCCACCGGCGGAGAATTGTTCGTTGGAAACCAGCGGCCCGGAGGCGAGCTGGAAGGCGGCCTTGGAGGCGGTTTGCCAATCGTTGGCGAAGGTGAAGGTGTAATTGCCGTCGCCCTTGAGCACCGCGAAACTGGGGCTGGCGCGATAGCGCTTGTAGTCGAACTCTTCGTCGTTGCTGCCATAGCCCAGCAGGCTGCGAGTACCCGCCACCAGGCTCAGGCCCAGGCCCAACTGGCTGGTTTCGGTGTAGCGAAAGCCGTTGTAGGCAAAGGTGAATGGCGCGTACTTGAGCGGTGCCTTGTCGCTGGCGCCGCCAAAGTTGAGCTCTTCGTCGAAATCCTTGAAATCCACCCCGACCGAAAAGCTGTTGGCCCATGCCCCGCTGGAAGGCAGGCTGTAGATCGCCGACACCCCGTAGGAGTGACCTTTGCCCAAGACGTTGCTGCCGCCGACGGTCGCCACGTTGCTGTCGGATTGGTAACCCGAGAACTGCACACTCCAACGTTCACTCAGCGGCGCGGTGTAGGAACCCGACCAGACTTGGGCGTTCTCGGTGTCCTGCGGCGCGGTGAAGAAGGTCAGCGAAACGCTGTGGCCCAGTTGCCAGAGGTTGTTGTAGCCCAGGCTCGCGACCGTACGCAGCTTTTCGGTGTCGGCGCTGTAGTCGTTATTGAGTCCCAGGCTGGCTTGCCAAGGGTTCTGGTCTTCGACCTGTAGATCGACGTCCATGGTTCCGGGTCGCTGGCCTTCGCGCACCAGCGGCATGACCTGGCGCCCCGGGGTCTTGTTCAACTGCGCCAGTTCTGCCTGGACCTGGGCGAAATCGGGTACCTCGCCCTCCTTGAGAGCTGGCACGTCATCTCGGATTTCGACGGGCGAATAGTGCTTTGCGCCCACCACTCGCACCCGGCCGACCTTGGTTTCGCTAACTTGCAGGTAGACGATGCCGTCTTCGACTTTCTGCTCTGGCAACTCGACGAACACCGATTGATAACCGCGCGCCTGATAGGCCTTTTGCAGGGCTTCCCGGGCGCCTTCAATGTCGCTCAAAGCCCTTTGTGGGCCGAGGAACGGGTACACCGCTTCTTCGATGGCCCGGGCATCGAGCACGGTGTTGCCGCGCACGAAATACTCGTTCACGTCCACCAGGCGCGCCGGCGCCGCTTCGGCCTCTTGCCCTCCTTCTGCGGCGAATGCCGACGGCCCCCCGACCGCCAGCAGCAGCCAGCCCCACAGCGCCGGCCGCGATTTGAAGAAATGCTCCACACCACCCCCTGAATTCAAAGTACGGCTCAATTGCTTGCGGTCGATGTCGTGGCGTGCCGGGCCAGCCAGGTGTGCAGCAACGCGAAGTTCAAGGAGAACTCCGGCATTTGCAGCAAGGCGCCACAGAACACTTCACCAATGATTTTCTGGATGAGCCGCACTGCCCGCGCGTCGCCCAGCAGCGTGGCGAGGTCTTTGCTCAGGACGTTGAAGCTCCAGACCTTTTGATTCAGGTCCAGGCCGACGAACCAGCGGAACAACAGGTTGTAGTTGAGCTGTTCGTAGAGCTGCTGCTCGCTGGGCACCGAATAGAGCAGCTGCAGCAAGAGGATGTGCATGGCGGTTTGTGGCGCGATCAGCATCCTGGCGTCAGCATTGAGGCCTTGCAGCACCTCGCGATGCTCATCCAGCAGGTCGTCGATCTGCGGACGCAGCAACACCAGTGAATGGCCCTGCGGGATGTAGCTGGACACTTCCTTGAGCGCACCCTGCCAGTCATCCTGGGAAACGATCCAAACCCACGGAGCACCATAGCGATACACCGAGACCGGCTGCTTGCGCGCCGCTTCGACGATTTTCGACAGCCGCTGGTCGAGCTCCTGCATGCCCACTTTCGAATAACGTTCCATAGTTCCCATCGCCTCACTCCCGGCTTCGCGCCCCGGTTCCAAAACGACCTTGCAGGCCCCCTTGAACACGTCACACAGGCATGACGGGAATGGCGATGTGCTACCGAACTTTTGTCATGAAAGCTTCATTTGGTGGGTACGCGGGGGGTCAGGGGTGACGGCTGATTTTTGTGGGCGAGCGAGCCTGCTCGCGATGGCGGTGAGTCAGCTTGCGGCGATGTTGGCCGGGCGACCGCCATCGCGAGCAAGCTCGGCTCCCACAGGGGTTCTCGGGTGTTCATCCATTTGATGTTCACCACAAATACCCTGTGGGAGCGAGCCTGCTCGCGATGGCGGTGGATCAGTTGGTGGTGATGTTGGATGGGCTGCCGTCATCGCGAGCAAGCTCGGCTCCCACAGGGGTTCTCGGGTGTTCATCCATTTGATGTTCACCACAAATACCCTGTGGGAGCGAGCTTGCTCGCGATGGCGGTGGATCAGTTGGTGGTGATGTTGGATGGGCTACCGTCATAGCGAGCAAGCTCGCTCCCACATGGGGTTCTCGGGTGTTCACCGATTCGATGTTCACCACAAGTACCCTGTGGGAGCGAGCCTGCTCGCGATGGCGGTGGATCAGTTGGTGGTGATGTTGGATGGGCTACCGTCATCGCGAGCAAGCTCGCTCCACAGGGGTTCTCGGGTGTTCATCGATTCGATGTTCACCACAAATACCTGTGGGAGATTCTATGTTGCAGGGGAACCCTGCAACCGTGAATTTGGTTGGTATTCGCTCTGATTTTTCATCAGGGCGAATGCTACCCGACACAACTTGCGGGCAAGGATAACCAAGGCCTGAGTTCTGGCCAGGCCTCGTGCCAAGAAGGCCTCATAGTAAGGTTTCCAGGCAGGAGACCGACAGGCCGCCATCGCGGCGTTGTGCGCCAGGCGTCGTAGCTCCCCGTCCCCTTTTTTGCTCAAGTGACGAGGACTGTGCTTCTTCCCTGAGTCTTTTGGACGCAAATCCATCCCCAAGAAAGCAATGAATGCATCGCCACTGACAAAGTGACCGCGCATGAATGCGGTCGCCAAGCCAATGGCCGTCAGTTCACCAATCCCTTCAATGGCTTTGCAGCGGTTGATGTTTTCAGTGATCCCTACCGCTTGGCTGGCCTCACGCATTAGCTTCTGAATGGCCTGATCGGACTCTTTGAAGACCTCCAACTGCCGGGCCAAGATGTCCTTTAGGCACGGTTCGTTCGAAAAACTCAGCACGATACTGACACGGGCCTTGATGAGTGCCGCACGTTTTCTAAGCAGGTTTTTTAACACTTTGTAGGCTTCTGGAGGTGGGCTCCAGATACGCAGCCTTGCTTGCTCGTTCGTTAGATAACGAGCCAGCAAACGCGCATCACAAGGATCAGTTTTAGCCCGCAGCCCAATACTTTCACGGTAATGGGCCACCCGATAAGGATCCACAACGTAAACATGAAACCCCATTCCATGGGCCAGCTCAGCTGTGTCCAGGTGATAAAAACTGGTGGCTTCCAGCGCAATCGAGCTTTGGGCTGGTAGCGTTTTGAGCCACCGGCCAAGAGCTTCGCGATTGTTGGCGATGGCTTGAGTGATTTTCAGGTCTTCGCGGTAAACGACGATTTCGGCCTTCGCTACATCGATACCAATAACCGTTGGTGAGTTAAGGATTGTCATGACGAATCCTCGGAGCTAGGGTTTAGGTGCTTGTCGGGGTCTACCTTTGCGCTGGCTTGCCTCTATCGTCGGTTTTACCGATGAATTCCTTATCGGCGCTTTAGGTAGAAAGGGCGGAACGAGAAGTCTCCCACGGTCCGTACTGGCTAGAGTCGGAATCGAGCTTTTAGTCCCGCCCACCCCTTCAAGTCTAAACATACAAGCGAGCCTGCTCGCGATGAGGTCTTCAGGTTTACTGGGCTACTGGTGCTGCACCTGCACCATCGAACTCACCTGCACCCTTGCCAACATCTGCTCCGCCCCACCACCTCGGCGCATGCCGCGTACCGGGCAGGCGTCGAGGTAGTCCAGGCCGACCGCCAGTTTCAGGTGGCGGTCAGGTCGGGTCAGGCGGTTGGTCACGTCGAAGCTGTACCAGCCGTCGTCCAGCCAGGCTTCGGCCCAGGCGTGGCTTGCCAGGTGGCTTTCATCTTCGGTGCACAGATAACCGGAGACGTAGCGGGCCGGGATACCCAGGCTGCGCGCGCAGGCCAGGAACGCATGGGTATGGTCCTGGCACACCCCGCTACCGCCGGCAAACGCCTCGGCGGCGGTACTGCTGACCGCCGTCGTGCCCGGGCTGTAGGGCATCCGGGCAGCCAGGCCATTCATCAAGTCGGTCAGCGCCGCACGATCGCGCCGTGCTCCACATTGCTCCACGGCGAAAGCGCCGAGCGCGTCATCGGCCTGGGTCAGACGGCTGGTGCGCAGGAACGGCAACGGCGATTGAGTGTCCGTCTCCCTCTCCACCGTCTGATCGATTTCCACCTGACCATAAGCCGTCAGCACCAAGGCGCCGTGGGGTTCGTCCATGGTCATCACATGCAGGATGTTGCCGTATGGGTCGATCTGGCTGCGCACCAGTCGCGGCAGCTCCAAGTGCCACTCAAGGATGCGCTGGCGCTGGCTGTCCTTGGGGGTCAGGCGCAGAAACTGAATGCTGGTGCAGACTTCATCGGCATAGCTGTAGGTGGTGTCGTGGCGTATGGACAGTTTCATACGACCTCCAGATAAGACTCATGAACGGTCTGGCCCAAGTGACGGATCTGGCCAATGAGGTCGGTCAACCATTGGTGCAGGCCCGAGGCGAGGATCTCGTCGATCCCGGAATAGCGCAGGCGCGCATTCAGCTCGGCGGCCAGACGCTGCGCCGGCCTGCCGTTATTGCCCGGCAGGCTGGCGAGGATATGGTCCAGCTCCTCGATACAGGCATGCAGCGAGCGCGGCACATCGGCGCGCAGCAGCAACATCTCCGAAACCTGCTCGGCATTGGGCGCATTACGGTAGATTTCGTTGAACGCCTCGAACGAAGACAACGCCCGCAGCAAGGCACTCCACTGGTAATAGCCACGCGCCGAATTGTCGCTGACCTCCTCCGACTCCTCGCCGAACATTTCGTAGCGTGCATCCAGCAGACGCAAGGTGTTGTCCGCCCGTTCGATAAAGGTCCCCAGGCGAATGAAACAGTAGGCATCGTTGCGCATGATGGTGCCCGACGTCGCACCACGGAACAGGTGCGAGCGCTCCTTGACCCATTCACAGAAATGGCTGATGCCGTAGCGGCCCAAGCCGTTGCTGGCGATGTTGCGCATTTCCAGCCAAGTGGCGTTGATGTTTTCCCACATGTCGGCGGTGATACGCCCGCGCACCGCATGGGCATTGGTCCGGGCGGCCCGCAGACAGCTATAGATACTGCCCGGGTTGGTTTCATCCAGTGCAAAGAAATGCAGCATGCGCTCAGTGTTCAGCGCGTCATAACGCGCGTTGTAATCGTCCAGCGTACCAGCCGCCAGCAGCGACATCGCCAGCTCGGCATGCCCATCGCTGCGCCCGGCCTGGGGCATCAGCGACAGCGAGTAACTGACTTCGAGCATGCGCGCCAGGTTCTCGGCGCGCTCCAGATAGCGGGACATCCAATAGAGGTCAGAAGCGGTTCTTGAAAGCATGTCTTAGTCCTCCACGACCCAAGTGTCTTTAGTGCCGCCGCCCTGGGACGAATTCACTACCAGCGAGCCTTCGCGCAGTGCCACCCGGGTCAGCCCGCCAGGCACCAGGCGGGTTTCCTTGCCCGACAGCACGAACGGACGCAGGTCAATGTGGCGCGGGGCGATACCGCTCTCGACAAAGGTCGGGCACGTGGACAGGCTCAAGGTCGGCTGGGCGATGTAGGCTTCGGGGCGGGCCTTGAGGCGTGCGCGGAAGTCTTCGATTTCCGCCGCCGTGGCCGCAGGGCCGACCAGCATGCCGTAGCCGCCGGAGCCTTGGGTTTCCTTGACCACCAGGTCGGGCAGGTTGGCCAGCACATGGGACAGGTCCTGGGGTTTGCGGCACTGCCAGGTGGGCACGTTCTTCAGGATCGGCTCTTCGGTGAGGTAGAAGCGGATCATCTCGTCGACGTAGGGGTAAATCGACTTGTCATCGGCCACGCCCGTGCCGACCGCGTTCGCCAGTACCACATTGCCCGCACGGTAAACGGCGATCAGCCCTGGAACACCCAGCATGGAATCGGGGTTGAACGACAGCGGGTCGAGAAAGGCATCGTCAAGACGGCGATAAATCACGTCCACCTGCCGGGGGCCGGCGGTGGTGCGCATGTAGACGTGGTCGTCACGCACGAACAGGTCGGCGCCCTCCACCAGCTCCACGCCCATTTCACGGGCCAGGAACGCGTGCTCGAAATAGGCGCTGTTGAAGCGGCCCGGGGTCAGCACCACAGCAGTGGGATTATCCAGCGGGCTTGAGCTTTTCAGGGTATCGAGCAGCAGGTTCGGGTAGTGGTCGATGGGGGCCACGCGCTGCGCGGCGAAGAGCTCGGGGAACAGACGCATCATCATCTTGCGGTCTTCGAGCATGTAGCTCACACCGCTGGGCGTACGCAGGTTGTCTTCCAACACGTAGTAACTGCCGTCACCGTCGCGAACCAGGTCGACACCAGCGATGTGGGCGTAAATGCCCCGGTGCAGGTTCAGGCCCTGCATCGCGATCTGATAACCCTCGTTGGCGAGCACCTGCTCGGGGGGAATGATGCCTTCCTTGAGGATGTGCTGCCCATGATAGATGTCGGCCAGGAACATGTTCAGGGCCTGGACCCGTTGAATGCAGCCCCGTTCAACCATCTGCCATTCACTGGCCTTGATGCTGCGAGGAATGATGTCGAAGGGAATCAACCGTTCGGTGCCCTGCTCGTCCCCGTAGAGGGTGAAGGTGATACCGGCTCGGTGAAACAGCAGGTCGGCTTCGCGCCGGCGTTGTTCAAGCAGTTCAAGCGGCGTATCCGCCAACCAGCGTGAGAAGGCTTGGTAATGCGGGCGGCAGTCACCCTTCGCGTCATACATTTCATTAAAAAAAGCGTGGGGCATAGCCAACTCCCAGCCGCGTTCTACACGGCATTTCTTATCACTTCGTCATTCCAATGGTCCGGCCTTGCTTGGTTTTAATGAGCCCTGTTTCTCTGAACACCTCGATAGCACCGGTCTCTGTCTGGCCTTTGCGTCTGGATGACGTGCGCCCCCTTGATTAAATCTGCGTGGCGAAATGACTCCTATCCTGAATTCAACGCTCTGATGGCATCGCTGTTGAGCCGTAGCAAAGGCTGTGCCTAAGCGCAGCGCATCAAGACAGCGCTAGAAAAATCAGCGCAAATTTACTTAAAAGCGAAATTTATTTTCATTCATGCGACAAAACATCTTGGGAAAGCTGAAACGTTTATTTCAGCTTTCCCAAGAGTGCCCCGGAACGGGTCGAATAGGTGCAAAAAGGCAGGTAACAGGGATTGAGTGCCCTGAAAGGGGGAAATTTTTACTCACTGCTTGATGCAGGGACTTGGTGCCTGCGCAGATGGACCTCTTAGATAACGCCAGGATCCAGCTCACCGGTCCAGGCCAGCAATGCCGCCAGCAGGAAAAAACTGCCACAGGCCGACTCCACTTTCTGCTCTCCTGCGGCCGAAACCCGGTAGCAATGGCCGACGAAACGGCCCTCGTGAAAATCGCCACTGCGAATGATCGTCGCCAGTTGCGCACCGGCCTGCTGGTGCAATACCTCGCCGTCGGGTACCTGTGTCGCCAGCCCTTGCAGGGCCAGCGACGCCATCGCCGCCGCACAGGGATCGTCCGGCCCTCGGGGTTCGGACAGGCGATTGAGTGGTGCCGCCAGGCCCCGGCTGCGCAACCAGTACTCGCAGGCCCGCTCGGCGTCCTGGCGGTAAGGTGCGCCGTACAACCGAGCACCGACACTCAGGCCAAGCAGTGCCCAGGCCTGGCCTCGCGACCAATTGCCCGGCCTGTCGCCGGCACGCCACTGACCATTTTCATGGCACGCCAGACTGCTCCAGGCCCCGCCGTCACCGGCACAGGCGCGAAAAGAGGCCTGCAGTTGCTGCCGGCCAAGACTCAACAACCGGGGGTCGGCCCGGCGCGCGAACAATTGCAGCGTGGCGGCCAGCGGGTCGATGCTCAGACGCAGATCGCCCTGCTCACCGCCTCCCATGTCCCGCCCCAGTGCAATGCAACCGAGCAGCGGATCGAAGGCCCGAGCCAGTTGTTGTGCCGCCTGTTCCGCCAGTTCGTTGGCCCTATGGTCATCAAGCAAGCAACTGCCCAGCCCGGCGCCGTAATGAAAGATCAGGCTGCGATGGTGCGTGGCGCTCTCGAGTTTGTCCCGCAGCCGTTCGGTAATCAGCCGCGCCTGCAGTCGATCGCCCTGAAAAGCGCTGCGATGGGCGCGCAACCACCACAATCCGGACCAGAAGCCGCCCAGCCAGGAGCCGCCAGCTGACACCTTCCAATGACTGTCAGCACCCGTGCAATACAATGGAAAACCCTCGGCGCAGGAAGCCTGGATTTGATCCATGCGCCTGAGGATCGCCGCAATGGCGCGATACGCCTCATCGAGCCGCAGCGGCTCTTGCCACGCCTGGACGACGTTCATTTGACCGCCCTCAACCCGGTGACGGCCGGCGCTTTGTGGCGTCGTCGCAAGCAAATCAGCAGCAAGCTCGACAGACCGCCGACTACGAGTACCCCGATCAACAGCAGCCACGCATCGGCGAACCCCCACGGCCCGCGCTGGAGCACGCCGAACAACGGCGGCCCCACGGCGAACCCGCCAAAAAAGCCCACCGACAGCAGCCCCGCAGCCGACGCCGGGCTGCCAAATCCTGGATCGCGCAGCACCATGCTCATGGCGATAGCATTGGTCGCCACAGCCGTCAGGCCCATGCCCAAGGCGCCCGCCCACAGCGGCCAATGACGCAGGGGCAAGGCCAGCGAAGTCAGCCACAACGCCACGCCTGACAACAGCAGCAGCACCAACAGCAACCAGGACTCATCGGCCATCCGCGCCCCCATCGGGGTGAGCACGACGCGGGCAGCGATGCCCATCACACCGAAACCGGCGATCAAAGCGCCGATCGATTGTGCGGTCATGCCTTGCTGAGCGGCAAAGACCCCGAGAAACGTCACGAACGACGACAGCACGATACCCACACACAGTTGCACGCTCATCAGCAGCGCCAGGCGAACATTGGGTCGATTCACAGCAAACCCCAAAGATTTGCCCGAAGGCCCGTGGGTTGCCACCCGCGGCCCCAACAGCGCCAGGAGCAACGCCGGCACCAACAGCGCGGCCAAGGCAGCGCGCCAGCCCAGGCTCAGAGCCAGGCTGGGCAACAACAGGCCGGCAAACAAGGCCGAGACCTGCACTCCGGACTGTTTCAAGCCGACCACCGCAGCCTTGTGCCGGGGCTCGACGCGTTCGGCGATCAACAGATTAGTCGCCGGATTGGCCAGCGCCTGGGCGATCCCGCAGGCCGCCAGCGCCAATACCACCCCGATAAACCCCGGCAAGCTCGCCAGTAACCCGTACGCCGCCACCGTGCTCCAGAACAGCAATGCCAGGGCACGGCGAGTACCGAGACGATTGACCAACGGCCCGGCCCACAGTGACAACACGGCGGCAAAACCGAACGCGCTGGTGATCAGCCAGCCCAGCCAATGGGTCGGCACACCGAGGTCCGCCACCATCAGCGGCCCGAGGGTGCCGACTGCGTAGAAAATCAGCATCGGCAAAGCCATCGCTGCGGTCAGCACCAGCCGTAGCCATACGCCCCGTGAGGGATTGTCGTCGCTCATCGGTCTGCTCCCACCATCACGGACGGCCAATCGAAGTCCAGCCCCGCGTCACCACAACTGTCGAGCAATTGCCGGCCCACCGCGCTCACCAGCGCATCGTCGGTGCCGTCGAGGATATGGGTGGTGCGCGCCGTGCGATAAATCCCCGACAACGGCGACAGTTCGCTCAGGCCTTCGGCGCCCATGATCTGGATCGCCGAGTCCGCTGCCTCGCTCAAGGCCTGGGAAGCGGCGACCTTGGCGATATTCACCTCGATGCTGTTGGCAACGCCGGCGTCGTATTTGTCGGCGGCGTCGTGAAGCAGTGCGCGGGCGCTGGCAATGCCCTGGTAAACCCGGAACACCCGCTGGCGAACCAGTTGTTTGTCCGCCAGCCGCGCCTGCGCGCCGCGGGCCGAATGGATGCGGGCGCACATCAGGTCGAAGCAGCGTTGCGCTAGTCCCAGCCAATGCACCGAACGCAGGATGCGCCCCAGCGCCAGGCGCTCTTGCATCAATGCCAGGCCCTGCCCTACCTCACCCAGCACATGGCTGGCGGGGACTTGAACCTGATCGAACGAAAGCTCTCCTTGCCCGGAAAAACGCCCGAGAATCGACAAGGGTCGTTCCACGCGAAAACCAGGCAAGTCGGTGGGCACCAACAACATCGATAACCCACTCTCCAATGGCCCTGGCGCGGTACGGGCAATCACCGTGACCAATGCCGCCCGCTCGGCACGGCAGATGAACCACTTGCGCCCGCTCAACCGCCAGTGGCCGTCAACCAGTTCAGCGTGGCTACTCAGGGTCGCCGGGATCGATCCGATGCTGTCCGGCTCGGACATGCCGTAACTGGAAACCATCGTCCCCGCCGCCAATGGAGCGAGAAAGCGCTGGCGGACTTCCTCGCCGGCATGGCGGCTCAACATGTGCAGATCCAACGTGGCGTCGTCGCCGAAGATCGCAGGCCCGTACTCGGACCGGCCCTCCTGCTCGGCTACCCGCAGATAAGCTTGCAGGCTGGCCATCCGACCGCCCAAGGCCTGGGGGTAGAAGCTGCCCCACAACCCGGCGGCCCGGGCCTGGGCACTCAGCTCGGCGATGCGTCGGGCGGCTTGTCGGGGTTCAGCCGCCAGTTCGGCCTCCACCGGGATGATGCGTTCATCGACAAAACGCCGCACCTGGCACGCCAGCTCAGCAGCCTCCTGAGCGCTGCCGACTTTCATTGCCCTCAACATGCGATACCCGCCCCGCTCTCCAGGAACGCCACTTCAGCGGCCAGGGACTTCTTGTCGACCTTGCCTGCCGGCGTCAGCGGCAGTTGCTTATAGAATCGCAGGTACTCGGGCAGCTTATTGACTTCCAACCCTTGCTCGCGCAAGTAGTCGGTCAACTCACTCAAGCTGAAACGCGGCGCGCCCTCGCGCAGGGTCACGCAAATGCACACGCGCTGGCCCAGGTCCGGATCTGGCACGGCCACGCAGGCGACACTGACCACATCGGGATGACCGGTCGCCAGGGTTTCGATCTGCACCGGGCTGATGTTGGCGCCGCCACGGATAATGATGTCCTTCTTGCGTCCGGCCAGAATCAGATAACCGTCGGCATCGATGTAGCCAAGGTCGCCGGTCTTGACCCAGCCCTCGGCATCTCGATACTGCGCATCGAGTTCCGGGGCGTTGACGTATTGCATCGGGCTCAGGGGCCCCCGCGCACGGATTTCACCGACGCTGCCCTGGGGCAGTTCCTGGTCCTGCTCGTCGAAAATCTTGATGGCGCACACCGCCGGGTTCGGTCGGCCGACACTGTAGAACACCACCTCCAGCGCATCGTCCAGCGTGTTGTGACAGTTCACCCCGTCCGCCGAGCCGTACAGGCTGATGAAGCCACAGCCAAAGGCCTCGACGCAGCGGCGCACCGTGACTTCGTCAATCAGCGAGCCGCCGCAGATCAACCCCAGCAGGCTGGATTTGTCGACCTCGCCCAGGCGTGCATCGGCAGCGATGCGCTGAAGCATCGTGGGTACCCCGAGGATGTGGGTCGGGCGCAGCCGTTCAATAGCCTCGATGGCCGCTGCTACATCGAATTGCGGCAGGACGGCAATCGACCCACCCAGCCACGACAGGCTGCCAAAGGTGGCGGTTGAACCGAACGATGAACCCAGTGGCACCAGGTACAGCCCACGGAACGTGGCGCCCTCGGGATGGATGCGTTGCAGGAAGCGCCCGCGCCCGCCCACCAGGGCATTGTGGGAATAGGCCACCAGTTTGGGTTCCGACTCGGTGCCGGAAGACACCAGCAGGCGTACCGGTGAATTGGGGCAAACCTCGGGCAACTGCGCCTCTTCAAGCGGCTCGGCCTCGAGCATGTCCTGCAGGCTCAGCCAGCCATCCCGGGCACGGCCTTCGACGATCAGCACCCTAAGTGACAACAAGGTCGGGCGCAGTGCCTCAACAACTTGGCATAAATCGATGCCTGCATACTCGGCCGGAACGATGACTGCCCGGGCATCGCAGCGCCGGACCAGTGCCTGAATGTCCAGGCTGCCACGTCCTGGCGGAAACGGCGCAACCACGGCGCCCAGCGCCGCAGCGGCCAGATCGATGGCGCAGCAACGCCAGCTGTTGGTCAGTTGATAGGCCACCACGTCGCCGGGCATGATCCCGGCGGCGCGCAGGCCGGCGGCCATGCGCAAGGCATAGTCATGCAACTGGCCATAGCTCAGGGTGCCTTCGGGCGAGAGCACGGCGGGTTTTTCCGGCTCACGCTCGGCGTGCTCGCGGAACAGTTGATAGACCGAACGGTTGGGGTAGGTTCCGTCACGTTCCCAGACACTGCGAACCTCAACGGGAACCAGATCAATGATGCCTGCGTTATTCATCGAAAACTCCAGTGAGCGTTGACCGAGGTATAGGCATTGAGGCTTAAGCACGGCTTCAATCGCCTGTCTTGCGCCAGCTGCGACAGGTCTTCTACGACCACGCAGGCTGGTATGGCGGCGCTGTCCAGCAGCTGTTGCCAGGCCGCGGCCGCTTGCGACGACAGGGCGTTGCCCAGCAATGCGTCCAACCTCTGCGGGCTGGTTTGCGGGTCCAAGGCGAGGATTCGGTTCAGTTGTTCAAGTTGCGCTGGGGTCTGGCAATCGATCGCCAGTAACCCGGACTGGGTCGGGTACACCCCCTTGAGCAGGCTGGCCTGGGGCTGATCCGCGTCCTGCAGTGATTGGGCGCACAATAAATTGGCCGCGCCGAGCAAGGAGCTGTCGACGCGCACTGACTGGCCGCTGAGGGCACGATGGACCAGGGCAGCAGTCACCCCTTGGGCGGCGACCACACCGCCCAGCACATCGAGCACGGTGAACAGCGAACCACCCGGGGTGCCCGAGGCCTGGCCGATCTGTTCACCGACACCAGACCATGCCTGGACAACAAAGTCGGTACCCGGCAAGGGTTCACCCGGGCGGTCATGGCCCCAGCCACCGGCATAGGCGTACACCAGGCCCGGGTTGATCCGTGCCAAGTCGGCGCAGTCCAGCGCCAGCTCCGCCGCCTTGCCCGGCGCCCAGTTGTGCAGGAACACGTCAGCATGACGGACCCGCTCGTAGAGTTCTTCACGACCGGCGGCTGACTTGATATCGAGTTCGCGTACCTGCTTGAGGCGATTGAGGGCATCGAAGCGCACCGACACACCGTCGACGCACGGCGGCATGGCCCGCAATGGATCGCCACCGGGCAATTCGATGCGCAGCACCTCGGCCCCCAGCATCGCCAGTAAATGACCGGCCAACGGTCCCTGGATCCGGCGACAGGACTCAATCACCGTCAGACCGCTCAAGGGCAATTCGTCCGACGCCAACGCGGGCAATGCCCGGCCATTGGCAGCACTACAGTCGAATGCCCAAGGGCCTTGTTTCAATTGCCTGGGCAAATCTTCGTCGGCACGCCGCTCGGCGAGGCTGCGCAGCGGGCACACAGCCATGCCGTTCAACGCGCACAAGGCACTGATGCGGGCCATGGACAGCCGCGCCAAGGCCTGCCGAAACACCGTTGGCATCGGCGCAACGGCCTTGGCATAACGCAACAGGAAGGCCTTCCAGCCCTGCCCGGCCTGTTCGGCGTCGATGCCCACCGCAGCCCAGAAACGTCGCCAAGGCTCGGCGTCGAGGGTTTCCAGTTCGAAATGCACACCGTCAGCGGAGACGAAGGGGGGACGATTCTTCGAACAGGTCGCGCCGGGGAGCAGCCGTTCGGCCTCATCAGAGGCCGTGGCACCGGCCAGGTATTGACCAACACCGAGCACCCCGGCGGCGCCCAGGGAACTGCTGACGTGACTGAAACGACCGCCACGCAACTGGCCCAGGGCGGCGGCCAGCGCCCCCTGGAGGGCCAGGCTGGCGCTCAGGGTCGAGACATAATCGAGCCCCAGCCCCTGGGCCTTGCCGCTGGCCCGGCCATGCACCGACATCAATCCGCAGGCAGCCTGCACGGTGTGTTCGGTGACACCGCGGGCGCTGCCATCGGGCCAGCCGTGAATCATCCCTTCGATGGGCGAAAGGTCCGGATGATGAAAGGAAAACCCCAACCCGCAAGCCAGGGGATCGCCATGGGACGGACGGTGCTCCAGGCCCAGCGCCGTCGCCTGGTAGCGCAGTGACGCGGACAGCGCGGCAAAGCCGGCGGGCACCTGTTCAACACAGCCAGAAAGGCTGCAACCCTGTAGAAGACGCGACATAAGACATATACCAGCAGGTTTCCATACCGCCACGTGCGGGCCTTTGGTGAGGTACCGCGCGCAGCACCGGGTCAGCGTCAGGTCTCAGCCGCCAGCTACGGCGGGAAGGATGGTGAGGCTGTCGCCGGCCTTGAGCGCGGTGGCGAGGTTGTCGACAAAACGGATGTCGTCATCGTTGACGTAGATGTTTACGAAGCGATGCACCTGACCATCACCGATCAGCCGCTCCTTGACCCCCGGATACTGTTCTTCCATATATTCGATCGCTTCAAGAACGGTCTGCCCCTGAACTTCGACACGCTTTTTATCTTGGGTGAAAGTACGCAACAAAGTTGGCACCGCGACAAAAATCGACATGCAAAACTCCCTGAGCTTTAAACAGCCCTTTGATCATTGATTATTTAATTTAGCGGTATCGCTTATAACTTTCAGCGCACCACGCAAATACGCTCTTCGGTCACTTTATTATTGATGATTCGAAAACTTCGAACACACTCGTCAACCGCCTGCAGTGTTGAAACAATAACGTAATGCACCGAAGCATCACCGGCATAACGCACATCCTCGGCGCTCGGATAAGCGACACTGGCGGTATGTGAGTGATAGATCACCCGGCACTCCTCGTCTCGCTCGTCCAGCGCCCGCCAGACTGCCAATTGCTGCCTGGGATCGAAACTGAAGAACGTCGACGAACGCGCGGCATTATCCATCGGCACCAGTCGTTCGGCGGTACGAACGCCTACCGGTGCGGCGACGATGCCGCAGGTTTCCAGCGGATGATCCCGCCGCGCCTGCTCCAGGATGGCTTCCAGCAGGCCGACACGAATACTCAACATCCTCGGTCCTCATCTTCTGGTTCAGTAGGCCGGCAACGCTGGCTCGATATCCCTGACCCAGGCCAGCACGCCACCATCGAGATTGCGTACATTGCTGAAGCCTCGTTGCTGAAGCTCGAGCAATACGGCTTTCGAGCGCGCGCCAGTCTTGCAGTGCAGGACCAGGTTGGCGTGCTTGCCGAACCGGGTTTCGATCAGTTCTGCGGTCTTAGGCCCCTTGGGCATGTGCTGGGCGCCGTGGATCCGTACGATGTCCCATTCGGCGCGGTCACGCACATCGATCAACAACACCTCCTGGCCGCTTTCGCGCAATGCCTGCAATTGCTTGGCGCTGATCGAGGGAATGGCCACGTCCTGCACGCCTTGGGGCGCGTTCAGGCCGCAAAAGGCCTGGTAATCACTCAGGGCCGTGATGGGCTGGCGTCCCGGGGAGCGGCGCAGCGGCATCTGCCGGTAGGACATGTCCAGCGCGTCGTACACCATCAAGCGTCCCAGCAGGCTATCGCCGATGCCGGTGATCAGCTTGATCGCCTCTGTGGCCATGATTGCGCCGATGGACGCACACAAAATGCCCAGCACCCCGCCCTCGGAACAGGATGGCGCCAGTTCTGGCGGAGGCGGTTCGGGATACAGGTCACGGTAGTTGAGACCGACGCCACCCGGTGCGTCTTCCCAGAACACCGAGGCCTGGCCCTCGAAGCGGAAAATCGACCCCCAGACGTAGGGTTTGCCGGCCAACACACAGGCATCGTTGACCAGGTAGCGGGTGGCGAAATTGTCAGTGCCATCGAGGATAAGGTCGTACTGGCTGAACAACTGCACGGCGGTTTCCGGTTCCAGGCGCTGTTCGTGGCACTCGACTTTGACATAGGGGTTCAGCGCCTTGATGGCCTCAGCGGCACTGTCGACCTTCAACTGGCCCACCGTAGCCACCCGATGGATCACCTGGCGCTGCAGGTTGGACTCGTCCACCCGATCAAAGTCGATGATGCCCAGGGTCCCGATTCCGGCCGCCGCCAAGTAAAGCAACGCCGGCGAACCCAGGCCTCCGGCACCGATGACTAATACCCTGCTGCTCTTTAGACGACACTGCCCTTCCAGACCCACATCAGGAATCAACAAGTGTCGGCTATAACGGGTTATTTCTTCATTACTTAGAATAGAAACAGCAGCGACAAGCGGAGGAAGTTTCATGTTTAATACCTGTTACTGAATGTAAGCAATTCTCATGCAGGCCCTTTGATTAATCAATTCAAAGGGCTTTGAATTTCATATGCGCAAGGTCCGTTTTCGTATGCATTTAGAACAATCACTATGCGATAAGCACTTGTCGACAGCATGGATAGACTGGGTGACCGCTACAGATAGACAAAAGCCCTCTTGCGAGGGCTTTCGCAGGCATCAGGCGAGGAAGGTCGACATGTCCTCGCACACGGCGCTGAAGGCTTCGACAAAATGCTGCGCTTCGGCGTCATTGAGCACCAGCGGTGGCTGGATGCGCATAACCCGGTTGTTGTTGGCCGTGACGAAGGTCAGCACGCCATGCTCCCGGGATAATTTGCTGACGAAACGCAACACGAACATCTCCTCGAGGTTTTTCTCCACCTCACAGATGGCCTCCTCGATATGCCGCTTGGCCTTGCCGGAGAGCATGCGATAGGTGCCCGCCGCGTTACCCGGAATGCGGCTGGCGAACTCACGGACGAAGGCCTCGACGCCGCCTTTGAAGCTGTATTCGAACTCAATGGCGATCATCAACCCGACACCGCGCACTTCACGAATGAACGGGTATGGCTTGACCGCTTCAGCCAGCGCCTGCTTGAGCTGCCCCCCCACCCGGGCGGCGTTGCCGGCCAAGTCTTGCGCGGTAATCACCTCAAGCGTCGCCAGGGCCGAAGCCGAGGCAAAGTTGCCGCCACCGAAGGTCGAGGTGTGCAAGGCAAAGGTATCGATGCTGCCATAGGCGCGGTCCCACAAGGCCGTGCTGGACAGCGTCGCGCCAATCGGCACCGCACCACCGGACAACGACTTGGACAGCACCAGGATATCCGGCACCACCGCTTCCCACTCACAAGCGAACAGCTTGCCGGTGCGACCCAGGCCGGTCTGGATTTCATCGACAATCAACAGGCAATCGTAGGCGTTGCAAAGCGTACGAACCTGCTTCAGGTAGCCCTGCGGCGGCACGATCACCCCGCCCTCGCCCTGGATCGGCTCGAGAATGAAGGCGCCGACATCCCCCTGGCACAAGGCACTTTCCAGTGCCGCCAGATCGCCAAAAGGGATCGAATCGCAACGTGCCAACAGCGGCTTGAAAGGCTCGCGGTGCTTGTCTCGGCCGGTGACCGACAGCGCCCCGAGGGTCTTGCCGTGATAGCCGTTGTCGCAATACAGAATTCGAGGTCGCTGCATGGCCGCCATCGCCAACTTCAATGCCGCCTCGATCGCCTCGGTGCCCGAATTGCTGAAAAACACCCGCTCCAGGTTTCCCGGCGCCAGCTCACTCAGGCGTTGGGCCAGCAGGCTGGTCTGCAAGGGCACCGACACGTACTGGACGAACGTGGGGTATTGCTGTTGCAGATAGACCTGTAGTGCCTGGCTGATATGCGGATGATTGTGCCCGGTATTGAGGCAGCCGTAGCCGGCGACGAAGTCCAGGTAGCGGCCACCGTCCAGATCCGTCAGCCAGCAACCACTGCCGTGGGTGAACACCCGTTCGATGTGGTTGAACTGGTAGAACTCCCTCAGCACCGGGTTGATGTGCTGGTCGAAACAACGCAAGGCTTCGGCCCGCAGCGCAGCCGGTTGATCAGCGGATTGCTCGAGGGCGGTGGAGACTTTCGTGGTCCGATGGAAGCGCCGCAGGGCCTGGAAATCCGTGTCTGCCAGGCGCTCGCCATAAGAAGCCATGGGCGATGGCGAGAAACCATGCAGTTCAGCGATGCGGCCAATTTCCAGTACCCGCTCCTCGGGTAATTCACGCCCGATGGAGAATGCTTCGGCACGCCCCTCCAGCGCGAGCACCAGGGTTTCCGCCAGGCAGCCATTGAGAAATTTTTTCGGCGCCAACCCCAGGGTTTCAGTGCCGAAACGCAGGTCGGCGCTGGCCGACACCAGGCCACCGTCGATGATCAGAATGTCTTGGCGGTCTTGATGAAACGGCAGCACATCCCGGGGTAGCGCGGCATCCACCACCACGGAACCCGGCGCGAGCCGATAGGGGTCGATCACCCCGCCACTGGACGTCGCCGCGACGTAAAAACGCACCGAGTCGTAGCAACTGTCGATATCCGTCGTCAATTGCACCTGGCCGTGGAACTGCGCCGGCAGCCAGGCCAGGCTGTCACGGCCCTGCTCCGCGCTGCCCCGATGCACCAGGCGCAGGCGGCAACCGTCGCGGGCCAAGAGCTTGGCGATGACCAGGGCAATCGAACCGGGGTAACCGACCACCGCCACTTCACTGTCGGCCGGCGCCACCTCCAGCCGGGCCATGGCCTCCAGCACGTTCTTGTAGGCGGCGTAGGCAGTCAACGAGTTCCCGGTGGTAACCGGTACGCCACTGCGGTCCAGGGTCTGCAACCCGCGGTTGCCGACAATCGCGGTAAAACCACCCAGACCTACCAGTTGCGCGCCCTGCTCCTGCAGGCTGTGTACGCCTTCGAGTACCCGTGCGGCAATGGTTCGCGGCTGGCTGAGCATTTGCTCGGCGGTCAGCGGCAGGTAATGCAAGATGCCCTCGCACACCGCACCGCTGGCGCTGACGATGCGCCCGAAGTCGGCGAACGGCACCAGGTTGCGTGATTTCCAGAGCTGAGCCTGATATCCGCGATCCTGCTCAGCGAGCGTGCGGTCCAACAGGTCGATGATCTTCACCTGGCGTTGCAGGGCTATGGAGGTCGGGTGGGCGATGAAGCCGAATTTCATGGGGGTGTGTCCTTGGCGGAGGTTCATTGACGGTTCCAGGCGGTTTCGGAGACCAGGCTCAAGCCGTCGCCCTCCGAGTTATGGGCCAGCAAGACGTCGAAAATGTTCAGTCGTCCGGGTTGTGTCAGGGCTTGGCGCAGAGCGGTTTCATCGAAGTTGACCAAGCGTTCGCGGTGCACGCTGATGGCTCCGATCCGCTCCATCGGCGCGGCCATTGCCACGGCGCTGGTCACCGCGACTTGCTGGGCACCGTTGTGGGCATAGCGTTTGTCGAGGTACGTCTGGATCAGCGACAACACGCCGTTGGTGAGGTAGAAAAGACTGACGTTGCGCTGGTTCGCGCACGGGTCCTGGGCCAGTCCTTGCGCCAGACGTGCCTCGATATCCGGCACCAGGGCCCGCGCGCCGTCGCCGATGAAAGCCAGGACATTGCCCTCGGCGGTCATGGCGATATAAGGCAAGGCCATCAGTGCATCGCCCATCAGCGCCCGCCCATACCATCCGGAAAACCCGGGGTCGGTGCGTGGCACATTACGCACCGCAGAAATACCGCAACGGCCGACATCGTAGACGCCGATATAGCGATAACCCTGGTGCTCGATCAGCTCGCGCACCAGGTGACCGAGCCGATGAAAAAAGTAGTTGGCGGTCATGGGCAGGGTTTCAATGTGATCCGCCGCCACGGCTTCGCTGCGCTGTGCCATCTCCCGAAGCTTGGCGCGGCGCAACGCAAGTACCTGGGGTTCGACCTGCATACCGCGCTCGATATGCCCCAGGAACTCATCCAGCGGCACATCCAGCGCCAGGTCGGTGAACGGCGAAAGGTGCCGGGGCTCACGATTGACCTGCACCACGCGCAATTGGCGCTTGAGCTTACCTTCGGAAAATGGTGTGGCGGCCTGGTCGACCTTGCCCTTGAGAAAGAACACACAGTGGTCCTGGGCGCCGTTCAACTCATGCTCGCAATGCATGAACTGGTACACCCGTCGGCTGAACCCATAGAGGGACAGTGGCCCCAGGTATTCGGGCACCGCCCGGCCCTCATGGTAGGGGCCGACACTGCCAGGTTGGGTGATGCTGTCCGCCAGGCCGATGGCGCCGCGCTCGGCCAGGGCGTGCACCCGACGACGCTGCTCGGCACTGAGCTTGCCGCATTGCCATAGCAGGTGCACCGGCTCGCGATTGATCAGATCCAGGGCCTGGTCCAGCGCGCTCGCCTGCCGCGCGTCGGGACGCCAGGCCGGAGCTGGCAGGAGCTCGGGCAGGCGCACGTCCAGCGGCACCTGGGGCCGGGATTCGAGCACCCCCTGAGTGGCCAGGATAAACACCGGCTCGGGCCGTTCGGCGAGCATGGCGAAGGCCTCTTCCAGGCGCGGGCCGATTTCCTCGACCTTACGGATGAAGACCTGGCGCAGACCTCGGGCCTCGATGACCCTACAGCCGTCGTTGTCCAGGTCGTGGGTACCCTGGAAGGCAAACCAGACGTTCTCTGGGCTGTCGGCACAGACAATCAACCCCGGAGCCCCCAGCCGCTTGAGGTTGGCCAGGGTGCCACGAAACTCATCGATCATGCCCGACGTCACGGCAATCACGTAGGCCCGACCAAACAGTTGCCAGCCGGCCATGGCACTGACCGCCAGGCTGTGCTCGTTGCAACCGCCCAGGCAACGCACGCCAGTGCCGGCAACGTTCTGCTGCATCGACTGGATCAGCCCCGCCACCATCGACCCGGTGTAGGCATGAAAGTCCCAGCGTTGTTGCCAACGGCTGCACATGAACCGGGTAATTTCCGTCGCCAGGCTCACTGACAGCAATGGACCGCTGATGGAGCGCGCCAGCAGACGGTTGAAGTGCGCGTGCTCCAAGTGATCGAGGAGGATGCGCAGCAGGTCCGCGCGGCGCGCGGCGCGGTCCTGCCCCGCGACCCGCAGATGGCGGTTGCCGCCGACTCGGTTCATCCAGCCCGGCAGGGCCGGCAAGGCGCAATACAGCAGCGCCGAATGGGGTGACAGGCGTGAACCGGGCGTGGCGGCGATCAGCTCATCAAAGGGATCCTCGTCCCCCGCCTCGGTTTGCTGACAAAGATCGAGAATGAACAGTTCGTTGGATAACGGCGGGCTTTGTCGGCGCAAACTTTGCCGGGCGGCTTGTGGCGTGTCGAAGGTCAACACCCACAAGTCGGGCAGCGCGGCCGCAGCGGATGGGTTGCCCTGCAAATAGTGCTGGGCCTGAACCATCAGGGTCTCCAGGACAGCTTCGCCGTGGGGCTCGGGACCCAAGGCGCGATGCATCGCCTCGTTGCCTCTGATCGAGGGTGGCCAGTCGCAATTATTTGCCGGTGGCTGCAAGCAGGCCTGCAAATAATCGACGACAAATGCCACATCCTCGATCAGAGGCTGCGTCTGGGTAATCAAACAGATACCTAAGGTTGCCTTCATGGACTCCATTCCTATTGGGTCTAACTTACTTGGGGGGCGGATTTGCCTTTAACCCGGTCAGCTCGCTCCTCGGGGATACAGGCATCCGCCGTGGCCAGGGCAATCGAACGTCGCGCAGTCATCGCCAGTGCACACACACCGAGCGTTGCCAGGCACAGGCCGGCAAGCATTCCCGCCGGGCCACTGCGATCGAGCAGCGCTCCGGCGCCGATCGGCACCAACAGGCGCGTGAGTACAAAGAGGCTGGCCTGGAGGCCGTAGTCGTCGGCCTGGTGGTCACGGCGGGAGAAAAACATCATCAGGCCGAACATCAGGCTCGATACCGCGCCCATGGCCGTGGCCAATAGATAAGCCGCCACCACCAGCCACGCGGTCGAGGCCTGAAGCCATACCGCGCCAGTCAAGGCCAGCAGCGCCAGCAAGGCCCCGACCATGAACCACGGCGTCACCCAGGCCGGGCCCAGGCGTTGCACCAGCCTGGCGCCCAGAATGCTCGCCAGGACACCGACTACCCCGCCGCCGACGCCGGCAACCCAGGCCACCTGCTGCGCAGGCATCCCCTGGTCCAGCAACAGCGGCTTGAGGTAAAGCCACGCCGCGCCGAGAAAGGGAAAACCGCTGAGCAGCAGCCAGATCCAGAGACGCGCGCCGGGCTGCCGGAAAAAACCTGGCCAATCCAACAGTGCCGGCCGGCTTGCCTGAGCCTCGGCAGCATTGCCATCCGCCTCCTGCAGCCGTCCGAGAAACGGCAGGGCCAGCAATAACCCGGCGGCCATCAGCAGAAACGGCGCCTGCCAGCCCCAGCGCTGCTGCACCAACAGCATCACCCCGGCGCCGACAATGGCGGCGAGGAACAGCGCCGCCGAACGGATCCCCCCGCCCGCAGTCGCTGCGCTTGCGGCAATAGTCGGATGGCCAGGGCGTTTACCGGAATATCGGCCCAGGTCGCCAGCACGCCGGCGGCGAAGGCCAGGCCGAACAGGAACAAGCGGTTAGCGGTAATCGACTGCTGACTGGCCAGCACCAGCAACAGCGCCAACAGCAGGCACAACCCCAGCGCCCAGAGGCGATAGTGCCCCCGGGCACAGCGATACCGTTGTACAGGCACGGCCAAGAGGAATTTGAACACCGCAGGCAGCCCCGTCAGTTGGAACAGCCCAATGTCCGTGCCGGACCAGCCATGTTCGCGCATGACCAGCGGAAGCCCCAGCAACAGGTAGATGCTGGGCACCGCGAGGACGAAATGGAGCCAGCCAAACAGCCATTGCAGACGCCACATGCGAGCGTTTTCCTGGCTTTTCATGAGCCGCTCCGACGCGCCACTTGCACCGCCACCGGCGCGACGGCAAAAGCCACTTCAGGGTAATGGTCGATATCGACGAAACCAGCCTGGGTCAATGCCTCGGCCAGGCCGCCGGCGTGGGTGACCTGGCGACCGAGCATCTGCATCGACAGGTAGTAAGGCATGACCCGCCTGGCCAGGTCCGGGTCCAGGGGGACTTCGGCATGGGCGCTGACCAATACGCCGCCAGGACGCAACGCCCCGTGGATTTTCTCCAGGCTCGCGGCCAGGTCCGGGACAAAGTGCAACACCGAGGAACACCAGATCAGGTCATAACCCTCGCCGATGTCATCGCTTGCCAAGTCCCCACCGCGGACCGAGAGACGTTGCTGGAGGCCGGCCTTATGGATATTTTCCGCCGCCACGCTGACGGTCTGGGGAAAATCGAACACCTCGCCGCTCAACATCGGGTTATCCCGGGCCAAGGCAATCGCGACCAGCCCTGGGCCGCCCCCCAGGTCCAGGAATCGGCGGGCATGGGCGAACTCGGGAATCCCTGCCATCAAGCGCAACGCCACCTCCACCGTGACGGCCCGTTGCTCTTGGGCCAGTTGCAAACGCGCAGCGGCCGTCCAGTTCTCGATAGTGGTCGCCACGTTCGGCGCCTGTCCGCTGGGCTGCCCCGCTCGAACCTGATCACCCAACTGCCCACCGAAATGCCGAAGCCCGCGCAGGCGGAACGTCCAGGCATCGCCACAGTAGTCCGGAGCCTCGGCGCGCAAGTAGTCGTGGGCCACGGCAGCGTTCTGGTAGCGCGGCGGTTGCTGTTGGTCACGCACCAGCAAGGCCATGCTCCACAGCGCTTCCAGCCAGTAACCGGTGTTGACCGGGTCGAGTTGCAACTGCCGGGCAATGGTCTGCGCCGTGACAGGCACTTGCAGCAAGTTGAAGAGCTTCCATTCCAGCGCAATGCGCAGGGCGTCGGCGCGCACGCCGGCCAGGGTCAAGTCCCAGTAGGGTTGCAGGGGATGCGGTGTTGCCAGGTCGATTCCATTCATCATTCGCAGCTCACAGTTCATAGCTCACACGCAGGCCGATTTCCCTTGGCGGGCTGTAGACCCGTGCGGTGCCGTTCAAATAGCCGACGGCGTCGTAACGCTTGTCGGCGGCGTTCTTCACGTAGGCACTGATGCCGTACTGGTCGAAGTCATAACCGGCATTGAGGTTGAGCAAGCCGTAGCCGCCACGGCTGTACTGGTTGGCCGAGTCCAGATAGGTCTTGCCAACCACGTCCACGCCCCCCTGGGTCCACCAACCGGCGGGGGCGTCGTAGCGCAGGCTCAGATGGCCAGTGAAGTCAGGGGCGTAGGGGTTGCGATTGCCCTGGTAGTCATTGGTGCCGTCACTGAAACGCTCGAAACGGGTGCGGTTCAGGCCCACGGAACCAACCAGCGTCCAGTTGTCGGCGAGAAGATATTGGGCTTCGAGATCCATCCCAGTGGAGTGCGCCGATGCCGCGTTGGTGATGTACACCACGCCTGGCTGGAGCATCTGCTGCACTTGCATGTCGCGCACGTCCATCCAGTACAGCGCCGCCGAATAACGCAGGCGCCTGTCGTCCAGCCAGCCCTTGGCGCCGACCTCATAAGTCTTGACCTTCTCCGGGTCATAACCGGGGTAATTGGCGGCGCTGGAAAAGGCATTGAAACCTCCAGCACGAAAACCTTCGGCATAGCTGGCGTACAGATAAGCATCCGGCTGCCACTCGTATTGCAGCGAGACCTTGGGGGTAAAGCGTTGCCATGCCTGGCTCTGTTGGCTACCGCCTTGGGGATCGATGCGCACTTTGTCCTGTTCGACGCGGGCGCCGAGAGTCAGGGTCCAGAGCTCGGACAAGGGCATCAACCACTGGCCGAACAACGCCGTGGTGTTGCCACCCAACTGCACATCCGTGCGGGACAGGCCGACGGGCAGTTTCTGCTGGTAAGACAGGTCGTGGTCATCATGGTCGGCATAGACGCCGAGCAGCCACTGGTTCTCGTCCCATTGGCCTTCCAGGCGAAACTCCTGGGACAAGGTATTGAAGTGGTAATCACGGCCTACGTGGAACCGGTCGGCAGGCTGGAAATCGGTGTCTTGGCTTACCCGGTCGTAGAAGTCATTGCGTGCGCTGATCGATCGCAGCTTCAGGCCCGATTCGAACTCATGCAGCACGTCCAAAGACTGGCTGCGACCGCTGGAGTGGTTCCAGCTCGAGGTGCCGGAGCGCACCTGGCGCCGGGAAGAGTCCGCCAGGCCCCACTGGGCACCAGCGTCACGATAGTCCTGGCGGCTGTAGCGCAGGTTGACGTCCGTGGCCAGGGTCGGCGTCCAGCGCAACACCATGCGAGCACTGTGACGTTCGCGATCATCGGCCCGCCCGCCGCGCCAGTCGTTGTCAATGTAGCCGTCGCGCGCCTGCCATTGCCCGGAAACCCCGGCGTACAGCGTGTCCGGAAGCAGCTCTGTACTGGTATCAACGCCCAGGGTGCGCTCGTCGCGGCTGCCGCCACCGGCGTCGATCCGGGCATAGGGCAGTGCTTCGGGCTGGCGAGTGTGGAGGCTCAATACGCCGGCTTCGGCGTTGCGGCCATACAGGGTCGACTGGGGCCCGCGCAGGATTTCGATGCGCTCCACCCCCAGCAGGTCGTGGTCAAAGCCCTGCCCCATCAGGGTCGGCACGCCGTCGACCAACATCAACATCGAGGAAGAAAACGCCGTAGGGCTGGCAGTCAGGCCGCGCACCACCGGCAGGTTGGTGCCCGACTGGCCAAAAGGTTGGAAGGTAAAACCGGGAGTGGCCCGCGCCAGGTCTTCCAAGTCATTGATACCGCCCTTGCGCAGGTCCTCGCCCGTCAGAACCGACAAACTGGCAGGAACTGCTTCCTGAGGCTGCTCGATCTTGTTCGCCGTTACAGTAACCGCAGCCAGCTCGGTCTGCGCCGCCACATTCACGGCCACGCCCAGGCAGCCGACGCATAACGTATAACCGCTGGCTTTGAATACAGGCTTGACCATCGCACTCCCCATCAATGAATCAGCGACTGCCTCGTTCTTGCGATAGCAGTTGAGATGCAAACATGGTATTGATTAATGCGAATAGTTATCATGTAGTTCATATGGAATCTGGATCAATCCATATGCAAGCCAGAGTCAACCAAGGAGGACAATAAAAGTGGCGGCCCTACAGAAGATTTCCCAGTCGTATCGAGTTGCGCCAACGCACTCGCGATTGATCAGTAACGACCCCTGTGGCTGGACGCGCCAGCAACTGCCGGGGGAACTGGGCGAGTGCTATTCCGAGCGCTATTTCGTCGATAACGACCTGATGGTGGTGCGCTCGCGCTACCGGCCCACGCGGAATCTGATCGAGGAAACCGTCAGCCCGCACAATCGGCACATGCTGGTCATCACGTTCGGTATGCAAGGCGACTCCGGATACAAGGGCGCCGATGGTTCGGCGGTGTCGTTCCGAGCCGGCTACACCACCATCACCTCGTTCCAGTTAAGCCTGGGCGAGCGGTGCTACGAAGCCGGCACGACCGTTTCTCAGCTCCGGCTTCTGATCGGTGAAGGCATGCTCAACCGATACATCGGCGAGCAGCGCACCCGCCAGCTACTGGGCAACGGCAATGTGCGCCAACTGGCCTTCCAGAAAACCTCGGCCACCAGCGCCAGCCACGCCACCGCCCTGGCCAGATACCTCAACCAGGGTGCGACCGGTGCGTTGGACATGCACATCCACACCCTCTGCCTGCTGTCCGAACAGCTGAAACTGCTGAGCCCGCCCACGTGCCTCCAGAACCCTCAATTCAGCGCCAGCGACATTGAAAAGCTCGACCAGGCACGCGACATCATGATCGAGCAGATGGACCAGCCGCTGACTATTCCCTACCTGTGCGCCGCGGTCGGGCTCAATGAATTCAAGCTTAAGGAAGGCCTGCATTACCGTTTCAACTCCACGCCACACCGCATGCTTCACGAGATCCGCATGCGCAAGGCCTACACACTGCTTGAAAGCGGTTGCCAGGTCGCGCAGGCGGCTTACAAGGTAGGCTACAAATTCCCGAATAATTTCAGCGCCGCATTCACCCGGTTCTTTGGCAAGTCGCCGAAAACAGTATTTGGCAAACGCCGCTGATTCTGCCATGGCGCCCGGATAATTCCGGGCGCCATACCCTCGCCCTTCAAATCCCCCGAATCCCCCTGCCACGGCTACCTGCTGGCCAGGGCGGCCTTCTGTCGCCTTCCCACGCACAAACTCAAAACCGCCACTTGCGCTAGCAGTATTATGGTATACCATCATACGCACAAACCAATTTCCACCTCTTACGGAGCAGCTCATGAGTTTCGAAATTCGCAAGATCGTCAGCTATGTCGAAGAAACCTTTATCGAAGGCGGCAAGGCTACCGACAAGCCGGTGACCATGGTCGGGTTGGCGGTGGTGATGAAAAACCCTTGGCTGGGCCGTGGCTTCGTTGAAGACCTGAAACCGGAAATCCGCGCCAACTGCTCCGACCTTGGCGCCCTGATGGTCGAACGCTTGGTGGGCATCATCGGCGGCGCGGAAAAAATCCAAGCCTACGGCAAGGCCGCCGTGGTGGGCGCCGACGGTGAAATCGAGCACGCCTCCGCCGTGATCCATACCCTGCGCTTCGGCAACCACTACCGCGAAGCGGTCAAGGCCAAGAGCTACCTGAGTTTTACCAACAAACGCGGCGGCCCAGGCACGTCGATCCAGATCCCGATGATGCACAAGGACGACGAAGGCCTGCGCTCGCACTACATCACCCTGGAAATGCAGATCGAAGACGCCCCGCGCGCTGACGAAATCGTCGTGGTGCTCGGTTGTGCCGATGGCGGTCGCCTGCACCCGCGTATCGGCAACCGCTACATCGATCTGGAAGAACTGGCCGCCGAGAATGCGCAGTAATCCAGCCTCGGTAACCACAATAAAAAGGCATGCAGGAGCGCTTCATGATTCGGCTCACCGCTGAACTCACCCCGGCCGGGACCAGTTACCTGGCCACTGGCCAAGGCCAGCCCGTGGTCCTGATCCACGGTGTGGGCCTGAACAAAGAAATGTGGGGCGGCCAGGTCGTTGGTCTGGCCACGAAATACCGTGTCATTGCCTACGACATGCTCGGCCACGGCGCCAGCCCGCGCCCCGAAAGCGGCACCGCCCTGCTGGGTTACGCCGATCAGTTGCTGGAGCTGCTCGATCACTTGCAACTGCCCCAGGCGACGGTGATCGGCTTTTCCATGGGCGGCCTGGTGGCGCGGGCGTTTGCCTTGCATTACCCGCAACGCCTGCACGGCCTGGTGGTGCTCAACAGTGTATTCAACCGCAGCGCCGAGCAGCGCGCCGGAGTCATTGCCCGTACCGCCCAGGCCGCCGAACATGGCCCGGACGCCAATGCCGAAGCCGCACTATCGCGCTGGTTCAGTCGCGAATACCAGGCGGCCAACCCGGCGCAGATTGCCGCGCTGCGCCAGACCCTGGCAGGTAACGATCCCCAGGGCTACCTGACTACCTATGAACTGTTCGCCACCCAGGACATGTACCGCGCCGACGACCTGGGCAACATCCAGGTGCCAACGCTGATCGCCACCGGCGAACTGGACCCCGGCTCGACGCCGGAAATGGCCCGGCAACTGGCCGAACGAATTCCTGGCGCGACCGTTGCCGTACTCGCCGAGCAGCGGCATATGATGCCGGTAGAATCGCCGCGCCTGGTCAACCAGTTGCTGCTGGAGTTTCTCGACACGGCAAGCGCCCGACACAACCAGATAAAGGGGATCGTTGCATGACACTCGCACGTTTTTCGATGTGCATCGGCGGCGAATGGGTCGATGCCCTTTCCGGCAAGACTTTTGAAAGCCTGAACCCGGCTTTGGCCCAGCCCTGGGCTGAATTGCCCGATGCCGACGAAGCCGATGTCGAGCGCGCCGTACAAGCCGCGCAGGCTGCCTTCGAGAGCCCGGCCTGGCGTGGCTTGACCGCCACCGCTCGCGGCAAACTGCTGCGACGCCTGGGTGACCTGATCGCCGAGAACAAAGAACAACTGGCCCAGCTGGAAAGCCGCGACAACGGCAAGCTGATCCGCGAAACCCGTGGCCAGGTCGGCTACCTGCCGGAGTTTTTCCACTACACCGCCGGCCTGGCCGACAAACTCGAAGGCGGTACCCTGCCGCTGGACAAGCCGGACCTGTTTGCCTACACGGTGCACGAAGCCATGGGCGTGGTCGCGGCGATCATTCCCTGGAACAGCCCGCTTTACCTGACCGCGATCAAACTCGCCCCGGCACTGGCGGCGGGCAACACCATTGTGATCAAACCGTCTGAGCACGCCTCGGCGACCGTTCTGGAACTGGCGCGCCTGGCCCTGGAAGCGGGGATTCCACCTGGCGTGGTCAACGTCGTCACCGGTTACGGCCCAAGCACCGGTGCCGCCCTCACCCGCCATCCGCTGGTGCGCAAGATCGCCTTCACCGGCGGTGCCGCCACGGCCCGGCATGTGGTGCGCAGCAGCGCGGAGAACTTCGCCAAACTGTCGCTGGAACTGGGGGGCAAATCACCGAACATTATCTTCGCCGACGCCGACCTCGACAGCGCCATCAACGGGGCGATTGCCGGGATCTACGCGGCATCCGGCCAGAGTTGCGTGTCCGGTTCGCGCTTGCTGGTGCAGGAAGAAATCTACGACGAATTCGTCGCGCGCCTGGTCGAACGCGCCCAGCGCATCCGCATCGGAAACCCGCAGGAAGACAGCAGCGAAATGGGGCCGATGGCCACCGCACAGCAACTGGCCGTGGTTGAAGGCCTGGTAGCCGACGCCATCGCCGAAGGTGCGCGCCTGCGCCTGGGTGGCAAGCGTCCGCAGAACCTAGGGGACGGCTGGTTCTATGAACCGACCCTGTTCGAATGCGACCGCAACTCGATGAAAATCATGCAGGAAGAGGTCTTCGGCCCGGTGGCCTCGGTCATCCGCTTCAAGGATGAAGCCGAGGCGCTGGCGATTGCCAACGACTCGCAGTTCGGCCTCGCCGCCGGCATCTGGACCCGCGACCTGGGCCGCGCCCATCGCCTGGCCCGGGACGTGCGCTCCGGAATCATCTGGGTCAACACCTATCGTGCGGTCTCGGCCATGGCGCCCATCGGCGGCTTCAAGAACAGCGGCTATGGACGCGAAAGCGGCATCGATTCGGTGCTGGCTTATACCGAACTGAAAACGGTGTGGATCAATCTCTCCCAGGCGCCGATGCCTGATCCGTTCGTGATGCGCTAGGAGTCCTGAGAAATGATCGAACCCGGCATCTACAAAGAAGTCATGAGCTCCTTCCCGTCCGGCGTCACGGTGGTCACCACCCTGGACCCGGATGGCAATATCGTCGGTATCACTGCCAGCGCCTTCAGCGCATTGTCGATCGACCCGGCGCTGGTGCTGTTCTGCCCCAACTACGCTTCCGACACCTACCCGATCCTGCGCGACAGCAAGCAGTTTGCGATTCATTTGCTCTCGGCCGACCAGACCGCCGAAGCCTATGCGTTTGCAGGCAAAGGCAAAGACAAGGCCAAAGGTATCGATTGGCACCTCAGCGAACTGGGCAACCCGCTACTGGCCAAGGCCACAGCGATTATCGAATGCGAACTGTGGCGCGAATACGACGGCGGTGACCACGCGATCATCGTTGGCGCGGTGAAGCACCTGATCCTGCCCGAGCAACCGGTCACACCGATGATCTACCACAAAGGCAAGCTGGGCCCGCTGCCGGCGCTGGCCTGATGGCTACACACATCCCCCTGTGGGAGCGAGCTTGCTCGCGAAAGCGGTGGAGCAGTCGACATTGATGTGCCTGACACACCGCCATCGCGAGCAAGCTCGCTCCCACAGGTTCATCACTTTTTCAGGGAGCCCGCATGAGCAACGATAAATATGAACAAGGCCTCAAGATCCGCACTCAGGTGCTGGGCGAGGCTTATGTGCAGCGCTCCATTGAGAACGCCGACGACTTCACCCGGCCCCTGCAGGAAATGGTCACCGAATACTGCTGGGGCCATGTCTGGGGTCGTGAGGGTTTATCGCTCAAGGAACGCAGCATGATTAACCTGGCGATGATCTCGGCGCTCAATCGACCCCATGAACTCAAGCTGCATGTGCGTGGCGCCTTGCGTAACGGCTTGAGTCGTGAGCAAATACGCGAAATTCTGCTTCAGGTCGGTATCTATTGCGGCGTCCCGGCTGCCGTGGACAGTTTCCGGCTTGCCCGTGAAGCCTTCGCCGAAGCCGACGCCGAGGCCTCCAGTCAACCCTCGGCTGTTTGATCTGAACGTGCACGGATGTTGCCCGTTTGGCATGGACAGCCATATTACAGAGCGGACCCCATGAAACGCCTGCCACTCGACGACAGCTTCAAGGTCAATCGCAACCCCGTTACCCTGCGCGAGATCGTGCTGGATAAATTGCGAAGTGCCATCATGAACTTCCAGCTTCTGCCGGGCGATCGCCTGGTCGAGCGCGATCTGTGCGATCGCCTGGGCGTGAGCCGCACGTCGGTGCGCGAAGCCTTGCGCCACCTCGAATCCGAAGGCCTGGTGGAATTCGCCGATGCCAAGGGCCCACGGGTGGCAATCATCACCCTGGCCGATGCCGGCGACATCTATGAATTGCGCTGTGTGCTCGAAGGCTTGATCGTCCAGCTCTTCACCCTGCGGGCCAAGGCCAAGGACATCAAGGCGCTGGAGAAAGCCCTGGAAGAGAACCGCAAGGCCCTCAAGGATGGCGAGCTGCAACAGGTCATCGATTCGGTGCAAGGCTTCTACGACGTCTTGCTCGAAGGGTCCGGCAACCATGTCGCCGCCACCCAGCTGCGCCAGTTGCAAGCCCGCATCAGTTACCTGCGGGCCACATCGGTGTCCCAGGAAAACCGTCGCGGCAGCAGCAACCAGGAAATGGAGCGCATGGTCGAGGCGATCAAGAGCGGCGATCCCCTGGCCGCCCACCAGGCATGCGTCGACCATGTGCGCGCCGCCGCCAAGGTTGCCCTGGAGTACCTCAAGCGTCAGCAGGAAGAAACCGGCGAGATTCCTGAAATCACGGCGCCCATCGCCCTGAAAGAACCCCGTATAGGTCGCTGAGATGTTCAGCCCCAGCTTTTGTCCAAAGTGTGGCGGCAGTGACCTGAGTCACCGCCTGCCAGCGGGCGATACCCACCAGCGACTGATGTGCGGCGGCTGCGGCTACATCCATTACGTCAACCCGAAGATCATTGCCGGCTGCATCATCGAGCAGGACGGCAAATACCTGTTGTGCCAGCGCGCCATCCCACCGCGCCCCGGCACCTGGACCTTGCCGGCCGGCTTCATGGAGGGCGGCGAAACCACCGAGGACGCGGCGCTGCGGGAGGTCTGGGAAGAGACCGGCGTGCGCGCGGAAATTGTCTCGCCCTACTCGATTTTCAGTGTGCCGAAGATCAGCGAGGTGTACATCATCTTCCGCGCCACAGCGCTGGAGATCACCGGCCAATACGGGCCGGAAACCCTCGACTACAAATTCTTCGCCCCCGAAGACATTCCCTGGGACAGCATCTATTACCCGGCCATCCGCCAGATCCTCGAACGTTATATCGAGGAACGCCAGGCCGGGGTCTATGGTATCTACATCGGCAACGACGACAGCGGCAAGATCCATTTCATCCGCTGACAAACCTCAGGGTGCCACGCCCTCGACGATGATCACCTCGGCCTGAGCCACGCCCTCTCGATGCCCCTTGGCCGCCTGATACTGCTCTGAGTGATAACAGGCCAGCGCCTGTTCGTAAGAGTCGAACTCGATCACCACGCTGCGCTGCGGCGTGTCCCGGCCCTCCATCGCTTCGCTGCGCCCGCCCCGGGCCAGCATCCGCCCGCCATACAAGGCAAACGCCGCCGGCGCCCGTTGGGTGTATTGGCTGTATTGATCGGGGTCGGTGACATCCACATGAGCAATCCAGTACGCCTTCATAGTGACCTCTCGGTTATTTTTGTATTATGGTATACCACAACATCATTCCACCAAGCACCCATCAAAACAAAGAGAGCCCGACATGGCCTTTAACAGCATTCAGGAAATCATCGAAGACTACCGCCAGGGCAAGATGGTGTTGCTGGTGGATGACGAAGATCGGGAAAACGAAGGTGACCTGCTGCTGGCCGCCGACTGCTGCAACGCCCAGGCCATCAGCTTCATGGCCCGTGAAGCGCGTGGACTGATCTGCCTGACCCTGACCGACGAGCACTGCCAGCGCCTGGGTCTGGAGCAAATGGTGCCGAGCAACGGCAGCGTGTTCAGCACCGCGTTCACCGTTTCCATAGAGGCCGCCACGGGCGTGACCACCGGTATTTCCGCCGCCGACCGGGCATGCACCGTCGCCGCCGCCGTGGCCGCCGATTCGGGGCCCACCGATATCGTGCAGCCGGGGCATATCTTCCCGTTGCGCGCCAAGGAAGGCGGTGTACTGACCCGCGCCGGGCACACCGAAGCCGGTTGCGACCTGGCGCGCCTGGCGGGTTTCACGCCCGCATCAGTGATCGTCGAAGTGATGAATGATGACGGCACCATGGCCCGCCGCCCGGACCTGGAGGTTTTTGCCCGCAAGCACGGGATCAAGATCGGCACCATCGCCGACCTGATCCATTACCGCCTGAGCACCGAGCACACCGTGGTGCGTATCGGCGAACGGGAACTGCCCACAGTGCACGGTACCTTTCGCTTGTTCACCTTTGAAGATCGCATCGAAGGCGGCGTGCACATGGCGATGGTCATGGGCGACATTCGCCGGGAGGAACCGACTCTGGTGCGGGTGCACGTGATCGACCCGCTGCGGGATCTGGTGGGCGCCGAATACAACGGCCCTTCCAACTGGACCCTGTGGGCAGCACTGCAACGGGTCGCCGAAGAAGGCCGTGGCGTGGTGGTGGTGCTGGCCAACCACGAGTCGTCCCAGGCGCTGCTCGAGCGAGTGCCGCAACTGACCCAGCCGCCACGACAGTTCAGCCGGTCGCAATCGCGCATCTATTCTGAAGTGGGCACCGGAGCACAAATCCTCCAGGACCTGGGCGTCGGCAAGTTGCGTCATTTGGGCCCGCCGCTCAAGTACGCGGGGTTGACGGGGTATGACTTGGAGGTGGTGGAAAGTATTCCTTTCACCGGATAACAGAAAACCTGTGGGAGCGAGCTTGCTCGCGATAGCGGTGGGTCAGTCAACATCCATGTCGACAGATCCATTGCCATCGCGAGCAAGCTCGCTCCCACAGGGTTCGATCCAGCAATGACAGGGAACAATCTATCCCCGGACAGATAGCCGGTACGGCAAAATGCTTGCAGAAAGTTTGGAATACCATAATATGATATTCCATAGACCGAACGCTTCAGCCAAGTGCCCCCGGCAGGGAAAGCACAAACAAAAGCCCTTGGCCCGGTCGCCTTTAAGGCCAGATGGACCTACTGCTCCCGATAGGCGGGCGACAAAAGCCCGCTCAAAAACACAACAATGAGGGCGTAAAAATGGTGTTGAAGAAAAGTGCAGCCGCAATCTTTTTTGCGGGCCTGTTGAGCGTCGCCAGCCAGGTGTCGTTGGCTGCTGAAAGCGTCAACTTCGTCAGTTGGGGCGGCAGCACCCAGGACGCGCAGAAGCAGGCCTGGGCCGACCCATTCAGCAAGGCCAGCGGCATCACCGTGGTCCAGGATGGCCCGACAGACTACGGCAAGCTCAAGGCCATGGTCGAAAGCGGCAATGTGCAATGGGACGTGGTCGACGTCGAGGCGGACTTCGCTTTGCGCGCCGCCGCTGAAGGCCTGCTCGAGCCCCTGGACTTCTCGGTCATCCAGCGCGACAAGATCGACCCACGCTTCGTCTCCGATCACGGCGTCGGTTCGTTCTACTTCTCGTTCGTCCTCGGCTACAACGAAGGCAAGCTCGGCTCCGGCAAGCCTCAGGACTGGACCGCGCTGTTCGACACCAAGACCTACCCCGGCAAACGCGCCCTGTACAAATGGCCAAGCCCAGGCGTCCTTGAACTGGCGCTGCTGGCCGATGGCGTCGCGGCGGACAAGCTCTACCCGCTGGACCTGGACCGCGCCTTCAAGAAGCTCGACACCATCAAGAAAGACATCGTCTGGTGGGGCGGCGGCGCCCAATCCCAGCAACTGCTTGCCTCCGGCGAAGCCAGCCTCGGCCAGTTCTGGAACGGGCGCATCTATGCGTTGCAACAGGACGGCGCGCCGGTTGGCGTGAGCTGGAAGCAGAACCTGGTCATGGCCGACATCCTGGTCATTCCAAAGGGGTCGAAGAACAAGGCTGCGGCCATGAAGTTCCTGGCCAACGCCAGCAGCGCCAAGGGCCAGGCCGACTTCTCCAACCTGACTGCCTATGCGCCGGTCAACGTCGACAGCATCGCGCGCCTGGATTCGGTACTCGCCCCCAACCTGCCGACCGCCTATGCCAAGGATCAAATCACCCTTGATTTCGCGTACTGGGCCAAGAACGGTCAGGACATCGCGACACGGTGGAACGAATGGCTGGTCAAATGAAAATAGCGGCATCGGCAACCCAGCACACCGGAGGCGCCGCCGGCGCTACCGGTGTGAGCATCGCCAAGACCGTTGCCCCACAAACCCCGTCGTTGGCCCAGCGCTGGCGCGGGGCCGCAAACCTGCTTCCCGCCCTGCTGTTCCTCGGCCTGTTCTTCCTGGCGCCGCTGATTGGTCTGTTGTTGCGCGGCGTGCTGGAACCGGTGCCCGGCTTGGGTAATTACGAGCAACTGTTCGCCAACTCGGCCTACGCCCGGGTGTTGATCAACACCTTTTCGGTGGCCGGGCTGGTGACGCTGTTCAGCCTGTTGCTGGGTTTCCCCCTGGCCTGGGCCATCACCCTGGTGCCCCGTGGCTGGGGGCGCTGGATGCTGAACATCGTGTTGCTGTCGATGTGGACCAGTCTGCTGGCCCGCACCTATTCCTGGCTGGTGTTGCTGCAAGCCTCCGGGGTGATCAACAAGGCGTTGATGGCCATGGGCATCATCGACCAACCGTTGGAGATGGTGCACAACCTCACCGGCGTGGTGATCGGCATGAGCTACATCATGATCCCGTTCATCGTTCTGCCGCTGCAGGCAACCATGCAGGCTATCGACCCGATGGTCCTGCAGGCCGGTTCCATCTGCGGCGCCAGCCCCTGGACCAACTTCTTCAAGGTGTTCCTGCCGCTGTGCCGACCGGGGCTGTTCTCCGGCGGGCTGATGGTGTTCGTGATGTCCCTCGGTTACTACGTGACCCCGGCACTGCTGGGCGGAGCGCAGAACATGATGCTGCCTGAATTCATCATCCAGCAGGTGCAGTCGTTCCTCAATTGGGGCCTGGCCAGTGCCGGCGCCGCCTTGTTGGTGGCGATCACCCTGGTGTTGTTCTACTTCTACCTGAAGCTCCAGCCGGAATCCCCGGTGGGTGCCAGCAACGCGAGGTAAGCCGTCATGCTCCTGACCCCCAATGCCATGAGCCGGCGCATGCGGTTCGGCCTGTACTTCACCACTGGCCTGATCGCGCTGTTCCTGCTGTTGCCGATCGTATTCATCGTGCTGCTGTCGTTCGGTTCGTCCCAGTGGCTGGTGTTCCCGCCACCAGGCTGGACGTTGAAATGGTACGGCCAATTCTTCTCCAACCCGGACTGGATGAGCGCGGCCCTGACCAGCCTCAAGGTCGCGGTCCTGACCACCGTCTGCGCCGTGGCGCTGGGTTTGCCCACTGCGTTTGCCCTGGTTCGCGGGCGGTTCCCGGGTCGGGAAATGCTCTATGGCCTGTTCACCCTGCCGATGATCGTGCCGCTGGTGATCATCGCGGTGGCGGTGTACGCGCTGTTCCTGAAACTGGGTTACACCGGGACGCTGTTCGCGTTCGTGGTCAGTCACGTGATCGTCGCACTGCCCTTCACCATCATCTCGATCATCAACTCGCTCAAGCTGTTCGACCAGTCCATCGAAGACGCGGCGGTGATCTGCGGCGCCTCACGCCTGCAAGCGGTGTTCAAGGTGACCTTTCCGGCGATTCGCCCCGGCATGGTCGCCGGTGCCTTGTTCGCCTTTCTGGTGTCGTGGGACGAGGTGGTGCTGAGCGTGATGATGGCCAGCCCGACCCTGCAAACCCTGCCGGTAAAAATGTGGACCACCCTGCGCCAGGACCTGACGCCTGTGATCGCCGTCGCTTCGACGTTGCTGATCGGCCTCTCGGTGTTGGTGATGGTGATCGCCGCCGCCCTGCGCCGGCGCAACGAAATCAGCGCCTGAGCGCCTAGGAGAACACAATGAGTGCCGTCAAAGACCCCGCACAACAGCACAACAAGACCCTGGTCAGCCTGCGCAACCTGAACAAGCATTACGGCGATTTTGCCGCCGTGGACGATATCTCCCTGGACATCCAGGACGGCGAATTCCTGACCTTCCTCGGCTCCAGCGGCTCAGGCAAGAGCACCACGCTGTCGATGCTCGCCGGGTTTGAGACCCCCAGCAGCGGCGAGATCCTGGTGGACGGCAAGTCCTTGGTCAACGTTCCGCCGCACAAGCGTGACATCGGCATGGTGTTCCAACGTTACTCACTGTTCCCGCATCTGTCGGTGCGCGACAACATCGCCTTTCCCCTGGCGATCCGCAAACTGGCGAGCGCCGAACGCGAACGCCGAGTCGATGCGATGCTCAAGCTCGTGCAACTGGGCGAGTTCGCCCATCGGCGGCCTTCGCAACTCTCCGGCGGCCAGCAGCAGCGTGTGGCGATTGCCCGGGCGCTGGTCTATGAGCCACGTATTCTGCTGATGGATGAACCCCTCGGCGCCCTGGACAAAAAACTCCGTGAAGACCTGCAGGATGAACTGCGCCAACTGCATCGGCGCTTGGGCATCACCATCGTCTACGTCACCCACGACCAGGAAGAAGCCATGCGCCTGTCCCAGCGCATTGCGATTTTCAGCCACGGCAAGATCGTCGGCCTGGGCAGCGGCTATGACCTCTACCAGAACCCGCCGAACGCCTTTGTCGCGTCCTTCCTGGGTAACTCCAATTTCCTCAAGCTCAAGGCCCAGGGCAACGCGGTGGCGACCTTCGAAGGCCAGTCGTTGTCGATCCGCCTGACCGCCGGCCTGCAAGTAGAGCAGGACGTGCTGCTGATGGTGCGCCCGGAAAAAGCCCTCGCCTTGAGCGTCGAACAAGCCGCTCAGGAGCCCTTGGCCGCCGGCTGGAATGAAGTCTCGGCCAAGGTCGTCGAAGTGCTGTTTCTCGGTGAAAGCCAGACCTGTAGCGTGATGACTTCCAGTGGAACCGCCATGACTGTCAAGGCGCTGTCCGCCGCCGGCATGCCACTCAAGGCTGGCGACCCAGTGCGTGTGCGCTGGGCCACCGCTGATGCCTGCGTCTACACCCAATGGGTCGAGAGCGACCTGAACAAAGCCGCCGGTGCCCATTGATGAACGCCGTCTGCCCCTCCATAAAAGCCGCACCCGAGGATCGTCCAATGATCGACGCCGCCGTTTACAAACAAGTCATGGGCTCGTTCCCGTCCGGCGTGACGGTGATCACCACGCTCGATGATGATGGGCAGATCGTCGGCCTCACCGCCAGCGCGTTCAGCTCGTTGTCGATGGAGCCGGCCCTGGTGCTGTTCTGCCCCAACTACAGCTCCGACTCCTACCCGGTGCTGATCAAGAACCGCCGCTTCGCCATCCATGTGCTCTCCGGCGGGCAACAGAACGAAGCCTACGCCTTCGCGCGCAAAGGCAAGGACAAGGCCCAGGGCATCGAGTGGACCCTGAGCGAGTTGGGTAACCCGCTGCTGAGCAATGCCACCGCCATCATCGAATGCGAACTGTGGCGTGAATACGAAGGCGGCGACCACGCCATCATGGTCGGCGCCGTGAAGAATCTGATCGTGCCGCAACACACACCAGGCCCGCTGGTTTACTGCCACGGCAAGATGGGCGCCCTGCCCGTCCTCGCCTGAACCGATCGTCAACGACAAGAGAAAGCGCCATGAAATTTTCCCTGTTTGTACACATGGAGCGTTGGGACGAAAGCGTCAGCCATCGCCAGTTGTTCGAAGACCTGACTGAGCTGACCCTGCTGGCCGAGGCTGGCGGTTTCAGCACCGTGTGGATCGGCGAGCACCACGCCATGGAATACACCATCTCGCCAAGCCCGATGCCGCTGCTGGCATACCTGGCCGGCAAGACCACCACCATACATTTGGGCGCCGGCACCATCATCGCGCCGTTCTGGCACCCGCTGCGGGTGGCTGGCGAATGCGCGCTGCTGGACGTGATCAGCAATGGCCGCATGGAAGTCGGTCTGGCCCGTGGCGCCTATCAGGTGGAGTTCGACCGCATGGCCGGCGGCATGCCGGCGTCCTCCGGTGGCCAGGCCCTGCGGGAAATGGTTCCGGTGGTACGCGCCCTGTGGCAAGGTGACTACGCCCATGACGGCGAAATCTGGAAATTCCCCACCTCCACCAGCGTGCCCAAGCCGATCCGCAAACCACACCCGCCAATGTGGATCGCCGCCCGCGACCCGGACTCCCACAACTTCGCCGTCGCCAATGGCTGCAACGTGATGGTCACGCCGTTGATGAAGGGCGATGAAGAAGTCCTGGACCTGAAGAACAAGTTCCAGGCCGCCCTGGACAACAACCCTGACGTACCACGCCCGCAATTGATGGTGTTGCGCCACACCCACGTGTATGCCGTGGACGATCCCGAGGGCTGGAAAGTCGGTGCCCAGGCAATCTCCAAGTTCTATCGCACCTTCGATGCCTGGTTCGGCAACAAGCAAGTGCCGGTCAACGGCTTCCTCGCGCCAAGCCCCGAAGAAAAATTCGCCGAGCGTCCGGAGTTCCAACTGGAAAACATCCGCAAGAACACCATGATTGGCACACCGCAGGAAATCATCGAGCGGATCAAGTACTACCAGGAATTGGGGGTGGATGAGTTCAGCTTCTGGTGCGACAACAGCTTGTCCCATGCCGAGAAGAAGAAGTCCCTGGAGTTGTTTATCCAGCAGGTGGTGCCGGCGTTTCGCTGATCCGCAGCCTTTGAGACCTGATAGCGGGAGCCACTGGCTTGGTCAGTCCGTTGAACCGCCATCGCGAGCAAGCTCGCTCCCACAGGGGATTCATGGCGAACACAAACTCGATGAACACCCGCAACCAATGTGGGAGCGAGCTTGCTCGCGATGGCGGCCGAAACGTGAAGGTGATCCCCAAAAAAATGCCCGGACTTCAAGGTCCGGGCATTTTGTTTTCAGGAGGGATCAGAACGTCACGCTGGCACTCAGGCGGGCGGTACGTGGTTCACCGACATTGACTTGCAGTGGGCTGCCGGTGGACGACGGGTAGTACTGCTTGTCGAACAGGTTGTCCACGTTCAACTGCAACGAGGTTTTGTGCCCCAGCACTGGAGACTCCCAGCGCAGGAAGGCGTCGGCTACGGTATAGCTGCTGAGCCAGAAGTCGTTGGCGTTGTTGGCGGCGCGCTCGCCGACGTACCGCGCACCGGCCCCGGCGTGCCAGGCGCCGAATTCGGCAGGCACGTTCAAGTGGTGGCTCAGGTACAGGCTGGCGGTGTGCTTGGGTGCGTCAGCGAGGCGATGGCCTTCATCATCCGGATCGTCGAGGATTTCCGTGTGGGTGTAGGCGTAGGTGCCAATCAGGTCCCAACGCTCGGACAGGCGGCCGGTGATATCCAGCTCCAGCCCTTGGGAGCCGACTTTACCGGCGGCTTCCGACAGGGTCACGCCATTGACCGTGGAGGACGTCACGACGTTTTTCTTTACGATGTCGAACAGCGCGAGGTTGATGTTCAAGCCTGGTAGCGGATCGTACTTGGCACCGACCTCATAGCTGCGGCCCTCTTCCGGGTCGAAGGTCTTGCCGGCGTCGTCCACGGTGTCATTGGGCTTGAACGAGCGGCTGTAGTTGCCGTACAGCGACAAAGTGTCGGTGGCTTTGTAAACCAGGCCGAGGAACGGCACGAAGGCGTCACCGTTGTCATCGCGGTTCAACTTGTAGCTGCTGCCCAACCCCTGGTCGCTGTACTGATCGTAATGCTGGTAGCGCCCCCCCAGGACCAGGATCCAGCGGTCGTCGAGGTGCCAGTTGTCTTTCAAGTACATGGAACTGGACGTCAGCTCATTGCGCAGATCGCTTTGGGCAGCACTGACCAGGCTGGGTTCCGGCAGGTTGCCATAGACCGGTGAAGTGATATCGAAACCACCGCGTACGGCATTGCGATAGGTTTTCCCGCGGTACTGGTCGGACACCTGGTTATCAACACCGATCAACAGATCATGGCGTTGGCCGAACAGGTCCTGCTGGCCTATGAAATCCCAACTCGCGTAGCGGGTTTCATCATCGTAATGGGCGCCGTTGGCTGCCCGTCGAAGCGTGTTACCCGTCAACGAATTGGGCTGCGCAATCGAAAGACTATACCGGTCGTTATTCCACCCATAAGTCACCCGGGTCTTCCACGCATCGCTCAACTCGTACTCAAAGCGCGCCGTCGCCGTCTCGCGAATACCCTGGCTCTTGGCCCACGGCTCATCGAGACGCTTGTCATAGTCGATGTCCGCCGGATGCCCATTCCTGAACACCGTTCCGCGATCAAACGGATTGGAATATTCGTTGTACTCATAACTGAGGTTCAACGAAGCCCGCTCCCCCGTCCAAGCCAGCGACGGTGCCACCAGCGTGCTCTCGTTGACGCCGTAGTTGCGCCAGTAGTCCTCATGCCCGCGCTCGGCAATCAAGCGATACGCCAGGCCGGTGTCGCCCAACGGCCCGGTGGTATCCAGGGCCATGGTGCCGCCGCCCTCGCTGTAGGCCGAGCCGCTCAGCGTGGTGCTCTGGGTGTACTCGGGCTTCTTGCTGATGACGTTGACCAGGCCACCGGGCTCCAGCGCGCCGTACAGCATCGAGGCCGGGCCCTTGAGCACTTCGACCCGCTCGGTGGTGGCGCTGAAGTTATGCCCCAGGTTCGAACGCACGCCATCGCGCAGGATCGAGCCATCGTCGTTGGTGCCGAAACCGCGCTTGACCAGCGAGTCCCGCGAACCGCCCAAGGTATTGCCCTGGCTGACGCCACTGACGAACTTCATTGCGTCGGCCAGCGAGCGCACCTGATAGTCGGCCAGGGTCTGCTGGGTCACCACGTTGATCGATTGCGCCTCTTCCTTGATCGGTACATCGCTTTTGCTCGCCGTACTGGCCTGCGATGCCGTATAGCCCTCGTCCTGAGTGATGCGACTGCCCTGGATGTCCGTAGCCGGCAGTTCAAGGGTGTCCTGTGCCCACACTGGGCTTGCAATGAAACAGCAAGACAATGTTGGCAATACACACTTGATGAAGACGTTGCGATTAGCGAGAGGGGTGGAACGATTCAAGACGCTGCACTCATTGGGGGATGTTAATGAGAGCGAATATACTTTGAGAACGATTCCCAGTAAATCTTTTCTATTCCTCCTGCGCTTGGCTCGCCTCCCCCTGATAGCCACCACAAACTCATTGTGGGGGCGAGCTGGCTCGCGATAGCGGTATGTCAGTCAAAGCGTCATTGGCTGTCGGTCCCTCATCGCGAGCAAGCTCGCTCCCACAGGTTGTCAGTGCGCTGGGCTACGCTAAATAACGCGAAGTGATATCAAATCGCCTCAACCCGCTAAAGCTTTGTCGCCAGCGGTCGAATGTATTCCATTGAGTGATTTTTTTGCCCAGGAGCAGCGGCATGCAGACGTTAAAGGCCTTGTACGAGTCTATCGAGATGCAATTTTTCGATACCCTCACCAAAAAGCTGTCGAGCCTTTTCCTGCTGGTGTTGGTCAGTGGTCTGCTGTATTGGGTAGCGCTCAGCGCACGCGCCGAGATTGTGCTGCAGTTGCGTAACGCGCAGTTGGACAGCGCCTTGCTGGGGCAGATCGAGGCCCGGCTGGACAGCCTCACCCACGCCCTGCTCTTCGGCGCCTTCCTGTCGCTGTGCATGATCAGCTTCATGGTCTGGTACTTGCGCCACCTCATCGTGCGCCCCGTCACTGCCATGACCAAGGCCCTGGAAGAGATCGCCAACGGCGAAGGCGACTTGTCCAAGGACCTGCCGCTGGTGACCCACGACGAGATTCGGACACTGGCCAGCACCTGCAACCGATTCCTGGCCAAGCAACGGGAGATCATCAGTAATGTCCAGGCGCTGACCGTGCACATCGCCGTCGAATCGGCGCGTTCGCTGAAAAACATCAGCGACTCCAGCGACAGCGCCACCCACCAGGCCCGCTTCGCCAAGGAAGTGATGGACCAGAGCAACACCGCCGTGGGCCGCATCGAAGAAGTCTCGCGCCAGACCCAGGGCATCTCCAGCACCACCGCCCAGAACCTGAGCATGGCCCGCGACTCCTATTCCGAACTGCTGGAAGTGACCGGCAACATCAGCGAGATCTCCAGCAGCCTCAATGAATTCGCCACCCTCGTAGGCGCCTTGAACCAGCGTTCCTCAAGCATCAAGTCCATCGTCGGGCTGATCCAGCAGATCTCTGCCCAGACCAACCTGCTGGCCCTCAACGCCGCCATCGAAGCCGCCCGAGCCGGCGAAAGCGGCCGCGGCTTCGCCGTGGTGGCCGATGAAGTGCGGACCCTGGCGCAGAACGTCAGCCGGGCCACCGACGATATCTCGCGCAACATCGACGCCATGCTTGAAGAAGTCAGCTCCACCCACGAACAGACCAACCAGATCAGCCACAGCGCTCGGGAAACCCAGAAAGTGGTGGAGCGCGCCTCCGGTCATTTCGAAAGCATGATTGGCGATTTCGAATCCACCAACGGCAAACTGGCGGACATCGCCACGCACATCCAGCAGTTCGCCGACAGCAACACAGGCATCAACGAACGGGTAACGCAGATCCATGCCGACAGCCAGTTGATCGACCAGCGCATGCAGCACTCGGCGACGGCCACCCGTGACCTGTCCGGCGTTGCCGAAAAGGTGCAGGCGCTGTTGGGTCGGTTCGTGCTCGGCCACGGCAAGCTGGATGCCGCTATTACCCGAGCCAGCCAGTGCCGCGACATCCTCCAGGTACGCCTGGAAGCGCTGCAAAAGGAAGGTCTCAACCTATTCGACCAGAACTACCAATTGATCCCCGGCACCGACCCCAAGCAGTACATGACCAGCTATACCGAACGCTTTGCCCAGGTCTGCCAGGAAGAATGCGACACGCTCACCCGCAGCACGCCGGGTGGCAAGGTGTCGTTCATTGTCGACACCAAAGGCTATTGCCCGGTGAACAACAGCTGGGTGTCGAAGCAGCCCACGGGGGATCGCGCAGTCGACCTGCCGGTGTGCCGCAACAAGCGGATCTTCGGCGACCCGATTGGCCTGCGCGCAGCCGGCAACGTCCAGCGCTTCCTGCTCCAGACTTACCTGCGCGACACCGGGGAGATCATGACCGAGATCGACGTACCGTTCTTCTTCGGCGGCCGCCATTGGGGCAACTTGCGGGTGGGGTTCGATGCGGCGGTGTTGTTGGCGGAGTGATCAACAGCGCTATCAAGCCAGACGAGTACCCTGTGGCGAGGGAGCTTGTAGCCCATAAAATCATGTGGGAGCAAGCTCGCTCCCACAGCGTTGCGCGTTAATAGGGGGCCCGGGCCGGCGCGGAGGTCTTCAACGCACCCAGCAAACCGCTGCGGGTTGCCCGGTTGACGGCACTCACCAAGGCCTTCAAGGACGCCGACAGGAAGCTGCCATCGCGCGCGGCACCGAAGATGAACTGGGTGCCCAGGCGGATCTCGACGTAGGCAATCGCTTCGGATTCGGCACCATCGCGTGTGGCATGCTCGTGGTAATCGGCAATGTCCAGGTCGGCGCCACAGGCGGCGAGCGCATCGACCATGGCCGCCAACGGGCCGTTACCCTCGCCGGCCAGGTGCACTTGGCCCTGTGGTCCTTCCAGCCGTGCATCGATGTAGGTGGTGTCGCCTTCGCTGACGACTTGCGGTTTGCCAAGCCGGTAAGGCATCCCCTCGGTGAGGTACTGCTCGGTGAAGCACTCCAGGATCATCTCGCTGGTAATCTCCCGGCCCGTTTCGTCAGCCACTTGCTGGACCAGCCCACTGAACTCCATTTGCAGGCGTCGCGGCAGGACGATGCAGTATTGCTCCAGCAGATAGGCCACACCGCCCTTGCCGGACTGGCTGTTGACGCGAATGACCGCCTCATAGCTACGCCCCATGTCCGCCGGGTCGATGGGCAGGTAAGGGACTTCCCAAAACCCTTCGGGACGGGCATTGCGGGCGGCAAAGCCCTTCTTGATCGCGTCCTGATGCGAACCGGAGAACGCCGTGAACACCAGCTCGCCGGCATAGGGATGGCGTGGGTGAGTTGGCAACTGATTGCAATATTCGACCTCGCGCTGCACATGCACGATGTCCGAAAAATCCAGCTGCGGGGAAACCCCGCTGGTGTAGAGGTTCATCGCCAAGGTGAGGATATCGACGTTGCCAGTGCGCTCACCGTTGCCAAACAGCGTCCCTTCCACCCGCTGGGCACCCGCCAGGCAAGCCTGTTCGGCGGTGGAGACGCCTGTGCCGCGGTCGTTGTGCGGGTGGACGCTGATGATCACGCTGTCCATGCGGCTGAAGTGGCGGCAGAACCATTCGATCTGATCGGCAAACACGTTGGCCGTAGACACCTCCACGGTGGTCGGCAAATTGAGGATCATTTTATTCTGCGGGGTGGGCTCGAACTGCGCGGCCACGGCTTCACAAATCTCCAGGCCGAAATCCAGCTCGGTGAAGCAGAAGGTTTCCGGCGAATACTGGAACGTCCATTCGGTCTGCGGGTTCTGCTGCATCAACGCCTTGATTTCCCGGGTCGCATCGGTGGCAATTTTGATGCAGCCGGCCTTGTCGACGCCAAATACCACATCGCGGAAGACTGGAGCGGTGGCGTTGTAGACATGAACAATAGCTCGCGGGGCGCCCTTCAGCGCTTCAAAGGTTCGCTCGATCAAGTGTGTACGCGCCTGGGTCATGACCTGGATGGTCACGTCCGATGGAATTTTGTTGCCTTCGATCAATTCGCGTACGTAGTCGAAATCGGTCTGCGAAGCCGCAGGAAAACCCACCTCGATCTCCTTGAAGCCCGTCTTGACCAGCAAGTCGAAGAACCGGCGTTTGCGCTCGGCGTTCATAGGCTCGATCAGTGCCTGGTTGCCATCGCGCATGTCGACGCTGCACCAGGTCGGTGCGTGGCGCTGGACCCTGGACGGCCATTGCCGGTCAGGCAGGTCCACGGTGGAGAAAGGGCGGTATTTGACGGAAGGGTCGCTGAGCATCATGCGTTCGTCTCCTTGAGGGCAACAAGTCACTGGATCGATTCGCAGGAGGCGAACCAAATTGGATCCAATGAAGCGAATTCTAGAGAATGCAGGCTGCTCAAGGATTGCTAATAATGTCTTAAAACTTGATAAACAAGATAAAATCAATAAATAACCGGTACCTTTCAGCAATAAATCATCACTCCAAGCGAATTAACAACAAACCCCTTAACATCACAAGGCAACATTGCCACGCGCACCAATTATGATCACGACTAAGTTAATCAGCCCTACAGCCGATAAAGGACAGGTGCGGGTGAAATCGCTTTTTTGGCTGATGACTTACTTATGACTGAAGATGCTGGCAACGACTCAACCGTTCTTTCTCCGGGCTCGCCAACCCGAAGCTTCACCCGCCGCACCTTTCCGGCCATCATGCTCGTGCTGTTCGTCATGTCCGCCCTGGCGATCGCCGTGCTGCTCAACATTACCGCAGCCCAGGACCAGCGCGCCCGCGAACAAAGCCTGTTTTTTGCCCAGCGGGCCATCGACGGCATTCGCACTGGCATCGGCCGAGACCTGAGCGATTACTCCAAGTGGAGCGACGCCTACCGGCATCTGCACATCGAAATGGACAAGGAATGGGCCTACGACCAGGAGAACGTCGGCAGCAGCGTCTATTCGCTCTACGGCTACCAGGCAGTGTTTGTCATATCTGCGACCGGCAAAACCGTCTATTCAGTGATCGATGGCCAGATGAGTGAAGTCGATGCCGACACTTGGCTGACTGGTGACCTGCGTGCATTGCGGGAAAAAGCCAGCACCGCGCAGAACCGAGATGAAGTCATCGTCGAGCTGTTGCATCACGACGGTATGCCCGCGTTCGTCGCTACTTCCGCCATCACCACCGGCACCGACGCCAGCGTGGCCGAAATCCCCGGCCCGCCCAGCCTGCTGCTGTTCGTGAAAGTCCTCGATTCTGCATCCCTGCAAAACCTGGCGCGGGACTTTGCCCTGCCCAACGCCCACATTACCCGTGTGCCCGGCCAGGTCGGGACAGCCCAGGTATCGCTTGACCAGCAGACCCAGGAGGCCCTGGCCTGGTGGCCGGCGACGCCGGGCAAGGATCTGCGCAAGATATTGCTGCCCTTGCTGGCCCTGGCATTACTCTTTCTTGGAATCCTGGCATTGGCCGTGTTGCGCCATGCCCTGGCCATGCTTCGGGCCCAGGAACGCCAGTACACCAGCCTGCTGGCCCACCGCAAGGCTTTGGAGCGCAGTGAGGAGCGTTTCCGAGACATTGCCGAGGTGTCGTCTGACTGGTTGTGGGAGATCGACTCGACAGGAACGCTGACCTACCTGTCCGACCGTTTTGAACAAGTGACCGGGTTCAGCCCCACCGATTGGTTGGGCAAGCCCCTCCACCGCCTGCTTCATCCCCACGGCGGGTCGATTTCGATTTCCCAATGGTTGCTCGGCGGTGCCGACAGCGCCTCATCCGCCCCGCTGCTATGCGAGTACACCGCGCGCAACCAGCGCATACGCACCTGCAAGCTGTCGGTGCGGGCCATCGAAGCCGGCGCTTTGGGCTTTCGCGGCACCGCCACCGATATCACCGAGGAGTTGCGGGCGCTAGCGCAGATCAAACATCTTTCGCTGCACGACCCGCTGACTGGCCTGGCGAACCGCAACCGTTTGTTTGACTGCCTCAGCGAACATCTGGACCCGGCGAATGGTGTACCGCTGGCGCTGTTGAACCTGGACATGGACCGCTTCAAGCCGGTCAATGACTCGCTGGGTCATGCCGTGGGCGATAAAGTGCTGAAGGAAGTGGCCCATATCCTTCAGCAAAACGTGCGCAGCACTGACCTGGTGGCCCGTCTGGGTGGTGATGAGTTTGTCATTGTCATGCCTAACCCTGGCGATGCGCACGATCTCGATCAACTCTGCGAGCGCCTGATCGATTGCATGCAGCGACCGATGCATCTGGACGGCAATACGTTGTACCTGGGGGTGAGCATCGGCGTTGCCTGGTCGCAACCCGGCGGCGAGCGGGCCGATGAACTGTTGCGCCACTCCGATATCGCCTTGTATGCAGCTAAGGCGGCGGGTCGCAATACCTGGCGCGTGTATGTAGAGGCCATGGGGAATATGGCCCGCGACCGACGTCGATACGAGCAGCAACTGCGCCAGGCGATGCACGAGGACCAGTTGGAGTTGCGCTATTTGCCGCGTTTCAACGTGAGCGCCGAGCAGTTGCATGGCTTTGAAGCCCAGACCATCTGGCATCATCCCGAGAAGGGCGAACTGGGTGGTTCAGACTTCATACCGGTGGCTGAAGCATCGGGCCAGTTGGAAGAACTGGGAACCTGGGTACTGATCAACGTCTGTGAGGAAGCGGCAACCTGGCCGGTCACCGTCAACGTATCCGTCGCGGTTTCGCCCAAGTGGTTCAGCAGCAGCTTTCTGCTAGACCAGGTGCGAACGGCCCTTGACGCGAGCGGCCTGGCCCCTCATCGACTGACCCTGGAAGTGGCCGAAGGGGTTCTGTTGACCGATCATAAGGTCGTTGCGCGTACCCTTCATGCCCTCAAAGACCTCGGCGTGCGAATCAACATCGACAAGTTCGGCACCAGCATCGCCTCCCTTCGCGAAGTATTGAACCAACCGTTCGATGGCATCCGTTTCGATCGCAACATCCTCGCGCAGCTGGGCTTGGAGCATGACCAGGAAGGCGTCCTGGCGATGATCCGGTTGAGCCGCAGTGTTGGGCTGATGGTCACCGCCGAGGGCATCGAGAACGCCCGGCAATTCAGCCAACTGCGCAGCGTGGCCTGCGACCATGTACAAGGCCCCTACTTCGGCTCAGCCCTGGCCCGCTCGGAAATGGCCTCGTTTTTCACCACACCAAGGTGGTTATAGAACCAGCTCGCATCTTTCTCCCACAGGTGATTTGGGGGATATAGATCTCTTTCCCTGCACCAAGCAATGTGGAGCGAGCTTGCTCGCGATGACGGCGGCACAGCCACCCCTGCAAACTGAACCACCGCTATCGCGAACAAGCACGCTCCCACAGGGTTAGGTGAATATGAGTCTTCTGTCCCCCAGGGCCAGCTCCTCAATGACTCATCGGCGACATGGCCGTAGCCTGCCCCAACAACTGTTGATCGATGTCTTCCAGACGCAACACCCGGCCGCCGGTGTCCCTGGCGAGTTTTTCCGCCGCCTGGGCGTCGGAGAACGAGGCCAATACCACACCCATGGCACCCTTGAGCCCGGAGCCGATCACAAAATAGGCGGTCCTGGCATCGATCAGGTGCGCATCATCCGGCGTATCCCAATGGCTGTACCCCATGTCGTGGACGTACAACTTCACATCGTCACGGTGATTCTCTGGCTGTAGCCACCAGCCAAGCATTTCCGCTGGCGAGCAGAATTTCTTGACGCTGCCAGCAGCGACTGCGGCGCCCTTGGGTCCGGGAAAGTCATTGATGACCATGCCACAGACGTGGCACTCGTCACTGGGATGAAACGCCAGCGCCGCCTTGCTGGCCGGCGGTGACGGGGCCTTGTCGCACGCCACCAGCGCCAGGCACATCAACACCCCGGCCAGAAGGCGGCTCGCCTTGAAGTACACCCTGTTCATCGTTGCATGCTCCTTTTATAACCATCAGAAATCACGGGCACCGGCGATTGAACAACCGATAAGCCAACCACAACGGCACTGCCACCCACAGCCATAGGCACAACCAGAGCAAAGGCCCCGACACCGGCAGGTCGCTGCCCAGGGTCAGCACCGCGGCGCCAGTGGACGCAGGATCGAAGCCCGACAGATTAATCAGCCGATACACATCCGTAGGGTTGAACAGCAGCAACCACGGCAACAGATCCGGGCTGAACCGGCCCTCGCTGAGCACCAATAGCGCCAGCAGCACCAGGTCGAACACCATCACAAAGAAAAACCACACCCCCAGCGCCAACCCGGCGGCGGTAGACTTTTCCGCCGAGAGACTGCTCAGCACATAGGCCAGCCCGAGAAAGCCCCAGCCAAGCAAGGTGGTGGACAACATGAAGCGGCCGAAAGCCCAGAGCAGCAGGCTCAGCTCGATATCGTCCACCAACAGGGCAATGGCCAACATCGCGCAACCGAAACCAATCAGCGTCGCCAGGGTCAGGATCAAGCCATGGCCAACGAACTTGCCCAGCAGCAACTGACCGCGCCCCAACGGATAGGTGAGCAACAGCAGCAGGGTGCCGCTCTCGTCTTCGCCGACAATCGCGTCGTAGGCCAAGAGCAAGGCGATCAAAGGCATCAGGAACGTTGCCAGGCTGGCCAGGCTCGCCACCGTCGCAGGCACAGAGGTAAACCCCAATTGGCCGGAGGCCGCCGCGCCGAGCCAGGCGATGCCAATGGCCAATACCGCGAACAACAGACTGATCGCCAGCAACCAGCGATTACGCAGGCCATCACTGAATTCCTTGCGGGCCATGTTCCAGATCGGGTTCATGAGCTGGCCTCCTCGGCCGCCGCGCGGACCATGTAATGGCGGTACAGGTCCTCCAGGGACGGTGGCTTGATCTCCACGTCCGTGGGGGTGTCCTGGGCCAGCAACTGCCGCAGCAAGACGAGCTTGCTGCCGTCCGGCGCGGACACCTGCAGACCCTCGGCGCCCCAGCCCTGGGTGACATGCCCCTCGCTGCGCCAGCGTTGCAGCAACTGTGCAGAACGGGCCAACCCCGAAGCGCGAATCAGGGTCGGCAACCCTGCGTCTTCGCGCAACCGAGCCAGACTGCCCAAGGCCAACAGGCGCCCCTGGGTCAGGATCGCGGCGCGGTTGATGTGTGCCTCGACGCCCGGCAGGACATGGGAGCAAAGAATGATGCTGGTGCCCTGCCAACGCAGGCGATCGAGCAGTTGATAGAGATCCTGGGTGGCGATGGGGTCCAGGCCAACGGTCGGTTCGTCCAGCAGCAACAGACGCGGCTGGCCGAGCAAGGCCTGCGCCAGGCCCAGGCGTTGACGCATGCCCTTGGAGTAGGTCCGCACGCGACGCCGGGCCGCGTATGCCAACCCTACCTCCTCCAACAGACGCTCGACCTGCTGCGGCGCTGCGCCTTTGAGCCGGGCGAAGTGACGCAGGGTTTCCAGCCCACTCAACTGCGGGTAGAACATGACGTTCTCCGGCAGGTAGCCGAGCATCTGCCGCACGCTGGGATCGCTGGGTTCACGGCCGAAGACGCGCACCTGGCCTTCGCTGGCCCGCAGCAGACCGAGGATCAACTTCATGGTGGTGGTCTTGCCCGCACCGTTGTGCCCGAACAGGCCGAGCACTTCGCCCTGGGCCAGGTTCAGGTTGAGCCCGCGCAGCACGGCGACATCGCCATAGTGCTGGCTGACGCCTTCGATCTCGACGACGTTCAAGACGCGTCCTCCTGAGCACTGTTGCGTGACGGGGGATGGACCGGGGTTTCCATCAACGGATGGCTGTCCATGACCCCAGGGGATTTCATCACCGGGAATGCCCGCTGTACCCAGCGCAGCAGTTCGATACCCGGACTGTTCATCAGCAGCCGTACCTGGGGGTACAGCCACAGCAGGCGATCGACATTGTCGTTGGGCTCATAGGCCACGTCCCCCACGCCGTCGCCGTTGCGATCCCAGCCCAGGTAATCGCTCCAGTAATTGCCGCGCCCATCCGCCGACCATTCCTGCAACCGGGTGGCGACGTATTTGACCTGGCGCTGGTTGTGCACGAAGGCATTGCCGGCGATGCGGTTGTCCTCCGAGCCAGCGGTCAGGTGGATACCCACGGCGCTGCGCTCGAAATGGTTGCCCTCGATGCGGTTGAACAACGAGTTGTAAATGAACAAGGCCTTGCCCTCGGCGCCGGTGATCATGGTGTCGCCGGTAGACCCGTCGCGCACGTCGGTGACGAAGTTGTCGCGCAGGGTGGAATAGGTGATGTAGTTCATCAGGATTCCGTAGTTCTGATCCTGTTCGGAACGGTTGCCGATCACGGTCAGTTGACGGCTTTGCATCAAGGCATAACCGGTGCGGGTACGCCGGGTGACGTTGTCCAGCAGGCGGTTATCGTTGGCGAACATGTAATGCACGCCATAGCGCAAGTCCTCCAGGGTATTGCCCTGCAGCAGGTTGCCGCTGGAGGTGTCGATATAGATGCCGTCGCGGGTTTCGCGCACCTGGTTACCGATGACCCGGGCGCCGTGCACTGCGTACAAATGGATGCCGTTGCCGCGGTCCTGGGAGCGCAGGCCGGGGTCACCCTGGATGCGGTTGTCGATCAGGCTGACGTCGCGGGTGCCATCGACCCAGATGCCGAAGCCCTGGCCCTGCATCCGGTTTGCGCGAACCACCGCACCCTGAGCGACGGGCTGAATGAATACGGCAGCGTTCATGGCCGTCAGGTCATGGCCCCAGTCCAGGAACGTGCAGCCCTGGACCTGGACGTTCGGCGCACGAATGATCACCCCATTACCCTCGCCCTGCCCCTGGAATACCGCGTCCGGCGCACAGGTGAGCGTCATCGGTTGATCAATGCTGAACGACCCCTGATATCGCCCCGCCGGTAGGCGCCATTGCTGCTCGCCCTCGGCCTGCAAAGGCAGATTGGTGATCGGCTGCGGCGCGGCGAGCGCACCGCCCGATAACAGACAAAACACCAGCGCAATGACCGGTTGACGAGCGCGGCCCGCAGGTTGTGGCGTGTTCCCGGTCATTGAAGCTGTCTCCTTGACGAGCTGTCTCAGGCTTTTTCAACCAGCATGCGTCCGACCATCTCCATGTGCAGGGCATGGCAGAACCAGCTGCAGTAGTACCAATGCAAGCCGGCCTTATCGGCGATGAAGGTGATCGATGAGGTCTGTTGCGGGCTGATCTCCATGCTCGCGCCATGGTTGGTCATGACAAAGCCATGGGTAACGTCCTCGATCTGGTCGATGTTGGTGATCGTCACCGTCACCTCGTTGCCTTGCTTGACGGTGAACTCTGTCAGGCCATAGGCCGGGGCCATCGACGTCATGTAGACCCGCACCTTGTTGCCGTCGCGAATGACCTTGTTGTCGGTTTCCAGGTTGATGCCGTCTTTCTTGGCCAGCTCCACGGTTGCGGCGAAGAACGGGTCGTTGCGGTTCCAGATCTTCTGGGTCTTGATCTGGTCGCGCCGGGCGAGGATGCAATCGTGGGGTTCGGCGAAGGCCGGGCCGTCGTGCACCAGCTTCATTTCCTCGCCGGAGATGTCGATCAGTTGATCGTTCTCCGGGTGCAGCGGACCGGTGGGCAGGAAACGGTCCTTGGAGAACTTGCACAACACCACCAGCCACTTACCGTCCGCCTCGCTGGTTTCAGTCAACGACGCGTGGTTGTGCCCCGGTTGGTACTGCACGTCGAGTTTCTGCTTGATGTAGTTGACCTTCTCGCCCTTGTAGGCACGAATGGCGTCGTCCATGTTCCACTTCACCACCTGGCTGTCGATGAACAGGGTAGTGTAGGCATTACCGCGCCCGTCGAACGTGGTATGCAGCGGCCCCAGGCCCAGTTCCGGCTCAGCCACGATGACCTCGCGAGGGTCTTTGAAACGGTCGGCGAACAGATCGTCGAGGCGGTCGATGGCGATCATCGAGACGGTGGGCGACAGCTTGCCGTTGGCGATGAAATATTTGCCGTCGGACGAGGTATTGAGCCCGTGGGGGTTCTTCGGCACCGGAATGTAGCGAGTGAACTCGGAGTCCTTGCCATCGGTCTTGCGACCATCGACCACCGGCACCTTGGAGCCGTCCAGGTTGATGAACTTGCCGGCCTTGATCGCAGCTTCGATACGCGGAATGTTGAACACCACCACCCAATCGCGCTCATTGCGCATCATGCCGCCCAGGTCGTAGGCCTTCTCGGAGTTGTAGCAGGTACTGGCGGCGTATTTGCCGGTGTAGTCAGCGTCGGAGTTGTCCAGGTTGCCATCGACAATCACCTGGAATGCCATTTCCATTTTCTCGGCATCGATGGCGTTGAACATCGTGAAGCTGTTTTTATCCTGCAGGTCGAAGGTGCGACCGTCATTGGGATGCGGGATCACGAACTCGGCATTGGCGAACACGTACTTGGTGTATGGCACCTTTTGCAGGCGCAGGCCGTGGATCGCCTGGACATTGGGCACGGTGAGGATCTTGTCGCACTTCATGATGTCCAGGCGAATGCGTGCGACCCGGGAGTTGGCCTTGTCGTTGATGAACAGGTACTTGCCGTCGTACTTGCCGTCGGTCATGGAGATGTGCGGGTGATGGCAGTCGCCGTTCTGGTATTTGGCGCTGTCGCCCAGGATGCGCTTGCTTTCGTTGGTCAGGCCCCAACCGGTGGCCGAGTCCACGTTGAACACCGGGATGCGCATCAGCTCACGCATCGACGGCACGCCCAGCACCCGCACCTCGCCCTGATGGCCGCCGCTCCAGAAACCGTAGTATTCGTCCAGCTCACCAGGCCCGACATGGATCTTGGACTTGGCCTCCTTGGCCGCCGCGGCCCAGGACTCACGTGTGAACGTGCCGGCCCCCAGCGCCGTGGCGCCGGCCAGCACCGCGCCGGTGACGGCACCGGTGCCAAGAAAACTTCGCCGGCTGACACCCCTGGGTTCTTCCACTGCGCCAGAGGTTTCGGTTTTTTTGTCGCTCATGCTGTGTGCTCCATGAAGAATGAAAGGATCAAGGGACAGGACATTTCGGGTGCCTCAAGGCGCCGGGCTCACCTGCACCACGGGAATCAATTGCGCATCGGTCGCGGTCGCCTTGCCGCGCTTCTTGCGCTTGTTGATCAGCGGCGGGCATTTGTTTTCGTTGTGCCAGGTCATCTGGCAGTCGAGGCAGTAATGGCATTCGTTGGCATTGATCCGGCCATCGGGGTGAATCGCCTGGATCTCGCATTCCTTGGCGCACAGTTGGCACGGGTTGCCACATTCCTTGCGACGCTTGAGCCAGTCGAACAAGCGCAACCGGGTAGGCATCGCCAGGGCGGCCCCCAGCGGACAGATGTAGCGGCAGTAGACTTTGCGGGTGAACAGGTTCACCACCAGCAGGCCCGCCGCGTAGGCCACGAACCACCACTGGCGGTCGAACCTGAGGGTGATGGCGGTCTTGAAGGGCTCCACTTCGGCCAGTCGTTCGGCGGTGGCCATCGACTCCAGCGAGACACCGAACAGCACCAGCAAAATGATGTACTTGATCGCCCACAGCCGCTCGTGGACGGCGAACGGCAGCTCGTATTGCGGCACCTTGAGCTTGCGCGCCAGCTCGTTGATCAACTCCTGTAGCGCGCCGAACGGGCACAGCCAGCCACAGAACACCCCACGGCCCCAGAGCAGGATGCTGGCGGCGGTGAACACCCAGAGGATGAAAATCAGCGGGTCAGTGAGGAACAGTTCCCAGCGAAAGCCTTCGAACAAGGCGTGGACGAAGGTCAGCGCATTGACCACCGACAACTGCGCCAAGGCATAGCCGCCGAGAAATACCACGGTGAACACCAGGTAAGCGCGACGCACCCAATGCAACAGCGTCGGCCGCCGGGCCAGCGAATCCTGGAAAAACAGGATCGCCGTCAGCACCGACAACGCGGCCACAAGCACCGATATCTCGATGTTTTTCTGATACCAGAGCGTCAACCACATCGGCCGGCTGGCTTCTTCGGCCGCCGCCAGCTGCTCGGCTGTCGGCAATGGCCGCTCCAGATAGGGCTCCGGCAGTTGATAGGCCAGCTCAAAGCTGCTGAAAATACCGCGCACTGGCCCGGTCTGGCGGCGCACCAGCAACTCCAGGCTCCAGGGCGAACCGGGATCGAAACGGTGGGACGCACGGACGATGAAAATCGCCATTTCGTCGAACTCAGGCATGTCATCGGCAGCCACGTCATCCAGGCGCTGGAAATCCATATCGCGGAAGCTGATAGCGTCGCCAAACTGACGCACCAGTACGCGATCGAAAATGCCGCCACGTACATAGCCCGAGCCCTTGAAGGAATAACGTCCACTGCCCATCACGGCGATGGCTTGTTCGCCCGGCTTGAGCCCGGCCATCAGCGTGCGGTATTGGCTGTCACCGAGCAGGTTGCGGCCGATGGTGGGTGGATTCAGGTGAGTGACATACAAGTCGATGAAGGTATCGTCCGCTTGCTCGGCGCTGGCGACCTCGACCTGCTCGGCCTCGGTCCCCTTGAAGGAAGCGTCTACCTGGCTGCGGGTCAGGTGCAGGCGACGTATCGCGCCGTTACCGGTCAAGGTCTTCCAGTCGGCGGGCTCGTAGAGATCCTCACGCACCCGGGCCGGCGCCACGGTCAGCCCTGCGTCACCCTTGACCAACCCCAGGGAGACCGCGACGTCGTGAGCGGCGCGCATGATGACTTCATTGACCACCATCGCCGTCACGGTGGCCCCGGCGATTGCATCCACCGTCACGGCGTTCGGGTCGCTGGAATGCCCCACCACCACCCGTTGATTGACCTTGATGCCGCTGTAGCGCGCACTGAATGCATGCAGTTTTTCTTCAGCGATGCCAATCAGCAGAATCGGCTCATGGTGTTCGAGCACATAGGCATCGAGAATCACACCGGCCGGATCGAGGATCACCTGGACATTGATCGGCTTGCCTGAATAAGCGGGAATGTCCACCACATCCAGGCTTTGGAACGCGTAGCCCAGGACCTTGCCGGCAGCGGACAGCTTGCGCACTTTGAACGGCCCTTCGGGCTCGGAGATCGAGTCGGCCTGGCTCAGGACATGGTGGATGCGCTGTTGCTGGATGTCACCGTAGTCCTTGGCCTGGGCAAGGCCCGCGAATAAAAACAGGAGAGTGAACAGTGCGCGGAGCCAGAAGCGGGATGGGTGCTGCATCACAAAAAGAGGGGTCATGGACGCCAGGTCTTAAAGACAGGATCTTGGCGATCATCGTAGGGCCCGCCCCCTTGCGCGGCCCTTGATTGAAATCAATTTGGGAAAACTTAACCCCGGCTCACAAAAAACCTGTGGTGAGGGAGAAATCCCCTCGCCACAGGTTGGTGTCAGCTCAAGCAACAGTGCTCGGTCCGACCCTCAGCGCAACCCGTAGGAGTAGATACGCCCGTCATTATTGTCGTACCAATTGCCCTTGGCCCAGATCACCCGGTCCTGCGCTGCTTGAAAGCCGACGATGCCCAGGTAACCATCGATGGCGAGGCGTTGCCAGGAGTGCCCCCAGTCCTTGGAGTAAAACACTCCATCGGCAGAGATGTTCGCGTCCGACCACCAGTAGAGCCAGCGCGGCGGGTGGTGCTCGCTGGTGGTGTTGATCAGCAAGGTGTTGCGCCCCATCCAGAAATTCCCGCCGCGCAATCGACTGTCCGAGGCCAATGGATCGAACACGCTGGGCAGTTCGCCCAAAGGACGCCAGGCCAGCGCGACGGTATCCAGCTCGGCGACAACGTCCTGCCCGCGGTCACCTTGGTCGATAAGGCCCATTACCCGTCCGGTATCGTTTTGCACCAGCGCATCGATGAACAGGTTATCTTCACGCTGGACTTCCATGACCTGCCACTGCCCAGCCATGCGTTGCAACCGAGTCCGCGTGGTTACGTTGAACGCGACATTGTCGCCCGCGCCGTCCGGATTGCTCCCCCAAAAGCGTTGAGACACCCAGATAAACGCACGCTGTGCATCCAGTTGAAGCACATTCGTCTGCACTTCCCCATAGGCGCCTTCACTTGTGCGCCATTCAGTAATGTCGGGGCGTTTGTCCTGCAGATATTCGGCAGACACCAGCAGCGGCTCAGCGGCGAATATGGGGGTGCTGCTGGCGCCGCGATCGGCAGAATAAAAGACCCCCGTCGAAATAGCTCCCGCAGCCTCTTCGCCACTGTCATCATCGACGCCGCTCGGCCTGCCCCAGGCCCAGACCTCATTCGCCCCATGGAAATACGGTTCCAGGTTCCAGGCCAACTGATCGGCATCGGCAAACCATCCCTTGCTCAACCAGGTCCAGTGCTTGCCTTGATCTTCACTGCGAAAGACCACCGTTTGGTTGATGCCATCAGCGCTTGGAACTTCAGGCCGGTCGAGCCCCGAGAGCAGAAACACACTGTCGCCATCCGGACTGGCCACCAGGCAGGCCGCGCCACTGACATGGGCCACCAGTTGAAATTGACCCTGGCCGTCCAGGCGGGAAATGAAGGAAGTTTCCTTGTCATCACGAGCGAAGACACTGGAAAAGACGCCAGACGCTTGCAGCTCTTCATCCTCGCCCTCGACCGGCTTGCCATAGACCACGGTATTCAAATCCACCACATCGGCAGAAGGCTCCAGCTGTTTGGTGTCGCCTTCCAGCCGCCCTACCAGCCAGGTACCCCGCGGGGTCACGACCACGCCCGTACAATACTGGGTCATCGCGCGCAACCGGGTATCCTTCACGACGCCCAACTGCTGTGGGTCAGGGTTGGCACCGCCCCATTGCAGCTTGGCGCTGGCAATCACCCACGCGTACCACAGCGCAGCGCAGCCCAGCAGCGCGACAAACAGAGTCATGAACAGCTTCGATCGAGGCATGAGAGGTCCGTATCCATGGGAACTGGAAAGCTTTTCTCATCTCTTTCGTCCGGAGTAAATTTTTATCGCACTAGAACGAATGAACCCGGTCGCATAATTGTCAGTGCTGTGACTCAAGTTCCATTCTCCGAATGACGCTGTTTCGCCAGAAAGCCTCAACGCGTTGAGCAGACGCAAACAAGGAACGCTCCATGCCCCCACGCTCCGGTCCCATCCCCCCATTGCCTGAAGGCACCGGTTTCGTCCGGGTGCGTGGCGCCCGCGAACACAACCTCAAGAACGTTGACGTCGACATCCCCCGCGATGCCCTGGTGGTGTTTACCGGCGTGTCGGGCTCCGGCAAGTCGTCCCTGGCCTTCTCCACACTCTATGCCGAAGCCCAGCGTCGCTACTTCGAGTCGGTGGCGCCCTATGCGCGACGCCTGATCGACCAGGTCGGCGTACCGGATGTGGACAGCATCGAAGGCTTACCGCCAGCAGTGGCCCTGCAACAACAGCGCGGCACCCCCAGCGCACGCTCCTCGGTGGGCAGCGTCACCACCCTGTCGAGCCTGATCCGCATGCTCTACTCCCGCGCTGGCAGCTACCCGGCCGACCAACCGATGCTCTACGCCGAGGACTTCTCGCCCAACACACCGCAGGGGGCGTGCCCGGAATGCCACGGCCTGGGTCGGGTCTATGAAGTGACCGAAGCGTCCATGGTGCCCGACCCTTCGCTGACCATTCGCGAACGTGCCGTGGCAGCCTGGCCCATGGCGTGGCAGGGCCAGAACCTGCGAGACATCCTGGTGACCCTGGGCTATGACGTCGACACTCCCTGGCGCGACCTGCCGAAAAAGCAACGCGACTGGATTCTCTTCACCGAGGAAACGCCCACCGTACCCGTATACGCCGGACTCACTCCGGCCCAGACCCGCGCGGCTCTTAAACGCAAACTCGAACCCAGCTACCAGGGCACCTTCAGCGGCGCCCGGCGCTATCTGCTACACACATTCATGCACTCCCAAAGCGCCCAGATGCGCAAACGCGTGGCGCAATACATGCGTGCCAGTCCCTGCCCCGTGTGCGAAGGCAAGCGGCTCAAGCGCCAAGCATTGACGGTGACCTTCGCCGGCCTGGACATCGCCGAACTGTCCCACCTGTCTTTGCTGGAGCTGGCTGCGGTACTCAAAGAGGTCGCGTCTGCGAGTTATCTGGAGCAAGCCGAAGAATCGGGGGAAGTCCTCAGCCACCGGCAGACCCGTGAGGCTCGCGAGCAACGCGCCGCCAGAGGCGATAGCCCCCACGCAGGGGGACCGGACGCCCGTCACACGCCCAACCTCTCCCTGGAAAAGCGCCTGGCCGCCCAACGCATCGCTGCAGAACTACTGGAGCGGATCGTCACCCTCATCGACCTCGGCCTTGGTTATCTGGCCCTGGAGCGCAGCACGCCCACGCTGTCCTCCGGCGAACTGCAACGCCTGCGCCTGGCAACCCAGCTCAATTCCCAGCTGTTCGGCGTGATCTACGTACTGGACGAACCCTCCGCCGGCCTGCACCCGGCTGACAGCGAAGCGCTGTTCGAGGCGCTGCAACGCCTGAAGGCGGCAGGCAACTCGGTATTCGTGGTCGAACACGACCTGGACACCATGCGTCGCGCTGACTGGCTGATCGATGTGGGGCCAGATGCGGGTGAACAAGGTGGCCAAGTGCTCTACAGCGGCCCACCCAGCGGGCTTGAGCAGGTGCCTGAGTCACGGACCCGTGCCTACCTGTTCGCCGAGCACCGCACGGCTGCTCGCAGCCCCCGAAAACCACGGGAGTGGCTGCGCCTGGAAGGCATCACACGCAATAATCTGGACAACCTCAACGCAGACTTCCCCCTGGGTTGCTTCACTGCGGTAACCGGTATTTCGGGCTCGGGGAAATCCAGTCTCGTCAGCCAGGCTCTATTGGATCTGGTTGGCTCCCACCTGGACCAAGCCAACGTCAGCGCCGAAGCCGATGAGCAAAGCCTCGAAGACGAACCGGTGCAAACCAGCGGCGGTCGCGTCAGCGCCGGGCTCGACGTCATCAAGCGGCTGGTCCAGGTCGACCAGAGACCCATCGGCCGCACACCGCGCTCCAACCTCGCCACCTACACCGGGCTGTTCGATCACGTGCGCAAACTGTTCGCCGCGACAGAGCAGGCACAGGCGTTGGGATTCGATGCCGGGCGATTTTCCTTCAACGTCGCCAAAGGACGCTGCGAAACCTGTGAAGGCGAGGGCTTTGTCAGCGTGGAGTTGCTGTTCATGCCCAGCGTATACGCACCCTGCCCCACCTGCCATGGAGCACGCTACAACCCGCAGACCCTGGCAGTGAGCTGGCGGGGCTTGAATATTTCCCAAGTGCTGCAACTGACCGTGAACCAAGCGCTCGAGGTGTTTGCCGAGCACGCGGCGGCCAAGCGTTCATTGCAAGTGCTGCAGGATATCGGCCTCGGTTACTTGCGCTTGGGACAACCGGCCACGGAGCTGTCCGGTGGTGAAGCACAGCGGATCAAACTGGCAACCGAGTTGCAGCGCAAAGCCCGGGGAACAACCTTGTATGTGCTGGATGAACCGACTAACGGCCTGCATCCCCAGGACGTGGATCGTCTGCTGGTGCAGTTGAATCGGCTGGTGGCGGACGGTCATACAGTGGTGGTCGTGGAACACGACATGCGGGTCGTGGCGCAAAGTGATTGGGTCATCGATATCGGTCCGGGGGCTGGGGCCCAAGGCGGCAAAATGGTGGTGTGCGGGGCCCCAGAGACCGTGGCCGGATGCAGCGAGAGCCGGACGGCAGCGTTTTTGAGAAACGCATTGCAGCTTGAAAACTAAGCTTTTTTTGATTGTTTCTCGCCGTTTCGAAAAAGCTGACTATACTGTTTCCCAGTTAATCGTTTCAGTAGTCGAATTTGACTGTAGCCTCATGGAGCAAGAGTATGAGACTGCACATGCCAGGAGGCGCAATGACATCAACCCTGTTGAGAACACAATTACGCGGGGGGATGAGACACTCTTATCGCTCTCTGAAGCGATCCCCGATAAAGGGTAGACCGGGCAATCCGAGCTACCTCAGAGCGCTGACTGCGGCCGCACAATACACGTGTGGTTGTTGATACCGACGCTATAAAACTCCCAATTCCCGCTTGGCGACTATCAAGGTAAAGCGCCTGGCCAGGGCAAAGTCTTACATCAATTTTTCGAGCGTGCCCATTATGCTCAAGCCCGTCTCAAGCCATCTATTCCATTTAATTCAAGAGGTGGAAAATAATATTGCAGGGGCAAGCGAAGACGAGTACACCGAAATACTCGGCTGGATATTCTCAAGACTGGGGATTAACAAGTTTGCTTATGTCCACCTGGAACCGACACCCTTCAATCATTCCAAGATCTCTATCCACAGTAACTACCCTAGCGAATGGGTGGAAACCTATCGCAAGAATTCACTCTACAAGTCGGACCCCGTCATGGCCAACACAGCCGTTACGGCCACGCCTTTTTTCTGGGATGAAATCCCCCAAGAAATAGATAATAACCCTGAAATATTTGATCAATCAGCCGCCTATGGTATCAAGCAAGGGTTCACCATTCCGCTTCATGAACCTGGCCGATCATTCGGCTCTATCCACTTATCTTCCGAAGAGAATGACCCGGACTTCCCCACCCTCATTCGCTCGAACCTGGTCATCATAAAAACCCTTAGCATCATTGCCAACCAGCACCGCCCCACGGAGGCCAGCATTGAGAGCAATCTCAAGCTATCACCCAGGGAAATTGAATTCTTGCGTTGGCTGTCGCTCGGGAAAAACTATAAGGAAATAGGTCTGATCATGAACATCACCGAACGAACGGTGAAGTTCCATGCCAAGCAAATGACTGAAAAACTGGACTGCATCAATGTCAAGCAAGCGATGTTTAAGGCGGTGCACTTGAACCTCGTTTAGCACTTCGCACCGCGTTCACCCGCCATTCCTTATTTCCCCGGGGCAATCTGAGCACCGGTACAACCAGTTAGTCCAGCACTCTATTCTTTTCCAACTGGCGCCACCGACTCAAGCAAAGCCGGCCTGCGTTGCGATATTGAAAAGCATGCCACATGCAAACAATCCAATCACCAAAGAAATGGCTCGACTTAACAGTCGCCCGGATACAATCGCGTGCAACTTTCGCCCACAGAATGCTCCTGCCGCAATCCAGACCAGCCCCACCGGAAAAATAATCAGGGTAAAGAGCAGCATGAATGACAGCCAACTATCGAGCGACAAGAAAGTACCCACCGGCGCAACGAAGGAAACAAAGAACAACCCCTTGGGATTGGTCAATGTCGCAACAAACAGATCAGGCACCGTAATACCCGCTCTTGCACCAGGTGTATTGTCCTTTACCGAGAACCACAGTTTCACGGAAATATAAAACAAAAAGCACACGGCAAAAATCTTGGTTGCGATCACAACCCACGAGTGGTCGGTCATCAACAGGTCTATGAACACGCCCCACATCGTCATCTGAATGACGTACGCCAACCACTCCGCTACGACGAACCTCATCGAGCGAGGATTGAAGCCTCGATTTATGCCGGCTTGCAACAACAATGAATTCGTTGGCCCCGGAACCAACAACACCGTCAACAGGGAAAGCACAATATAGCTCATAGCGTCATCCATATCAGGAGCCTGGACGGCTCGTTTACAGGGTCAGATCAATCCATATCTTTCCATATGACATCACGCCGGATGTCATAAGAGGTCAGACAACTAACTCATTAGAGCAATCACACTAGACCAACATCAATATGCCACTCCCCATTTGCCAACTCGTAGACAGGCATCGTGGCTCTACTGGCAAGAAGCAGTTTCGCAGGTAAAAACAATCCTCCCACATTCACATGACCTTCTGACTACATGTCTTCAGTTGGCTCTTCAAGGCGTCAATTTTTCGAATCACACGATATCATGTAGTTAGCCGATCCATTTCAAATACGTCAAAAAAATGATCCACACAGCCCTATCGGCTGTCACACAAACAGCTTCAATAAGCCACTACTGCGCACCTATACTTTTTTGGATTCCCAGTGATACGAATCCTTCAACTAACGCCCTTCCCAATGATTATAAGGGATTGCCAAAAAGCGCCTACTAATTAGGCTATACACTCTATAAATCGAAGACTGTACTTTAGGACAGTTGAAATGCTTTAGTGCAGAGTTAACAGTAGCTTCACCTGTAGCCAAGAAATCGCATTCATGAACTACTCCCCCTGTACCTACCGATTTTCCGGCGTCTCTACCAGCGTCGCAAGTTATTCGAAAATCCCATTCAATACCCTGGAACAAATATTATCCATTCGCAAACTAGCCTTCATCGATAGAAAAAAATGGGACATTGAAAGTTATCAAGGCAGTGATTACGAATGGGATGAATATGACGATCCCGATGCAATCTATATCTACGCCCATCAAAACGACCGAGTTACCGGCTGTGTTCGACTACGCCCCTCCAGTAAGCCGACACTCATGAGTGGCCCCTTAAGCTTTATTCTTCCAACCGAAGACAACAGACCCGATTCGGAACAATGTTGGGAAGCTACGCGCTTCGCACTTTCAACTGACAGCTTTGCCACAGGAGAACTCACTCAAGCTAATGTAGACATTCGCACAGCAGCACTTTTCCTGTCAATGATTAAGTTCGCCCAACAACACAATATACAAACCTATGAAATTGTCGTTGACACCATGATGGAGAAAATCCTGAAGCGTTCCGGATGGGCAGTTGACAGACACAATACCGCGTCAGGTTCAAAGGGCGAAAAAATCATCTACGGCACATTACCCTGCACGTCCACCATTTATGAAGAGGTCCTCAAGAAGAATGCAATAAACCGAGCCTTTGTATATACCCAACCCCTCGTAACCTGCCGTTCGTCAGGCAAACTCCATAAATCCCTGGATATCGGCCAACCCCTTCCCCGCCGAAACATTCCAGCAAAGATCCCCATGCACACTGAGCTACAGCTATAAATCAAATACTTGGATGAATTTGGAGAAAGGATGAACCTACAACGATTATTCCCGCACGTTGGCAAAGTCATTGCCAGTACAGGCAGCCGCAATTTTCCCCGCATGCTGCACGACCTGATACTCACGGAAATACCTGTAGACGCAACACATATTACTGAGCAAAGGATAGGCACAAGTAATATTTCTGAACCGAGCACCTCCAGTATCGGTTGCGTCGGCATGGATAACGCATGCATCGACGCGATCATGGAGGCTCATACAGCAAAGCCTTTTTTCCTGGCCGATGATATTTTTTTCGAAGATGCAGCGCCGCAAAAAGTGCCCAACTTCTCCCGCTGTCTACTCACCCAAGAGCGTTCGGACAAAACACCTTCGCACAACACCACGACTCAACTCCACCTGACCACCCGAAAGAATGGTCGTCGTTATGTGCTGTCCATATACCGCTCACCTTTTTCCAAAGGGTTTTCCGCACAGGAACATGCTCTGCTGAAAGATTTTTCCTGTCTTTTATTGCCCATGGTCGAAGAACACGTTGCTGCCCTGGTTCCATCTGAGTCCGTGCGACAGGATCCCGGCCTGGCATTGGACGCTCCGGAAAACGGAGGCATGGAAGCGCTCCGCCAAAGATTCGCCGAACGGTTGCTTCTGTCTGGGTTGAGTTTGTCCTCTCGTGAAACGGAAGTATGCGTTGGTCTATTAGCCGGGCGTACCGCACCTGAACTTGCCGAACAACTGAACCTTAAAGTCAATACAGTCGAAAGTTATCTGAAACGCGCAGCCATAAAGATGGGGATTGGCGGACGCCGCTCGTTGATCCGATGGATGCATTCGATGGATGCCACACCCGCGCAGGTCGAATGGAGTGGCAATACCGTGATTCAACAAGCCGTATAAAACTCCCCCCCAACGGCTGCTCGATCACCGACGAATCGAGTATTTGTTGGGGGATTACTGCTCATTTCCCCGGATTTTCTTGCGCCACACTTCCTTCCACTGCCACCCGAGCGCGACGTTTCAACCACTCCAGCGCATCGTCCACATAAGTAAAAATCACCGGAACCACCAGCAGGCTCAATAGTGTTGAAGTCAGCAAGCCGCCCATCACCACCACAGCCATGGGCTGCCTGAAACTTGGGTCTTGTCCCATCCCCATCGCAGTCGGCAACATTCCCGCGCCCATCGCAATGGTGGTCATCAGGATCGGACGGGCGCGCTTGTGACAGGCATCCACCAACGCTTCGTATCGACCCAGGCCATAATCGCGGCGTGCCATGATGGCGTACTCCACCAACAGAATGGAATTCTTGGTCACGATCCCCATCAGCATCAGTAGTCCGATGACCGATGGCAGGGAAAAACTGAAGTTGCACAGCAGCAAGGCCAGCAGCGCGCCACCCAGCGAAAGCGGCAGTGCCGAAAGAATCGTGGCCGGCTGCAAGAAGTCATGGAACAACAGCACCAGGACCGAATAGATACAAAACACACCGATGGCCATGGCGAGGCTGAAACTGCCGAACAGTTCGGTCATCAGTTGCAATTCGCCCTGCTGCACCAGTTTCACTTCGGCTGGAAGATTGCGCATCACCGGCAGTTGACTGGCTTCGGCCATGACTTCGCCTAGATTGCGCCCGTTGAGTTCGATAGACAGGGTGATATTGCGCAGACGATCCAGGCGACTGATTTGCGCCGGCCCGCTGCCCATGCTGATCTCCCCCAACGAAGACAGGGCGACCTGACCGTCGCGGCCGGTCACCCGCAATTGACTGATGGCCTGCAGGTCGTCGCGTAGCAGCGAATCCATACGCACCCGTACGTCCACCTGGCGTTGGGACAGATTGATTTTGCCCAGTTGCGAGGAATATTCGCCGTAGGTCGCCATGCGCAAGGTATCGGCGATCTCCTGACTGGTGATGCCCAGTTCCGCCGCTCGGGCGAAATCCGGGCGCATTTGGATTTCCGGGCGTTGCAAGGCGCTGCTGGACGAGACGTTTCCAATCCCGCGCAGTTCACGCAACTGCGGCTCAAGGGCGCTGGCTGTGCGTTCCAGCAGATCACCGTCATCACTGGCAAGCACGATATTGAGCTTCTCTCCGCTGCCGTCGCCGCCAACATTGATGCGAACCCCTGGCAGGGTACGCAACACCTGACGCATCTGTGCTTCGACCTCTACCTGCTTGCGATCCCGTACATCTCGATCCGCCAGCTCCACCGTCAGGATGGCATCGCCGGCCCCGGTGATATCACCAGGCCCGGAGCCCGAGCTGCTGGCCGTCCCTACCGAACTGAAGACATGTGTGACATCCGGTATGTCCCGCAATCTTTCGCTGGCTTGCAATGCTATCGCGGTGGTTTGTTCCAGTGTCGTACCGGGTGGCAGTTCCAAGGTGATTTTGCTGCGACCGGTGTCCTGCGCGGGCAGGAAGCTGGTGGGCAGCAACGGGACCAGCGCCAAGGCGCCGACAAAACACAGGCTGGCCAGCAACATCGTGGTCTTGCGCCGGGTCAGGCTGGCATGGATCCAGCCCAGGTAGCGGGTCATCAACGGGCCGTCGGCGGCGGTTTGATGAGTTGCCTTGAGGAAATAAGCCGCCATCATCGGCGTCAGTACGCGTGCCACCAACAACGAAAACAACAGCGCAACCGAAGCCGTCACACCGAACTGACGAAACAGCTTCCCGGCGATGCCGCCCATGAATGCCGTGGGCAGGAACACCGCGACCAGGGTAACGGTCGTGGCGAGCACCGCCAGGCCGATTTCATCCGCCGCCTCGGTGGCAGCCTGACGCGGTGTCTTGCCCATGCGCAAATGCCGCGCGATGTTCTCGATCTCGACGATCGCATCGTCCACCAGTACACCGATGACCAACGCCAAGGCCAGCAGCGAAACCGCATTGAGCGTAAACCCGGCCAGGTACATCACGCCAAAGGTGGGGATGATCGACAGTGGCAACGCCGTGGCTACGATGAGTGTGGCGCGCCAGTCCCGCAAGAACCACCAGACCACCAACACTGCCAGCAGCATGCCTTCGTACAGCAGGTTCATCGAGTCGTGATAGTTGGCAAGGACGGCCTTGACGGTGTCATTGGCTTCAACGATCTGCACGTTGGGGTGCTGGTCCACGAACGTGGTCATGGCCTTGCGTACATCATTGGCCACGCCGACATCGGAGAAGCCCAGGGAACGGGTGACCTGGAAGCCAATTACCGGCCTGCCATCATGAAACGCCCGGGTACTGCGTTCGGCGTGGGTGTCGCGAATGTCGGCCAACTGATTCAATGCCAACAAGCGACCGTCGCCGCTGGGGATGTCGATGGCTCCGAGGGCCGCCGGATCGTCGATGGCCCCCAAGGTCCGCATGGCCTGCTGGCCACTGCCCAGGTTGCCCTGGCCGCCGGAATTGTCCTTCTGCATGGCACGCAACTGGCTGGCTACGTCCGAAACACGGATGCCCAGCCCTGCCATCAGGGCCGGATCGAGGTTGACCTGGACCTCCCGATCGACGCCACCCATGCGCGAGATCAGTGCCACCCCCGGCACCGCCAGCAATTGTTTGCTCAGTTCATTGTCGACGAACCAGGACAAGGCTTCTTCGTCCAGATTGTCGGAGTCGATGACATAAGTGAGCAACGCGGAGGCACTGGTGGTCAGCCGGGAAACCGATGGTGTGTCCAGGTTCGCCGGCAGCTGCGGCATGGCGCTGTCGACCGCGTTACGCACTTCGTTCAGGGCCTCGTTGCCATCCTTGTCGATGTCAAAGCTGACGTTGATGGTGACGGCACCGTCGGTGATGAGCGTCGTCACGTGCTTGAGCAGGCGCAGGGACGTCAGTTTATCCTCGATCTTGCGCGCCACTTCCGTTTCCAGTTGCTCCGGGGCGGCGCCTTCGAGTGAGGCGCTGATCACGACCACCGGCAGGTCCATGTCCGGAAAATCCTGGATGGCGAGTTTTCCAAAACCGGACAGGCCCAAGAGCGTCAGCAGAATGAACAGCATGACGGCAGGAACCGGATAGCGGATCGACAAGGCTGAGATGTTCATGGCTGGGCGACCTGGGCTTGGACGAGGGTCACACTCGCACCGTCATTGAGGAACGCGCCGCCAGCGCGCACGATGCGGGCGGGCTCATCGAGGCCGCTGAGGATCTCCACGGCCTGGTGCAGGCGCCGGCCGACCACTACCGGTCGTTGGACGACGCGCATGTCCTCATTGAGCGTGAACACATAAGAACGTCCGTCCCGCAGGATGACCGCGGTGTCCGGTACCGTGACGGCTTCGCGCGGCGCCAGTTCGATCTGCCCACTGGCATACATGCCGGCCTGGGCAGCGCTGTCGTTTGGCAAGGAGATGTAGACCAGCGCCCGGCTGGTCTTGGTGCTTAAGGTAGGCGATACCAGGCGCACCCGCCCTTCCACGCTCTGACCGCCGGGCAAGGTCATGCGGGCGACCTGGCCGGGTTGTACCTGGGCCAACTGGCGTGCATCCAGCTCGGCCTGCCATTCGATGCGGCCGTCGCGCACCAGGCGAAACAGCTCGTCGCCGGCGGAGAGCACCTTGCCGAGCAACGCCGTGCGCGCCGAAATGATGCCGTCGTCCACCGCCACGATGCGCGTCTGCCTGAGCCTGATCCGAGTGCTCTGCAATTCGGCGCGGGCGCTGGCCAGATCAGCCTCGGCGAGCGCGACCTTGATTCGATAGTCTTCGCGTTGCTGTTCCGACAAGGCGCCACCCTCTCCGACGACCCGGGCGCGGCGGTCATTGGAACGGGCCTGTTTCAGATTTGCCTCGGCTTGAGCGACGAGCGCCTTCTGTTTGCTTTCTTCAGCGACGACCGTTTCGCTGGCCAGCGTAGCGAGCAATTGACCTTTCTTCACCCGGCTGCCCACATCGGCTTCGATGCTGGCAATGCGCAGGTTGCTGGTCTCGGCATTGATGACCGCTTCCTGCCAGGGCGCGAGCGCTCCATTGGCGAACAACAGTTGCGGCCAGATCTGGCGCCGCGCCTGGACGACCTCCACGCTCAAGCTACTGACCTCAGGAGCGGCCACCGCCGGTTCGGCGCCACGGCGAAAATAGATCAACGCCACCACGAGCGCACATACGATGATCGCCAACGCGAATCTGCCTGACCTCGACCTCACGCGCCCTCTCCACTCAATGCCCGGCTCCGCGCCAATGGTTGACTGGCTTGCCAGCCGCCCCCCAGCGCCTTGTACAGGGCGATCCAGTAGCGCACTTGATTCTGCTGCAGGGTGATCAATTCAATCTCGGCGGTCAGCGCCTGGCGGCGCGCGGTTTCCCGGTCCAACAAGCTGACGTTGCCGGCCTGCCAATTGCGGTCGATGGCCTCGAAGGACTCACGAAAACCGGCCGTGGAGCGCTCCACATCCGCCTCCCGGCGACGTGCCGCATCGAGGCGAACCAGCGCCTGCTCCACTTCCATCACGCTGGTGCGCAGCGTCTGGCGATAGACTGCGAGGGCCGCGTCATAAGAAGCCTTGGCACCGTCGACCGCCGCGCGGCGCTTGCCACCATCGAACAGCGGAATCGACAACACCGGGCCCAGCGACCAGGAACGGTTGCGCTGACCGACCATGGTGCCCACGGAAAAAGTCCCGGAAAGGCTCAGGCTCGGCAGCCGATCCGCCTGGGCCACGCCGATCTCGGCATTGGCCGCAGCCAACTCGCGCTCACTGGAGGCAAGGTCCGGGCGTTGACGCACGAGTTCGGCCGGTATCTGTTGCACGTTAAGCTCGGCCGGTTGAGGCAGTTGCGCCGGAGTGTGGCCGAGCACCTCCAGCAGTTGCCCTTCATCACTGCCGGTCAGCGCCACCAGGCTTTTGAGCAGCACCTGGCATTCACTCTGCTGCTGGACCAGTGTCGCGACGCTGCTGGCAGCACTGGCATCGGCCAGGGCCGCGTCAGCCGAGGACGTGAAGCCTGCCCCGAACGACTGGCGAGTGATACGCGCGGTGTCCTGTTGTGACTGGGCCTGGTCCCCATAAGCCAGCACCAGCTTCTGGCAACCGCGGTATTGCACGTAGTAGTCGCCGACCTGGGCCGCCAGCGAAACCCGCGCGTCATGCCAATCATCCACCCGCGCTTGGACACGGGACTTTGCCGCTTCATTGTTGCGACGCAACTTGCCGAACAGATCGAGCTCCCAGGCTGCATCCATCGTTGCCGAAGAGCCTGAACCACCCAGGCGTTCAGAGCCGGTCTGCTGCCCGCCACGACCACCGGACAATCTGCCGTCGATTTTCGGCAAGGCATCCGCAGCATCACTGGCAGCGGTTGCCCGGGCCAGCGAGATATTGGCCCAGGCCTGGTCCATGGATGGGCTATCGGCTTCGGCCAGGCGCAACAGTTTGGCCAACGCCGGGTCATCGAACTGCTGCCACCAGTCGGCCAACGCGGCCATGGAGGCGCCATGGGGCAGCGGCGCTTGCCATTTGGCCGCGACCGGGACGTCTGGCACTCGATAGTCAGGGCCCAATACGCAGCCACTCAAGGCCACCGCACACAGTGTCACCAGCAATACGTTTTCTGGAGGCTTGAAGACATGCATAGGGTTCTCTATGGGGTGACAAAGGTGAAGAACAGCAAGGCACCCGGCACCGCCACAGCTCAGGGAGTTGGCAGATGATTGACGATGGCTTGACGAGGCTCGTGTGGCAGGTATTTAACCCCGTGCCGGATTGGGTGTCTGGCGTGGAAAACGGGGACAGGTGCCGGCAAGAAAACTCGCGATAAAGACAGGGGCCTGTTGAAATGACCTGGACCTGCCAAGTACAGACCGCACCCGCTGTCGAGCATGAATGACAGCCCCGCTCGGTTCACTTTCCATAGCCAATGGATGATCGAATATGGAAGCACTCAGTTACCTCGAAAACGTCGAGTCGAACGCACGCACCTATGCGCAGACTTTCCAGCGACTGTTCGTCAGCGGCAAAGGCATGCGCATCAAGGACGCCAGCGGCCAAGAGTTCCTCGACTGCCTGTCGAACGCCGGGACACTGGCCCTCGGGCACAACCCGCCGCAAGTCCGGGACGCCGTGATGCAGTTTCTGGGCAGCGATCACTTGCAACAGGCACTGGACCTGGCCACACCGGCCAAGCATGCGTTCGTGCAGGAGCTGTTCTCGATGCTGCCGGCGAAAATGCGCGACACCAGCAAGATTCTTTTCTGCGGGCCCAGTGGCTCGGATGCGGTCGAGGCGGCCATCAAGTTGGCGCGCCACTACACCAAGCGCTCGCCATTGATGGCGTTCCACGGCGGTTATCACGGGATGACGGCCGGTGCACTGTCGGCGATGGGCAAGCTGTCTCCCAAGACCGGTGACGGCCTGATTGCCCAGGGCACACACTTTCTGCCATTTCCCTACCGGTTTCGCTGTCCGTTCGGCACCGATGGCGAGCACACCGACCAACTGTCCATCGACTACATCCGCACCGTCCTGTCGGACCCCGAAGGCGGCGTTGCCAAGCCGGCGGCGGTTATCGTCGAGGTGGTACAAGGTGAAGGCGGTTGCATCCCGGCTTCGGCCAACTGGCTACGCGCCCTGCGGGAAATCACCCTGGAACAGGACATCTTGCTGATCGTCGACGAGGTCCAGACCGGCCTCGGCCGCACCGGCAGCACGTTCGCCATTGAACACGCGGGTATCGTGCCCGACATTCTGGTGCTGTCAAAAGCCATCGGCGGCGGCTATCCATTGGCGGTGATCGTGTATGCCGATTATCTCGACACCTGGGGGCCCGGCATGCATGCGGGTACTTTCCGTGGCAACCAGGTGGCGATGGTCGCCGGTGCTGCAACCATGCAGCAAATCCGCGAAGACAACCTCGTCGCCCATGCCGCCCGGATGGGGCAGAAGTTGGAGCACGGCCTGGAACAAATCGCCCAACGCTTTCCATGCATCGGCGATATCCGCGGTCGCGGCTTGATGATCGGCGTGGAAATCACTCAACCGGGCACCAACCAGCGCGCCGGCCAGGCTGACGGTGTTCGTGCCCACGCCATCAAGCTCAACTGCTTCGACAACGGGTTGATGATGGAGACCGGCGGACGCCATGGCGCAGTGCTCAGGTTCCTGCCCCCCCTGACCATCACAGAGGCTGAGGTCGGCATGGTCCTGGAGCGCTTCGAACACTCGGTGAAGAAAGTCGGCGAGACACGCTCGCAGGCGGCCCGCGTAGCGGTATAAGAGGCCAGGTATTGGCCTTTGTGGCGGGGGTTTATCCCCTCGCCACAGGGGGATGTGCCTGGTTCAAGTCATGCAGCCCAGGTCAATCGCGCGCCAACGCATTGATCGGATCGAGCCGCGCGGCATTACGCGCAGGCACAAAGCCGAACACGATCCCAATCAGTGTGGAACAGATGACAGCAGTGACGATCGATCCCATTGAGAACACCATTTGCCATTCCTTGACGAAGATCGAAAAGACGTAGCCGATCCCAAACGACAAGGCGATGCCAATCGTGCCCCCCATCAGACACACCATCACCGCCTCCACCAGAAACTGCTGGCGTATGTCGGACTGGCGAGCACCGACAGCGATGCGAATACCGATCTCGCGGGTACGTTCGGTCACCGAGACGAGCATGATGTTCATCACCCCGATCCCGCCCACCACCAGCGAAATGATCGCAATCAACGAGAGCAGCAGCGCCAGTGATTGGCTGGTCTTCTGCACCGTTTGCATCACGCTGTCGAGGTTGTAGGTGAAGAAGTCCTTGATGCCATGGCGCTGCTCCAGGAGCTTGACCACGTTGTCTTCCACTAATTTGCTCGGTTGCCCGTCCTTTATCCGAACCGTGATGCTGTCCAGGAAGCGCTGGCCCAGCAACCGGCCGGCCGCGGTTTCATAGGGCATCCAGATATTCAGGTTCTTGCTGGTGTTGAAGACGCTTTTGCGGTCTTCGGTCACGCCGATGACCGTGCACGGCAAGTTGTCGACCAGAATCACCTTGCCCAATGGGTCTGTGTGCGAGCCAAACAGGCGCTTGCTCGTATTGTGGTCGATCACCACCACTTGCGACTGCCGGCGGGCATCGTCCTTGCTGAACGCCACACCCGAGCCGATCTTGATTCCGCGAACCTGGAAATAGCTCGCGCTCACACCGTTGACGGTCGCATTGACGTCGATGTTTTCATAACGCAGCAACAGGTTTCGCCCCAGGTTGGGGGTGGCGCTGTCGATGTAATACTGGTCGCTCAGGGCGGTCACGTCGGACAACACCAGCGTTTCGATAGCGGTCGAGCGACTGTCCCCCCAGTCGGCGCCAGGCATGATCTCGATCGTGTTGCTGCCGATCGCTTCGATGTCTTTCAGGACATATTGCTTGACCCCTTCACCGATGGCCACGATCGACACCACGGAGGTGATGCCGATAATGATGCCCAACATGGTCAGCAGGGTTCGCATCCGGTGCGAGATCAACGCCACCCAGGCCATGTTGAACGCTTCGCTGAACAGCCCGAAACGGGCGAGCAGACCGTTGGTGGGCTTGACCTTGGCCAGACGCATGTCTTGTTCCGGCAAGTCTTGCAGCGGCCTCTGCGGATTGGGGCGATCACTGACGATCTCACCGTCGCGGATCTCGATGATGCGCTGGGCGTGAGCCGCCACTTTCTCGTCATGGGTCACGATGATGACCGTATGCCCTGCCGCGTTGAGTTCCAGGAGGATCTTCATCACCTCCTTGCCGCTGGTGGTGTCCAGCGCCCCGGTGGGTTCGTCCGCCAGAATGATCTCGCCGCCGTTCATCAGAGCCCGGGCAATACTCACCCGCTGCTGTTGGCCACCGGAGAGTTGGCTGGGCCGGTTGCTCAGGTGCCCTACCAGTCCCAGACGTCCCAACAACTCCCCGGCACGCGTGTGCCGTTGCTTCTCTGCCGCGCCAGCGTAAATGGCCGGCATCTCGACGTTGTGCAAGGCACTCAGGTGCGGCAGCAAATGGTAACGCTGGAAAATGAAACCGAAGTGGTCACGCCGCAGTACCGCCAGCTCATGATCGTCCATCGAGCCGGTTTCGCGCCCGTCCACCTTGTAGCTGCCGGAACTCGGATGGTCGAGGCAGCCGAGCACGTTCATCAGTGTGGATTTGCCGGAGCCGGAAGCGCCGGTAATCGCCACGACCTCCCCGGCGTTGATCGTCAGGTTGATGTTCTTGAGCGCTATGAACTCCTTCTCGCCCGCAAGAAAACTGCGGGTAATCCCCTCGAGCTCCAACAGTGGTCGCGTCATGGTCAGGCTCCCGCCACGGCTGGGGTCGGTTCGCCGATGACGACCTTGTCACCTTCTGCCAGGCCATCCTTGATCTCGGCCCGCACGTTGTTGTTGATGCCCGTCTGCACGTTGCGCGGCTGAGCCTTGCCTTCGGCGTCCAGCACACGCACCACATAGCTGCCATCCTGGTTTTTTGCACCCAGGGCGGCGACGGGGACCGTCAATACATCCTTGGCCTTGTCCAGGACGATACGGACCTGGGCCGTCATGGAAATACGCAGGCGATGATCGGGGTTCGGCACGTCGAAGAGGCTGTTGTAGAACACCGCGGTATTTTGCTTCGGCGTCCCGGCAGTCTGGGTTTCGAGGAAGTTCTGCGGCGCTGGCTCAGTGCCCCGCAGCTTGGCGTAATAGCGCTTTTCCGATTCACCCAGGATGGTGAAGTACACCTCCTGGCCGGGAACGATGTGAATCACGTCGGCTTCCGACACCTGGGCCTTGACCGTCATGGTGTCCAGGTCGGCCAGCTTGAGCAGCACCGGTGCCAATTGCTCGGCGATCACGGTCTGGCCTTCCTGCGTCACGATCCCCACGACATAGCCATCGATCGGCGCGACGATGTGGGTGTAGGCCAGGTTGACCCGCGCGGTTTCCACCTGGATACGGGCGTCCTTTATCTGCGCATCGAGGGAGAGCAGGTTCGCCGCTTCCACCTTGTAGTTCGACTCGGCGGTCTCGTACTCCTGCTTGGAGATCGCGTCGTCCGGTTGCAGTTTTTTGTAGCGATCGTAGGTGCCCTTGGCGTCCTTGAGTTGCGCCGCCGTGGCCTGCCGCTTAGCCACCAGGTTCTCTTCATTGACCAGGGCCTGGCGTAATGAATTCTGCGCCAGCATAGGGTCGATCTCCGCCAGCCACTGGCCCTTCTTGACCTTGTCGCCCAGTTTGACCTTGAGCGACTTCAGTTGGCCCGACACTTGGGCACCGACATCGACCTGCTTGACGCCCTGCAGCGTGCCGGATGCCAGTACCGCGTTCTCGATGTCGGTACGTTCGACCTCGGCAGTCAGGTACTCCGGTGGTTTGCCCGGCGACTGCGCACTGTAGAAAATCAGCGCGGCCACCACGACCAGTACAAGCACGATAGCGATTTTGCGAAACTTCGACTTTTCCATAAATAACCATGAGTGCGTTGATTTCAGGCCCGGCCAGTGAGGCGCCGGGGTCCATGGATGCGCGCGAAGGAAGGACGGCTAGACGCAATCACTGGCCGCCTCCTCATCGTGCATGGGAAGGCTGTCCTGCCACCAGGCTGCCAGGTTGTGTACGTGAGGGGCCTTGAGGATCGTGAAGTGGTTGCCCGGACCGTACCAGATACTGAGGTCAGGGATATGCTTGCGCCATCCTTCGATCATTTGTTCCTGCTCGCGTTTGTTACCGGCTGTGTCCAGGGTTGGATCATTGGCCAACACCAGCCGCACCGGCCCGGTGTATCGATGTTGTGGTTGATAAACCGTACGCAGGGCGGTGCCAAAAGCCCGCGCCGGCCCGCGCATCGAATCCACCGCCGAACGCTGCGGCAGCATGCCGGCACGGACCATGCCGGCATGCAGCAAACGCATCTGCGCGTTATCGTCCTGGGCACCGAACACCGTGGCATCGATACCCAGGGACTTGCCGGAAGCCAGCTGCATCGCCTCGATCAACCGGTTCAAGACCCCCGTTGCGGTATAAGGCCTGCCCACCACCCCATTGCCGCCCGGCGACTCACTGTCGATCAGCGTCAACGAGGCCACCTTGCGACCACGGGCATGCAGGCGGGCGGCCATTTCGAAAACGATCCAGCCACCGAAGGAATGGCCAAGCAGATGCACCGGGCCCTGCGGTTGCACCTTGTCGATTGCTTCGAGATAGGCCTGGGCAGCGGTTTCCACGAGGCTGAAAGGCTCGGTGCTGCCGTCCAGTCCGCGAGGTTGCAACCCATGGATGGGCCAGTCCGGGCCGAAGGCATCGGTCAGGCCGATAAAACCGGTCACGCTGTCGCCGGCACCAGGCACACAGAAAATCGGCGCCCGATCGGCGCGCCCGCCCTGGATTGTCAGCAGTGGCTGGTAGCTGTTGCGCCGGGAAGGCGCCGGGCGCGAAGCGACGGTGCGCAATGCATCGTCAATGGCCTGTCCCAAAGCCTTGACCTGTGGCAACTGCATCATCGTCTGGTGGTTGCCCGGAACCTTGACACAATGCATCTGCGCCTTGGGCAGGACAGCGTCCCAGCCCAGGTAGCCGGAATGTTCGGGCGCATCGTCCTTGCGCTCCTCGGCGACCAGCAAGTGCACCGGCACGGAGATCGGATACACCGAGTAATGGGCCAACGCATGACCGTGGGCGACTTCGCGATCCAGGTATTGCCAGAGCTGGGCCGCGCTGTAGTCCGCCAGTTCCGGCGGTAGCAGGCCTTGCTCAGCGCACCGCTGCACCAGCCCCTCGAACTCGAAGTCACTCAGTTGAACCTGCAGGCTGGCCAATTTTGTGAGGACCAGGGCGAGGTCCCCGTCGGCCACTGTCCCAGCCTTCCAAAACACCTCGCAGCGGTCGAGCAAATGACGTTTGTGCGCTTCGTCCGGCGACCAGCGGTCCCTGCCCTGGTCCACCAACCGAGGCAGGTAGCTGTCGATCAGGCCGAGGAACTCGACCTCTTCGTCCAGGCCAATGAGCTGGATGGCGATCTCGTACGCCAGCACGCCACCGAATGACCAGCCCGCCAGGCGATAAGGCCCCTTGGGCTGGACTGAACGGATGATGCCCACCAGCCGCGAAGCCAGGCACTCCATCGTGTGCAACTGTGGTTCACCCCACGCAATGGCGGGCAGGCCATAGACCGGGATATCCGGATCGATGTGCTTGCCCAGCGCCGGGAAGTAGAGATCCAGGCCGCTGAACTCATGCACCAGGAACAACGGGTTCTGCTGGCCGGTGGTGCGCACCGGCACGAACGGCTCCTTCACTTGGACCTCAGTGGTACGGTTCTGCAGCAGCGACGCCATGGACGCGACACTTTCATGCTGGAACAACTCGGCCAGTGACACCGTCAGGTTGGCTTGCGCCAGCAGCCCCACCAAGCGGATCGCCAGTAGGGAATGCCCGCCCATTTCGAAGAAGTTGTCATGGCGACCGACCTGTTGCAGGCCCAGCAAGTCTTGCCAGAGTTGCGCCAGCAGGGTTTCCACCTCGCCTTGCGGGGCTTCATAGGCACGGCTGACGACGGCGTCCTGGTCCGGTGCCGGCAGTGCCTTGCGGTCGAGCTTGCCATTGGCGGTCAGCGGCAATGCATCGAGGCGGACATAGGCGGCCGGCACCATGTAGTCGGGCAACTGCCCATGCAGGTACCCGCGCAAGTCCTCGACTGGCACCGTCTCGCCCAGCGCCTGCTGAGTAAAGTAAGCCACCAGGCGCTTCTCACCCGGGACATCTTCGCGCACCAGGATCACCGCGTCCTTGACGTGCTCGTGTTGGGCCAGTCGGGCTTCGATTTCACCCAATTCGATACGGAAACCACGGATCTTCACCTGGTCGTCGTTACGCCCCAGGTAATCCACCGTGCCGTCCGCGCGCCAGCGCGCCAGGTCGCCGGTGCGGTAAAGCAAGGCACCGGGGTCGGCATTGAACGGATCGGCGACGAACTTCTCGGCGGTCAGTTCTGGGCGGTTCAGATACCCTTTCGCCACGCCGTCGCCACCGATGTACAGCTCACCGGCCACGCCGATGGGCACCGGTTGCCGATTGGCATCCAGTACATAGACGCGGGTGTTGCCAATCGGACGACCAATCGGAATACCGCCCTCGCCCACGGTTTTGATTTCGTGGGTGGTGGTGAAGGTGGTGGCCTCGGTCGGGCCGTAGCCGTTGAGCAGGTGCAGCGGCGCGCCTTCGTTCAGGACGCGACCGATCACCGCCGGGTCGAGCACATCGCCGCCGACGATCAGGTAGCGCAACTGGCTGAACACCGCCATCAAGCCACTGGCGTACTGGTGGAACAGGCCGGCGGTCATCCACAACACGCTAACCGATTGCTCTTGCAGCAGCGCCGCAAAACGCGCTTGCGTCAGCAGTACGTCCTGATCGACCACCACCACGCAGCCGCCGTTGAGCAACGGTGCCCAGACGTCGAGGGTACTGGCGTCGAACGCCGGGTTGGAGGCGAATGCCACCCGGTCCTCGGTGTTGAAGTCGGCGTAGCCATTGTTGATCACCAAGCGGTTGATCGCCCGGTGCGGCACCAGCACGCCTTTCGGGGTGCCGGTGGAGCCCGAGGTGTACATGATGTAGGCGACCGATTCGGCGCTTTGCACCAGACCAGGGTTGTCGCAAGCGCAGTCCAGCACCAGGGTGTCCAGGTTCACGCGCAACGCGCCTTCAGGAGCCATAGCCGTACTCAGCGTGAGCAAAATCCGCGCGCCACTGTCCTGCACCATGAACTGCTGACGCTCCAGAGGTGCGCCGACATCCAATGGCACGTAGACAGCAGCACACTTGAGGGTCGCCAACTGGCTGACCACCAGTTCGGTGGAGCGCTCCAGTGCAATCGCCACGCGATCCCCCGGTTGCACGCCGAGGCCGACCAAATGGCGGGCCAGGCGATTGGCCCGACGATTCAACTCGGCGTAGGTCAAGCGGCTTTCGTTGTGCACAACCGCCGTTGCATCCGGACGGGCCAGCGCCTGGGCTTCGAACAGGCCATGGACGGTCCTGTCCCGCGGATAGCGACGCGTGGTGGCGTTGAAATCCACCAGCAATTGCCGGCGTTCGGCGGACGGCAGGATCGACAGACTGTGCAACGGCGCCTGCGGTGCTTGCTCCAGCGCCTGCACCAGATGCTCCAGGGCAATGTTCATGTAGACACACATCCGCTGCGCGCCGATCCGCGGCAGCGCCAGTGCCGACACGCTGAAACCCTCGCCCAGGTCATCCACCGACAAGGTCAACGGATAGTTGGTGCGTTCCTCACTGCTCAGGGCCTCGATGCCCTCCCAGGCGCTCAGGGCTTCGCTCGAAACCGTCTGGCCAGCGCTGTGTCGGTAATTGAGCAAGGCACTGAACAACGGCAGCGGCGCGGCCACGCCGCTGCAACGTTGGGCCAGGGCCAGCGAAGCGTGCTCATGGCCGAGCAGACCGGTGAGGCGAGCGTGGGTGGCTTTCACCCCGTCACGCACACCCTGGCGACCGAGATCCACTCGCAGCGGCAAGGTGTTGATGAACATGCCCAGTGCCCGGTCGGCGCCCTCGCCACCCTGCATCCGGCCCATCAATACGGTGCCGAACACGACGTCCTGCCTGCCGGACACCTGCCCCAGCACCTGCGCCCAAGCCAGGTGATGCAGGCTCGCGGCGCTCACACCCAATTGACGAGCCTGGGCCCGCAAACGGCGGCTCAGATCGGCAGACAGGTTCAGCCCGGCGGCTTCGATATCGCTGCCGTCGCCACGTACATCCAGCACGCCGAACGGTAATGTAGGCTCGTCCACATCGCCCAACATGTCCCGGAAGAACCCTTCGTGCTCCTGGCGACTGATGCCCAAACGGGCCTGGGCCACGTAGTTGCGGAACGGCACTGCTGTGCCCAACTGATCGGCCTGGCCTAGCAAATGCGCCTGCATCTCGTGCTGCACCACCTCCAGCGCCGTGTGATCGAGGGCCATGTGATGGAACAGCAGGATCGCGATCCAGCGCTGGTTGGCCGGGTCATGGGCGAACGCCATGCGCATCAGCGGTGCCTGGCGCACATCGAGGCTGTAGTGTCGAGGGTTGAAGCGCTCGAGCAGTTGCGCGGTGATGTCATTACTTGGCTCGAAAACACACTCTTGCAGAATCAGTTGCGCCTGGCGAAGCACCACCTGGACCGGTTCGCGCAGTCCTTCCCAGAGCACGGCGGTGCGCAGAATGTCGTGCCGATCGATGACAGCTTGCAAAGCGTCGACAAAAGCCTCCAGCCGGGTACGATCCTTGAAGTTGAACGTGGCCTGCTGCACATAGAGATCGCCCTGCTGCGAAGCCAGGTGGTGATACAGGATCCCTTCCTGCAATGGCGCCAGGGCGTAGATGTCCTGGACGTTTGCCACGCCGCCGGGCACCGTCGCGGCAATCTGATCGATCTCGTCTTGGGACAGGTCGATGAGGGGCAGCATGTCCGGCGTGATGCGTTGGCCTGCCTGGGTAATTCCGTTGTCCGGCACCACGACCTCCGTCGCACCGCCCACTGCCGCCGCCAATGCCGCCAACGTCGGCTGGCCGAACAGTACGCGGACATCGGCGCTCAAGCCCACTTGACGCATGCGCTCGATCAACGTGACCGCCAACAGCGAGTGACCGCCCAGTTCGAAGAAGTGGTCATGCCGCCCCACCCGCTCAACCTGGAGCAAATCGGCCCAAAGCTGCGCCAGCGTTGTCTCGACCGTACCTTGCGGTGCCTCGTAATCCCGGGTGATCACCGCCGAAAGATCCGGCGCTGGCAAGGCCTTGCGGTCGAGCTTGCCGTTGGGGGTCAGCGGCAAGGCGTCGAGGCGCACGTAGGCACTCGGCACCATGTATTCCGGCAGTTGCCCTTGCAGATGGCCGCGCAGAACTTCGATATCGGCAGCGTCCTCGGCAGCGTGTGTGGTGAAATAAGCCACCAGACGCTTCTCGCCTGACGCCTCTTCACGGGCCAGCACCACGGTTTCCTTGATACCCGCGTATTGCGCCAGCCGGGCTTCGATCTCGCCCAACTCGATGCGGAAACCACGGATCTTCACCTGGTCATCGTTGCGCCCCAGGTAGTCGATGTTGCCGTCCGGCAAGTAGCGACCCAGGTCGCCGGTTTTGTACATGCGCGCGTTCGGGGCCGTGCTGAACGGGTCCTTGAGGAACCGCTCGGCCGTCAGTTCCGCACGGTGCAGGTAACCGCGCGCCACCTGGACCCCGCCGATATAAATCTCCCCGGCCACGCCCAGGGGCACCGGTTGTTGATGGGCATCGAGCAGGTAGATCCGCGTGTTGGCGATCGGCTTGCCAATGGGCGTGCTGTCGGGTGTTTCAGCCCCCGCGCAGTCCCACGCCGTCACGTCCACCGCCGCTTCGGTCGGGCCGTACAGGTTGTACAAGCCGGTCTGTGGCAGTTGCGCCTTGAAGCGCCGCACCAGATGCCCCGGCAAGGCCTCGCCGCTGCACATCACCCGCACCAGTCCTTCGCACGCGTCCGCCTCGCCATGGGCCAGGAACACATCGAGCATCGACGGCACGAAGTGCAACGTGGTGATGCCTTGGGCCTGGATCACTTCGCGCAGGTAGGCCGGATCGCGGTGTCCGCCGGGACGAGCCATCACCAACCGTGCGCCGCTGAACAGCGGCCAGAAGAACTCCCACACCGACACGTCGAAGCTGAATGGGGTCTTTTGCAGCACCGCGTCCGCGGCGCTCAATTTGTATTCGTCCTGCATCCACAACAGGCGGTTGACCACCGCGCCGTGCTCGTTCATCACGCCTTTGGGCTGACCAGTCGAACCCGAGGTGTAGATCACATAGGCCAGGTGATTGGCTTGCAGGCCCTCGACCTGTGGGTTGCTGATTGGCTGCGTCGAGAAACCGTCAGCCGCGTCCAGCAACAGAAGCCGGGCTTGCGTTGCTGGCAGGCTGGCCTGCAAGGCACGCTGGGTCAGCACCACTGATGGCGCGCTGTTTTCCAGCATGTAGGCCAGCCGATCGAGCGGGTAATCCGGGTCGAGCGGCACATAAGCCGCACCGGATTTAAGAATACCCAGCAGCCCCGCAACCATCTCCACGCTGCGATCCACGCAGATCGCCACACGGTCGTCCGGGCGGATACCCAGGGCAAGCAGTTGATGGGCAATCTGGTTGGCGCGGCGATTCAGCTCTGCGTAGCTCAGTTGTGCTTCGTCAGACACCACAGCCACCGCATCCGGACTCGTCGCAACCCGCGCCTCGAACAAGCCGTGCAGCGTCAGGCCTTGCGGATAATCGACCGTGGTGGCGTTGAATCCTTCCAGCAGATACTGGCGTTCGCTGTCACCCAACATCGGAATCTGCGCCACGAGGGCCTGCTCGTCAGCGACCATGGCGCGCAATACGCACTCGAGGTAACCGAGGTAGCGCTCCATCGTGGTCTGATCGAACAACGCCGTGGCGTACTCCAACGAACCGAACAGACGCCCGTCGATCAACGCCATGTCCAGCAATACGTCGAACTTCGCGGTGCGACTGGTCACGCCCAGCCCTTGCAGCGACATATCACCCAGTTCCAACCCGGCGGTTTCGTTGTTCTGCCAGGACAGCATCGCCTGGAACACCGGGCTGTGGGACAGGCTGCGCAATGGCCGGACCACTTCAACCACCTGTTCGAACGGCAAGTCCTGATGCGCCTGGGCCCCCAAGGTCTGGGCCTTCACCTGTTGCAGCAAGCCTTGGACCGTCAGTTCGGCCGCCACATCGACGCGCAGCGCCAGGGTGTTGACGAACAGACCGATCAGGCCCTCGACCTCTGTTTGCATGCGGTTCGCCACCGGCGTGCCGATGACGACATCGTGCTGACCGGCCATGCGACTGAGCACCGTGGCCCAGGCGGCCATGACCGTCATGAATAACGTGGCGCCATGGCGTTGGCTCAATGTCTTGAGGTCTTGGGTCAAAGTTTCGTCGAGGACGATCCCCACCGCACTACCGGAGTGGTCTTGCTGGGCAGGCCGTGGTCGGTCGGTTGGCAACGTCAGCAGCGCCGGCGCATCGGCCAGGGTTTGCTGCCAGTAGCGTTCCTGCCGATCCAGGATCTCACCGGTGAGCCAGCGCCGTTGCCAGAGGGCATAGTCGGCGTACTGGATTGGCAAGGCCGGCAGCGGATCATCCCGTCCCTGGCTGAACGCCTCGTACAGCACGCCCAGTTCATGGGTCAGGACATCGGCAGACCAACCATCCGAGACGATGTGATGCAGGGTCACCAACAGCACGTGATCATCGTCAGCCATCCGAACCAGCCGGCCACGAGCGAGTGGGCCGCGGGCCAGGTCGAACGTTTGACGAGCTTCTTGCTCGGCCATGCTCAACAACTCGGCCTCGGCATCCGGACGCCCGGCCAGGACATGCTGTTGCAAAGCGAAACCGATGTCAGCCGGGGCAATGCGCTGCTGCACGTCCTCCCCTTGCGCCTGGGCAAAGGTGGTGCGCAGGGTTTCGTGACGGGCAACGATGCGATCCAATGCGCGAGTAAGCGCCGGGATATCCAGCACCCCCCGTAAACGCAGGCCCGTGGGAATGTGATAGGCCGCACTGCTGCCATCCAGTTGCGCCAGGAACCACAGGCGCTGTTGGGCGAACGACAACGGCAGCATCTGCTCGCGGGACACCGGCACGATGTCTGGCCGGGTGCTGCGTACCGCCTGGAAAAGCACCTGGGCCAGCGCACTGAGCTGCGGTTGGGCGAAGACATCGCCAAGGTTCAACTCCACGCCCAATCGCTCGCGCACCTGGGCAATCAAGCGCATCACCAGCAATGAATGGCCGCCCAGTTCGAAGAAGTGGTCATGACGCCCCACCGACTCGACCTTGAGCAGGGCTTGCCAGATCTGCGCCAGGGCGATTTCAGTGCTGCCTTCAGGCGCTTCATGGCTGCGGCTGGCGTAGGCATCGGCATCGGGCGCCGGCAACGCCTGGCGGTCGAGCTTGCGGTTTGGTGTCAGCGGCAGCGCGGCCAGGCTGACGAAGGCGCTGGGCAGCATGTATTCAGCCAATTGCGTCGACAACAGCGTGCGCAGGGCCGCTGCGCTCAGGCTCGCGCCCACCTGCGGCACCACATAGGCCACCAGGCGTTTGTCGCCCGGGGTGTCTTCGCGCACGATCACCGCCGCTTCCTTGACTCCGGCACAATGACCCAACCGGGCCTCGATCTCGCCCAGTTCGATACGGAACCCGCGGACCTTGACCTGGAAGTCATTGCGGCCCAGGTACTCAAGGCGTCCGTCCGCACGATAACGGGCCAGGTCGCCGGTCTTGTACATCCGCGCATCGGGCTGGTCGCTGAAGGGATCGGCCAGGAAACGTTCAGCGTTGATAGCGTCAAGGTTCAAGTAACCACGCGCCACACCCTCGCCACCGATGAAGATTTCCCCCGCGACGCCGAACGGCACCGGCTGGCGGTACGCGTCGAGCAGGTAGATACGGGTGTTGGCCATCGGCTTGCCAATCGTTGCATTGCCACAGGCAGCGTCGTACTTCATATACGCGGCGGTGCAGGACACCGTCGCCTCGGTCGGGCCATAGGTGTTGATCAGTTGCGTATGGGGCGGACGAATCGCGTCCCACATCTGCAACTTCTGCGTCGACAAGGCATCCCCGGTGACGTTGATCAACCGCACGTCCCGCAGCAGGTCGCGGGCCTGGGCCGGGGTGTTGTGCCCCTCGGCCGCGAGGGTGTGCCAATGGGCCGCCGTCAGGTGCAGGAAGGTCGGACGGACGTCGCCATTGCTTTGCAGCTCGGCACTGCCAAACAGCTGCCGGGTCGGTGCCAGGGTGGCGCCGGCAAGCAGTGCCGGGAAGATCTCCTCCACCGACAGGTCGAAGTTCAGGGTGTTCTGTTGCAGCACCGTATCGGCCGCTGTCAGGTCGAACAGCCGGACCGCATCGACGCAGTAGTTGACCAGCCCCCGATGTTCGATCATCACCCCTTTGGGGTTGCCGGTGGAGCCCGAGGTGTAGATCACGTAGGCCAGGTGACGCACGCCCAGGGATGCTACGAACGGGTTATCGTCGCGCCCGGCGCAAATGCCGCTACGAACGCGCTCAGCGTGATCGAGCAACACCACTGGCACCGTCAATGCCGGCAGACGACCTTGCAATCCACCTTGAGTCAGCAGCGCCACCGGGGCGCTGTCGGCGAGCATGTAGGCCAAGCGCTCGGCCGGATACGCCGGGTCGAGCGGCACATAACCAGCGCCGGCCTTGAGGATCGCCAACAGGCCGACCAGCATTTCAGCACCGCGCTCGACGCAGATCGCCACCCGGTCATCCGGACGGATACCCAGTCCTATCAGGTGATGGGCCACCTGGTTGGCCTGGCGGTTCAGTTGCGCGTAGCTCAGCCGTTCACCGTCGAACAGCACCGCGACGGCTTCGGGTCGAGCCGCGACCTGGGCCTCGAACAACTGATGGATCGTCTGCCCGCGAGGGTACGGCGCCTGGTTAGCATTGAGTCCCACCAACAGATGGTCACGCTCGGCTTCGTCCAACAACTCGATTCGCGCAATCCTCGTCTGGTCACTGGCCACCATGGCCCGCAGCAGACGGTCCAGGTAGCCGATGTAACGCTGCACGGTGGCCTCGTCGAACAGCACCGTGGCATATTCGAGAGAGCCGAACATCTGCCCTTGGACCTCACCCAGCTCCAGGGACAGATCGAACTTGGCGACAGTGCTCGCCGCCCCCAGGCCTTCAAGTTTCAAATCGCCGAGCACCAACTCCGTGCTGTCCAGCGTCTGCCACGACAACATGGCCTGGAACAGCGGCGTATGGGCCAGGCTGCGCACCGGCTTGAGCACTTCCACCACTTGCTCGAACGGCAGGTCCTGATGCGCCTGGGCGCCCAAAGCCTGGGTCTTGACCCGCGCCAACAGGGTTTCAACCGTCGGCGCCCCCGAAACATCGACGCGCACCGCCAGGGTGTTGACGAAGAGACCGATCAACCCTTCGACTTCCGAGCGGGTACGGTTGGCCACCGGCGAACCGATCACCACCTCATCCTGACCGGAAAGCCGGCTCAGCAGCGCACCCCAGGCGGCCATCAACGTCATGTACAGCGTGACGCCGTGACGCTGGCTCAGCGCCTTGAGGCTCGCGGTCAGGTTCGCGTCAAAGGTCACTGGCAGTGTCGCCCCGGCATAGTCCTGCTGTGGCGGGCGCACGCGGTCGGTGGGCAACATCAGCAATGCCGGCGCATCGGCCAGGGTTTGCTGCCAGTAGCGGCTCTGGGTTTGCAATACTTCGCCGCTCAACCAGCGACGCTGCCAGACGGCGTAGTCGCTGTATTGCACTGCCAAGGGCGGCAATGGATCGTCCAGTTCATGCCGGAACGCCTCATAGAGCGCCGCCAGTTCCTTGATCAACACGCCGATGGACCAGCCGTCCGAAACGATGTGGTGCATGGTCACCAACAGCACATGGTCGTCGCTGCCGAGGCGAATCAATCGACCCCGGATCAACGGGCCGTGCTCCAGGTCAAAGGCGTCCATGGCCTCCTGTACCACCAACCCTTGCAGCTGGTCTTCGGCATCGGCGTGGCCGGACAAGTCATGCTGGAGCAGCGCAAAACCGGCGTCGACAGGCGCGATGCACTGCCGTGCCTCCTGGCCCTGACCCTGCACAAAGGTAGTCCGCAATGCCTCGTGGCGAGCGACGATGCGATCCAGCGCCCGCTGCAAGGCGGGGCGATCCAGCACGCCGCGCAGACGGAGCCCGGCGGGCATGTGATAGGCCGCGCTGGCACCTTCCATCTGCGCCAGGAACCATAGGCGCTGCTGGGCGAACGACAGCGGCAGGTCTTCATCACGGGAAACCCGGACGATCTCCGGCAATGTGCTGCGCCCTGCCCGAGTCACTGCCTGCGCCAACCCCATCAGTTGGGGATGGGCGAACAGCTCGGCCAGGCTCAGCTCAACGCCCAGGCGCAGGCGCACCTGGGAAATCAGCTGGATTGCCAGCAATGAGTGGCCACCCAGCTCGAAGAAGTGGTCATGGCGACCGACCTGTGGCAGGCCTAGCAGGTCCTGCCAGATTTGCGCCAGGGTGGTTTCGACCTCACCTTGCGGGGCTTCGTAGCCACGGGTGATCAATGCGTCGAGATCCGGCGCCGGCAAGGCCTTGCGGTCGAGCTTGCCATTGGGGGTCAACGGCAATGCATCCAGACGCACATAAGCGGCGGGCACCATATAGGCCGGCAGTTGTGCTTGCAGGTGCGCACGCAGGGCGTCGATGTCCGCTGCCTGACCCGATTGCGCGGTGTAATAGGCCACGAGGCGCTTATCGCCTGGAACATCTTCCCGGGCCAATACCACGGCCTCTTTCACGGCATCGTGTTGGGCAAGCTTGGCTTCAATCTCCCCTAGTTCGATGCGGAAACCGCGGATCTTCACCTGGTCGTCGTTACGCCCCAGGTATTCGATGTTGCCGTCCGGCAGGTAACGGCCCAGGTCGCCGGTTCTGTACATCCGGGCATTTGGCGTGGTGCTGAACGGGTCCTTGAGGAAACGCTCGGCGGTGAGGTCATCGCGATTCAGGTAACCCCGCGCCACCCCGGCGCCACCGATGTAGATTTCACCCGGCACGCCCAGTGGCACCGGTTGTTGGTGCTCGTCCAGCAAGTAGAACTGGGTATTGGCCACCGGTTTGCCGATGTGTGCCGCGAACCCGTCCTCACGGGCCATCGACACCCAACTCGAATACGTCGTAGTTTCCGAAGGGCCGTAGAGGTTGCACAGGCGCTTGACCTGGGTCTGTTCGAACAGCGTTTCCACCAGGCTGCGCTTGAGCGCTTCACCAGCGACGTTGACCGTGTCGACACCCTCGCCTACACCGCCCGACTCCAGCAACGCCTTGAGCGCCGACGGCACCGTGTTGATCAAGGTGATGTCGTGCTCGCCTTGTTGCAGTTCCAGCACATTAGTCACGACTTCGATGCTGCCGCCGCAGGTCAGCGGCGCGAAGCACTCGTAGACCGCCAGGTCGAAGTTCAACGAAGTCGAGAACAGGGTTTTCGCCAAGGTCTGCGAATCGAATGAACGATGCGCCCATGTGAGGAAATTCACCGTATTGCGGTGTTCGATCATCACGCCCTTGGGCAGACCAGTCGAACCCGAGGTGTAGATCACATAGGCCAGGTGCGACGAGGTCAGGCCCGGCACCTGTGGATTAGGCGCCGCTTCGTCCTGCCAGACACCTTTGTCGAGGTCGATCACCGGCACCATGGTCTCGCCCAGCAAGTGACGCGTGGTTCCTTGAACCAGGATCGCCGCCGGGGCACTGTCTTCGAGCATGTAGGCAATGCGGTCCTGCGGATAAGCCGGGTCCAGCGGCACATAACCACCACCGGCCTTGAGAATCGCCAGCAGGCCAACGACCATGTCGATGCCGCGTTCGACGCAGATTGCCACCCGCGAATCGGGTTTTACGCCCTGCCTGCGCAGGTAATGGGCCAAGCGGTTGGCCAGGCCGTTGAGCTCGCGATAGTTGAGCTGGCGTCGGCCATGGCGCACCGCCACGGCATCCGGCGTACGCTGCACCTGTTCTTCGAACAAGCCATGAATCGTCTGCTGCCGCGGATAGTCTGCCTCGGTGGCGTTGAACGTCACCAGCAGTTGCTCGCGCTCCGCCGCCGGCACAATCGACAGTTCACGCAACGCCAGATCAGGCGTGTGCTCCAACGCCATCACCAGGCTTTCCAGCGCCATGTGCATGTAACCACAGACACGCCGGGCGCCCACTGCGACCACGGCCTGGGCCGTGAGCCGGAAGCCTTCGCCCAGGTCGTCCACGTTCAGGCACAACGGATAGTTCGTCCGCTCCTCCATGCTCAGGGTTTGAATGCCGTGCCAGGCCGAAATGGCCGTGTCGGACACCGCTTCAGCCGCGCTGTGTCGATAGTTCAACAAGGTACTGAACAACGGCAGCGAGGTCGGTACGCCACTGCAACGCTGGGCCAGGGACAACGAAGCATGCTCATGCCCAAGCAAGGCCGACAGCCGCCCATGGGTCGCCCTGACACCCGCGCGGGCGCCTTGGGCGCCGACGCTGACGCGCAATGGCAGGGTGTTGATGAACATGCCCAGGGCCCGATCAGCCCCTTCGCCACCCTGCATCCGCCCCATCAGTACGGTGCCGAACACCACTTCTTCACGGCCCGAGACCCGGCCGACCACCTGCGCCCAGGCCAGATGGACCAGGCTTGCCGCGCTCACCCCCAGCTGACGGGCCTGCATCCGCAGGCGCTGGGCCAGTTTGGCATCCACGTCCAGGTGCTGTTCTTCGATACCGCTGCCGTCGCCCTGCACATCCTGCAGGCCGAATGGCAGCGTAGGCTCATCGATATCGGCGAGCATGTCGCGGAAAAACGCTTCGTGCTGCTCACGACTGACCCCAAGCCGGGCCTGCGCCACATGGTTGCGATACGGTACCGCTGGCGAAAGCAACTGGCCCTGCCCCAACAGACTGGCCTGCATTTCGTGCACCACCACTTCCAGCGCCGTATGGTCCAGGGCCATGTGATGGAACAACAGGATGCCGACCCAACGCTGATTCGCCACATCCTGGGCATAGGCCAGGCGCATCAGCGGTGCCTGAGCGATATCGAGACGGTAATGACGCGGGTCGAAGCGTTCGTGCAGTTGCTGCACCACGTCGTCCCCGGCCGGATCCACCGCGATCTCCTCGAGGCCCAGGGTTGCCTGGCGCCAGACCACTTGCACCGGTGTTTCCAGGCCTTGCCAGACCATGCTGGTGCGCAAGATATCGTTACGCAAGACCACGCTCTGCAAGGCATCGGCGAAGGCTTGCAGCCGCTCACGGTTGTCAAAGCCAAACAGCACCTGCAACACGTAGGGGTCGCCCTGCTCGGCGGCAAGGTGGTGGTAGAGAATCCCTTCCTGCAACGGCGCCAGGGCGTAGATATCCTGCACATTGGCCACGCCGCCCGGCACCGTGGCCACGATGCGGTCGATGGCAGCCTGGTCCAGATCGGCCAGGGGCAACATGTCTGGGGTGATACGTGTGCAGCCGTCCGGGATGGCGTTATCCGGCACGACGACATCCCTGCTCCCGCCCACCGCTGCGGCCAATGCCGCCAGCGTCGGCTGGCCGAACAGCACCCGCACATCGGCGGCCAGGTCGACCTGACGCATACGCTCGATCAACTTCACGGCCAACAACGAGTGCCCGCCCAGCTCGAAGAAATTATCGTGGCGACCGATCTGCTCGATCTTGAGCAAGTCCTGCCAGATTCGCGCGATAGCCACTTCGACTTCGCCTTGCGGAGCCTGGTATTCACGACTGATCACCGCCGACTGATCCGGTGCCGGCAGCGCCTTGCGGTCGAGCTTGCCATTGGCGGTCAACGGGAACGCGGCCAGCGTCACAAAGGCGCTAGGCACCATGTAATCGGCCAACGAAGCCAGCAACTGGGTGCGCAGGTCAGCGGCTGACAGTTGCGCCTCTTCTGCAGCGATGACATAGGCCACCAGGCGCTTGTCGCCCGGATCGTCCTCGCGGGTGATCACCACCGCTTCGCTGACACCCTCGCACGCGGCCAGCGCCGCTTCGATCTCGCCCAGTTCGATGCGGAAACCACGGATCTTCACCTGATCATCGTTGCGGCCCAGGTATTCGAGGCTGCCGTCCACCTGCCAGCGACCGAGGTCGCCGGTCCTGTACATCCGGGCATTCGGCGCAGAACTGAACGGGTCGTCGAGGAAACGCTCGGCGGTCAATGCCTCGCGGTTCAGATAACCGCGGCTGACGCCCGCCCCTGCCACGTACATTTCACCGACCACACCCACCGGCACCGGCTCGCGCTGGGCATCGAGCACGTACAGCTGCAAGTCAGGAATACGCTTGCCGATCGGGCTGACACCCGTCAATTGCGCGTCCGCTGCGGTCAGTGGACGGTACGTCACGTGCACCGTGGTTTCGGTGATGCCGTACATGTTGACCAGTTGCGTCCCGGCATTGATTCCACGGGCATACCACGGCTTGAGAATGCCGGTTTCCAGTGCCTCACCGCCGAAGATCACCTGGCGCAGGCTATGGCTCAGGTCGCTTTCGCCCTGGGCCGCGATCAACTGCCGGAAAGCACTCGGCGTCTGGTTCAGCACCGTGACACCCGCCTCGCACACCAGCGCGTAGCAGTCCTGTGGAGAACGGCTGACCAGTTGCGGCACCACCAGCAAGCGGCCGCCATGGGTCAATGCGCCCCAGATTTCCCATACCGAGAAATCGAAGGCAAAGGAATGGAACAACGCCCACACGTCGTGCGGACCGAAGTCGAACCACGGTTGTGTCGCCGAAAACAGCCGGGCGACGTTGCGGTGCTCGACCATCACGCCCTTGGGTAGGCCAGTGGAGCCCGAGGTGTAGATCACGTAGGCCAGATGGCTGGCATCCAGGCCCGGCACTTGTGGGTTGGCGTCGGACTGGTCCTGCCAGCTGCCGTCATCGAGCGCCAGCACCGGTACCGCGACTTCAGCCACTGCACGGTATGTGGCGGCCTGGGCCAACACTGCCATGGGCGCGCTGTCACGCAACAGGTAGGCAATACGTTCGGCCGGATAGGCCGGATCCACAGGCACATAACCGGCGCCGGATTTCAGGATCCCCAACAGACCAACGATCATGTCCAGGCCACGCTCGACACAGATCGCGACCCGATCATCCGGGCGAATACCTAGCGATAGCAAGCGATGAGCGACCCGGTTCGCCCTGGCGTTGAGTTCGCCATAGGTCAGCGTCCGATCTTCGAACACCACCGCCACCGCATCGGGCTGCGCGGCGGCGCGAACTTCGAATTGGCCATGGATCAATGAGTCATCGGCGTACAAGGCATCCGTCGTATTCCAGGTATCGAGCAACTGCCGACGCTCGGCCGGCGGCAGGATTGCCAACCCGTGCAACGGGGCCAGCGGTGATTGCTCCAGGGCCTGCACCAGGTTTTCCAGAACGCAGTTCACATAACCGCAAACCCTCGCGGCGCCAATCGGTGCCTGGGCCATGACCGTCAGGTTGAAGTCTTCACCCAGGTCATCCACCGACAACGTCAACGGATAGTTGGTGCGCTCTTCACCTTCCAGCGTCTGGATACCGTCCCAGGCGGCTACGACTTCGCTGGAAGCCGTCTGCGCACCGAGATGGCGATAGTTGAGCAACGCGCTGAACAACGGTGCCGGCGCGGCCACGCCGCTGCAACGTTGCGCCAGCACCAGCGAGGCGTGCTCGTGTCCCAGCAACGCCGTTAAACGTGCGTGGGTAGCCTTGACCCCGGCGCGCACGCCTTGCGCCCCCAGGCCTACGCGCAACGGCAGGGTGTTGATGAACATGCCCAACGCCCGGTCGGCGCCGTCGCCGCCCTGCATGCGCCCCAGCAACACAGTGCCGAAGACTACGTCATCCTGGCCCGATACCTTGCCCAACACCTGCGCCCAAGCCAGGTGATACAAGCTTGCCGCGCTTACGCCGAGCTGGCGCGCCTGCGCCCGCAGACGCCGGCTGAGCGGGGCATCGACCCTCTGGCGCACCTCCTCGATATCGTGTCCATCGCCCTGCACATTCTGCAAACCGAAGGGCAGCGTCGGTTCGGTCACATCACCCAGCATTTCGCGGAAGAAGGCTTCGTGGTCCTCGCGGCTCACGCCCAGCCGCGCTTGTGCGACATAGTTGCGATACGGCACCGATGCTGCCAATTGCAGCCCGTTCCCGCCCATGAAGGCGCCAATTTCCGCAGTGAGCATGCCCAGGGAGGTCGCGTCATCCACCATGTGGTGGAACAGCAACATGCCCACCCACCGGTTGTTCGTCACATCTTGGGCATAACCGATACGCATCATCGGCGCCTGGCGAATGTCCAGGCGATAGTGCCGCGGGTCCAGGTGTTGGCGCAGTTGCCGGGCAATATCCCCTGCCTCAGCGTCCAGTGCTATCTCCTCGAGCCCCAGTTGCGCCTCACGCCAGACCACCTGGACCGGGTCGTCCAAGCCTTCCCAGAGCACTGCGGTGCGCAGGATGTCATGCCTGGACACCACGTTCTGCAGTGCCTGGGCGAAGGTATCCAGATGTGCACGGCTGTCGAAAGCAAACAGCACGTATTGCAGGTAGGGATCGCCTTTGGCCGCCGCGAGGTGGTGATACAAAATCCCTTCCTGCAGCGGTGCCAGGGCGTAGATGTCCTGCACATTGCCCACGCCGCCGGGCACCGTCGCCACGACGCGGTCGATCTCGTCCTGGCTCAGCATGGCCAGTGGCAACAGGTCGGGCGTGATCCGCGAGCAGTCGTCCGGAATGAGGTTGGCCGGCACCCGCACTTCCTGGCTGCCACCCACCGCCGCAGCCAGGGCCGCCAGCGTCGGCTGGCCGAACAGTACCCGCACGTCGGCGGCCAGGTCGACCTGACGCATGCGCTCGATCAACTTCACCGCCAACAACGAATGCCCACCCATTTCAAAGAAGTGGTCATGACGGCCGACCCGGTCCACCTGCAACAGGTCTTGCCAGATCCGCGCAATGGTCGTCTCGACTTCACCTTGGGGCGCTTCGTATTCGCGGGTCACCACCGACGACTGATCCGGCACTGGCAAGGCCTTGCGATCCAGCTTGCCGTTGGTAGTCAGCGGGAAGACCGTCAGCATCACGAACGCGCTGGGCACCATGTATTCGGCCAGTGAACCCAGCAACTCAGCGCGAAGCTCAGCGGCCGACGGTGGCTCGCCCTCTTCGGCAATCACATAAGCCACCAGGCGCTGATCGCCCGGCGCATCCTGGCGGGCCATCACCACGGCCTCACGTACACCGTTGCAGGCCGCCAGCTTCGCCTCGATCTCCCCCAGTTCGATACGGAAACCGCGGATCTTCACCTGGTCGTCATTGCGCCCCAGGTATTCAATGCTGCCGTCCGCCAACCAGCGGCCGAGGTCACCGGTCTTGTACATGCGGGCGTTTGGCGCAGAGCTGAACGGGTTGTCGAGGAAACGCTCGGCGGTCAGTTCGTCACGGTTCAGGTAACCACGACTGACACCCGCCCCACCCACGTACATTTCACCGACCACCCCCACTGGTACCGGCTCACGCTGGGCGTCGAGCACGTACAGCTGCAGGTCGGGAATGCGTTTGCCGATCGGGCTGACACCCGTCAATTGTGCGTCCGCTGCGGTCAGTGGACGGTAGGTCACGTGCACGGTGGTTTCGGTGATGCCGTACATGTTGACCAGTTGCGTCCGAGCGTTCGCTTGGCGGGCATACCAGGGCTTGAGAATGCCGGTCTCCAGCGCTTCACCACCGAAGATCACCTGGCGCAGGCTGTGGCCCAGGTCGCTTTCACCTTGGGCGGCAATCAGTTGGCGGAAGGCACTCGGCGTCTGGTTGAGGATGGTCACGCCCGCTTCGCATAACAAGGCATAGCAATATTGCGGTGAACGGCTGACCAGTTGCGGCACCACCAGCAAGCGGCCACCGTGGGTCAGCGAGCCCCAGATTTCCCAGACCGAGAAATCGAAGGCAAAGGAATGGAACAGCGCCCACACGTCTTGCGGGCCGAATTCGAACCAGGGCTGGGTTGCCGAAAACAGCCGTGCGACGTTGCGATGCTCGACCATCACGCCCTTGGGCAGGCCAGTGGAGCCAGAGGTGTAGATCACGTAGGCCAGGTGGCTGGAGTCCAGGCCCGGGACGTCGGGGTTGTGCTGCGGTTGCTGGCTCATTTCGCCAGCGTCGGCCAGGTCGAGCACCAGGGTAGGCACCGGCAATACCGGCAGGCTGTCGCGCCATTGCGACTGGGTCACCACCGCCACAGGGCTACTGTCATCCAGCATGTAGGCGATGCGCTCGGGTGGATAAGCCGGGTCCAGCGGTACGTAGCCCGCACCGGCTTTCAGGATACCCAGCAGGCCAACGATCATGTCCAGGCCGCGTTCGACACAGATCGCCACTCGGTCATCCGGACGAACACCCTGGGCCACCAGGCTGTGGGCCAGTTGGTTGGCGCGGGCATTGAGCTCACCGTAGGTCAATGCCTGGTCTTCATATACGACGGCCACAGTGTCGGGTTGGGACGCGGCCCAGCCCTCGACTTGCCGATGGATCAGGGCATCGTCGGCATACGCGGCGTCGGTCGTGTTCCAGGTTTCCAGCAACTGCCGACGCTCGGCGGCTGGCAGGATCGCCAAGGTGTGCAGCGGAGTGTGCGGTGCCTGCTCGAGGGCCACGACCAGGTTTTCCAGGGCCACTTGCATGTAGCCGCAAATGCGCGGCGCACCGATGGACGTATCGACCATCGCCGTGAGGAGGAAGCCGTCGCCCATATCATCCACGTTGAGGGTCAACGGATAATTGGTCCGCTCATCACCGCCCAGCGCGTTGATCCCGCTCCAGGCCGACAGGGCGTCCTGGGTCACTTGGACCGCACTGTGGCGGTAGTTGAGCAAGGCGCTGAACAGCGGCGTCGGCGCGACCACGCCACTGCACCGTTGCGCCAGTGCCAGCGAGGCATGTTCGTGGCCCAGCAAGGCCGTCAATCGACCGTGAGTGGCCTTGACGCCGCTGCGTACGTCCTGACTGCCCACATCCACCCGCAACGGCAAGGTGTTGATGAACATCCCCAGGGCACGGTCCGCACCGTCGCCGCCCTGCATCCGCCCCAGCAGGACCGTACCGAACACCACCTCCTGTTTGCCGGACACCTTGCCCAGCACCTGTGCCCAGGCCAAGTGCACCAGGCTGGCGGCACTCACCCCCAGGTGGCGTGCCTGTGTCCGCAGGCGCCTGGACAACGCCAGATCCACCGGCTGGCGGACCTCATCGATACCGTGCCCCTCACCCTGCACGTCCTGCAGACCAAAGGGCAGCGTCGGCTCGTCGATATCGCCGAGCATGTCGCGGAAAAAGGCTTCGTGTTCTTGTTCGCTTGCCCCCAGACGGGCCTGGGCCACGTAGTTACGATACGGCATTGCTTCGCCCAATTGGCCGTCCTGGCCCAACAGGTGCATCTGCATCTCGTGCTGCATCACATCCAGCGCCGTGTGATCCAGGGCCATATGATGGAACAGCAGGATCGCTACCCAGCGATCCTGGGCCTCGTCGCGGGCGTAAGCCAATTGCAGCAACGGCGCCTGGCCCAAGTCGAGGCGATAGTGCCGGGCATCGAAGCGGCTGGCCAGTTGGGTGGCAATATCCCCAGCCGAGGCCTCTGGAACAATGCACTGCGGCTCCAGCACCACGTGGCGCCAGACCACTTGCGCCGGCTCATCCAACCCTTCCCAGACCACGCTGGTGCGCAAGATGTCGTGGCGATCGATCACCACTTGCAGCGCCCCGATGAAGGCGTCGAGGCGTTCACGGTTGTCGAAGGCGAATTGCGTCTGCAGTACGTACGGGTCGCCCTGTTCGGCGGCCAAGTGATGATAAAGGATGCCTTCCTGCAACGGTGCCAGCGGGTAGATATCCTGCACGTTGCGCGCCCCACCGGGAACGGTGGCGACGATCTGGTCGATGGCGTCCTGGGACAGGTTGACCAGCGGTAATAGCTCAGGGGTGATGCGTTCGCAACCCAGAGCAATCAGGTTTGCCGGCACGCTGACTTCCCTGCCGCTGCCAATCGCCGCGGCCAGCGCCGCCAGGGTCGGTTGGCTGAACAGCACGCGCACGTCGGCGCTCAAGCCAGCCTGGCGCATGCGTTCGATCAATGTCACGGCCAGCAGCGAATGGCCGCCCAGCTCGAAGAAATGATCGTGGCGACCCACCTGCTCGACCTTGAGCACGTCAGCCCAGATTCGCGCCAGGATCTGCTCCACCTCGCCCTGCGGCGCTTCATATTCGCGAGAGGCATAGGCCTCGGCGTCCGGCGCTGGCAGTGCGCGGCGGTCCAGCTTGCCGTTGGCGGTCAGCGGGAAGGCTGGCAACACCACGAAGGCGCTGGGCAGCATGTAGTCGGCCAGCACGCTCGACAATTGCCCCCGTAAGTCGTGAACCGACAAGGTCACGCCCGGTTCAGCAATCACATAACCCACCAGGCGCTTGGGACCGGCATCGTCTTGTCGCGCCAGTACCACCGCGTCTTTCACGCCAGGGCACTGGCCCAAGCGGGCTTCGATCTCGCCCAATTCGATACGGAAACCACGGATCTTCACCTGGTCGTCGTTACGCCCCAGGTAATCCACCGTGCCGTCCGCTCGCCAGCGGGCCAGGTCGCCGGTGCGGTAAAGCAAGGCACCGGGGTCGGCATTGAACGGATCGGCGACGAACTTCTCGGCGGTCAGTTCTGGGCGGTTCAGATACCCCTTCGCCACGCCGTCGCCACCGATGTACAGCTCACCGGCCACGCCGATGGGCACCGGTTGCCGGTTGGCATCCAGCACATAGACACGCGTGTTACCAATCGGACGACCGATCGGAATACCGCCCTCGCCCACGGTTTTGATTTCGTGGGTGGTGGTGAAGGTGGTGGCCTCGGTCGGGCCGTAGCCGTTGAGCAGGTGCAGCGGCGCGCCTTCGTTCAGGACGCGACCAATCACCGCCGGGTCGAGCACATCGCCGCCGACGATCAGGTAGCGCAACTGGGCGAACACCGGCATCAGCCCGGCGGCGTATTGATGGAACAGGCCGGCGGTCATCCACAACACGCTGACCGATTGCTCTTGCAACAGCGCCGCAAAACGTTCTTGCGTCAGCAGCACGTCCTGGTCGACCACCACCACGCACCCACCGTTGAGCAACGGTGCCCAGACGTCGAGGGTACTGGCGTCGAACGCCGGGTTGGAGGCAAACGCGACCCGGTCCTGGGCGTTGAAGTCGGCGTAGCCATTGTTGATCACCAACCGGTTGATCGCCCGGTGCGGCACCAGCACACCTTTCGGAGTGCCGGTGGAACCGGAGGTGTACATGATGTAGGCGACCGATTCGGTGCTTTGTATCAATCTCAGGTCGTGATCCGCCTCGCTATCCATGACAACGGTGTCCAGATCCACACGGGCAATCCCCTCGGGGGCCGTCATCGTGCTCAGGGTCAGAAGCGTCCGGGCACCGCTGTCGCGCACCATGAAATCCTGACGCTCCAGCGGTGCGCTGACGTCCAGCGGCACGTAGGCGGCGGCGCACTTGAGAATCGCCAGTTGGCTGACCAGCAGCTCGAGCGAACGCTCCAGCACAATCGCCACCCGGTCACCCGGTTGAATCCCCAGGCCGATCAGATGGCGGGTCAGGCAATTGGCGCGGCGGTTCAACTCGGCGTACGTCAGGCTATGGCCGTTGTGTACAACCGCCATTGCATCCGGACGCTCCTTGGCCTGGGCTTCGAACAGGCTATGGACGGTCCTGTCCTGGGGATAGCTGCGAGTAGTGGCGTTGAACTCCACCAGCAATTGCCGACGCTCAACCGACGGCAGGATCGACAGGCTGTGCAACGGCGTCTGCGGAGCGTGTTCCAGCGCCTCGACCAGATGCTCCAGGGCAATGCCCATGTAGGCACACATCCGTTGCGCGCCGATCTGCGGCACCGCCAGCGCCGACAAGCGGAAATCTTCGCCCAGGTCATCCACCGACAAGGTCAGCGGGTAGTTGGTGCGTTCTTCGTTGCTCAGCAGTTGAATACCGTCCCAAGCCACCAACGCTTCGCTCGAGGCAGCATCTGCGGCGCTGTGCCGGTAATTGAGCAAGGCGCTGAACAACGGCAGCGGCGCGGCCACGGCGCTGCAACGCTGGGCCAAGGCCAACGAGGCGTGCTCGTGCCCCAAAAGACCGGTCAGGCACGCGTGGGTGGCTTTCACCCCGTCGCGCACGCCTTGGGCTCCGACACCCACTCGCAGCGGCAAGGTGTTGATGAACATGCCCAGTGCCCGGTCGGCGCCCTCGCCACCCTGCATCCGGCCCATCAATACGGTGCCGAACACGACGTCCTGCTTGCCGGACACCTGCCCCAGCACCTGCGCCCAAGCCAGGTGATGCAGGCTCGCGGCGCTCACACCCAATTGACGAGCCTGGGCCCGCAGACGACGACTCAAGTCGGCAGGCAGGCTCAGTCCAGCTTCTTCGATATCGCTACCGTCGCCGCGAACGTCCAGCACACCGAACGGCAATGTCGGCTCGTCGACATCACTCAACATGTCCCGGAAGAACCCTTCGTGCTCCACGCGGCTCACGCCCAAGCGGGCCTGGGCCACGTAATTGCGGAACGGTACTGCGTCGCCCAACTGGTCGGCCTGGCCCAGCAGGTGCGCCTGCATCTCGTGTTGCACCACTTCCAGCGCCGTATGATCGAGCGCCATGTGGTGGAACAGCAGCATCGCCACCCAGCGTTGATTGGCCGGATCGTGGGCGTATGCGATGCGCATCAATGGCGCCTGTTGCATGTCCAGGCGGTAATGCAGGGTGTCGAAGCGCTCGCGCAACTGCCCGGCGATGTCGCCCGCCTCGGCGACCAGCGCCAGCTCTTCCACCGCCAATTGCGCTTTGCGCCAGACCACCTGTACCGGCTCGTCCAGGCCTTCCCAGACCACCGAGGTGCGCAGGATGTCATGGCGATCGATGACGCCTTGCAGAGCCAGGGCAAACGCCTCCAGCCGCTCGCGATCGGTGACGATGAACGTGGCTTGCAACACATAGGGATCCCCCGTGTGCGCAGCGATGTGGTGATAGAGGATCCCCTCCTGCAACGGCGCCAATGGGTAGATGTCCTGCACGTTGCGCGCACCACCTGGCACCGTCTCCACGATGCGGTCGATGTCTAGCTGGTCCAGCGCCACCAAGGGCAGCATCGATGGCGTGATCCGGGTACACCCCAGCAGAATGCCGTTGTCCGGCACCACAACCTCACCGCCACTGCCAACCGCCGACGCCAGCGCCGCGAGCGTTGGCTGGCTGAACAGCACCCGCACGTCCGCCGACAAGCCGAGCTGACGCATCCGGCCAATCAAGCTGACCGCCAGCAGGGAATGGCCGCCCAGTTCGAAGAAATGATCATGACGGCCCACGCGCTCAACCTTGAGCAAGTCTTGCCAGAGCTGCGCCAGGGCGGTTTCGACCTCACCTTGCGGGGCTTCGTAGCCACGGGTGATGACGGCATCGAGGTCCGGCGCCGGCAGGGCCTTGCGATCAAGCTTGCCGTTCGGCGTCAGTGGCAACGCGTCGAGGCGCACGTAGGCGGCGGGCACCATGTATTCCGGCAGTTGTGCTTGCAGGTGCGTGCGCAGGGCTTCGATTTCTGCTGTTTCGTCCAGCGAGTGCTGGGTGAAATAGGCCACCAGGCGCTTGTCACCCGGCACATCTTCCCGGGCCAGGACCACGGTTTCCTTGATGTTTGGAGCCTGGGCGAGCTTGGCTTCGATCTCCCCCAGTTCGATGCGGAAACCACGGATCTTCACCTGATCGTCATTGCGCCCCAGGTATTCGATGTTGCCATCCGCCAGGTAGCGCCCCAGGTCACCGGTCTTGTACATCCGGGCATTTTGCGTGGTGCTGAACGGGTCCTTGAGGAAGCGTTCAGCGGTGAGGTCATCGCGATTCAGGTAACCCCGCGCCACCCCGGCCCCGCCGATGTAGATTTCACCCGGCACACCCAATGGCACGGGTTGTTGGTATTCATCGAGCAAGTAGAACTGGGTATTGGCCACCGGCTTGCCGATGTGTGCGGCAAAACCGTCCTCACGAGCCATCGACACCCAGCTTGAGTAAGTCGTGGTTTCCGACGGGCCGTAGAGGTTGCACAGGCGCTTGACTTGGGTCTGTTCGAACAGGCTTTCCACCAGACTGCGCTTGAGCGCTTCACCGGCGACGTTGACCGTGTCGACACCCTCGCTTACACCGCCCGACTCCAGCAACGCCTTGAGCGCCGAAGGCACGGTGTTGATCAGGGTGATGTCGTGCTCGCCCTGTTGCAGTTCCAGCACATTAGTCACGACTTCGATGCTGCCGCCTGAAGTCAATGGCGCAAAGCATTCGTAAACCGCCAGGTCGAAGTTCAGCGAGGTCGAGAACAGGGTTTTCGCCAAGGTCTGCGAATCGAACGAACGATGCGCCCAGGTCAGGAAGTTCACTGTGTTGCGGTGTTCGATCATCACGCCTTTAGGCAGACCAGTCGAACCCGAGGTGTAGATGACATAGGCCAGATGCGCGGACGTCAGCTCGGCGACCATCGGATTCCGGACGGATTCGTCCTGCCACAGCCCGCTATCCAGATTGATCACTGGCATCGAAGCGCCGGCCAGCAGTTCGACCGTCGCGTCCTGGGCCAACACCGCCGCTGGCGCGCTGTCCTCCAGCATGTAGGCAATCCGCTCCAGCGGATAGACCGGATCCAATGGCACATAACCGCCACCGGCCTTGAGAATCGCCAGCAAGCCCACGACCATGTCGATGCCGCGCTCGACACAGATCGCCACCCGCGAATCGGGTTTCACCCCTTGCGAGCGCAGGTAATGCGCCAAGCGGTTGGCCCGTTCGTTCAACTCGCGATAGTTCAGGCGTTGCTCGCCACGGATCACCGCAACGGCATCCGGCGTACGCTGCACCTGCTCTTCGAACAACCCGTGAATGGTCTGCTGCTGTGGGAAATCGGCTTCGGTGGCGTTGAACGTCACCAGCAGTTGCTCGCGTTCCGTAGCGGGCAAGATCGACAGACGATACAGAGCCGCCTGTGGCGTCTGTTCCAGTGCCTGCACCAGTGTTTGCAGCGCTGCGTGCATATAGGCGCAAACCCGTTGGGCGCCGATCTGCTGCGCGACCAGCACCGTCAGGTTGAAACCGGTCCCCAGGTCATCGACGTTCAAGGTCAACGGATAATTGGTACGGTCTTCCCCATCCAGGACGTTGATACCGCGCCATGCTTGCAATGCCTGCGTCGACGCCTCGCCCGAGGCGCGGTGCCGATAGTTGAGCAAGGCGCTGAACAGCGGCAACGGCGCCGCCACACCACTGCAACGCTGGGCCAGCGCCAGCGAAGCATGTTCGTGCCCGAGCAAGGCCGTCAGTTGCCCATGGACCGCCTTGACGCCAGCCTTGACACCTTGGCCACCCAAGCTCACGCGCAGCGGCAAGGTATTGATGAACATCCCCAGTGCGCGGTCGGCGCCCTCGCCAGCCTGCATCCGGCCCATCAGGACCGTACCGAACACCACCTCCTGCTTGCCGGACACGTTAGCCAGCACTTGCGCCCACGCCAGGTGTATCAGGCTGGCGGCACTTACCCCCAGTTGGCGGGCCTGGGCCCGCAGGCGCAGGTCCAAGGCGGCATCCACTGCCTGGCTGCTTTCTTCAATGTCGCGGCCACCACCCTGCACGTCCTGCAGATTGAATGGCAGCGTCGGCTCGTCGATATCGCCGAGCATGTCGTGAAAGAACGCCTCATGTTCTTCCCGACTCACACCCAAGCGTGCCTGGGCCACGTAATTGCGATAGGGCACCGCTTCGGACAGTTGCCCGGCTTCCCCCAGCAAGTGCGCTTGCATCTCGTGCTGCACCACGTCCATCGCCGTGTGGTCCAGGGCAATGTGATGGAACAACAGTGTCGCGACCAAGCGATGATTGGCCTCGTCCCGTGCATAAGCCAAGCGCATCAGCGGCGCCTGGGCGACATCGATACGGTGGTGGCGCGGGTCGAAACGCTGGCGCAGTTGCCCAACGATATCGCCAGCGGCCGGGTCGAGATCGAGCGCTTCGAGGGGCAGCCTGGCTTCACGCCAGACCACTTGCATGGGCTCGTCCAGACCTTCCCACACGATGCTGGTGCGCAAGATGTCGTGACGATCGATGACGACCTGCAATGCCTGGACGAACGCCTCGAGACGTTCCTGGCTGTCGAAGGCAAACTGTGACTGGAGCAGATACGGGTCGCCCTGCTCGGCGGCGAGGTGATGGTAGAGAATGCCTTCCTGCAGCGGCGCCAACGGATAAATATCCTGAACGTTGCACGCACCACCTGGCACCGTCGCTACGAGACGGTCGATGGTCGCCTGGGACACGTTGGCCAGCGGTAGCAGCTCGGGAGTGATGCGCTCGCAGCCGAGCGCAATCAGATTGGCCGGAACGCTGACCTCCTTCCCGCTGCCGACAGCAGCCGCCAGCGCGGCCAGGGTCGGTTGGCCGAACAGCACACGTACGTCAGCGCTCAACCCGGCCTGACGCATGCGCTCGATCAGGCTGACCGCCAGCAGGGAATGCCCGCCCAGCTCGAAGAAATGGTCGTTGCGGCCTACTCGCTCGACCTTGAGCAAGTCTTGCCAGAGCTGCGCCAGGGCGGTTTCGACCTCGCCTTGCGGGGCTTCGTAGCCACGAGAGATGACGGCATCGAGGTCCGGCGCTGGCAAGGCCTTGCGGTCGAGCTTGCCGTTCGGCGTCAGTGGCAACGCATCGAGGCGCACGTAGGCGGCGGGCACCATGTATTCCGGCAGTTGTGCTTGCAGGTGCGTGCGCAGGGCTTCGATTTCTACTGTTTCGTCCAGCGAGTGCTGGGTGAAATAGGCCACCAGACGCTTGTCGCCCGGCACGTCCTCACGGGCCAGGACCACGGTTTCTTTCAGCGCATCGTGGCGAGCAAGTTTGGCTTCGATCTCGCCGAGTTCGATGCGGAAACCGCGGATCTTGACCTGATCGTCGTTGCGCCCCAGGTATTCGATGTTGCCATCCGCCAGGTAGCGACCGAGGTCACCGGTCCTGTACATCCGGGCATTTGGCGTGGTGCTGAACGGGTCCTTGAGGAAGCGTTCAGCGGTGAGGTCATCGCGGTTGAGATACCCACGAGCGACCCCAGCCCCGCCGATGTAGATTTCGCCCGGCACGCCCAGTGGCACCGGTTGTTGGTGCTCATCGAGCAAGTAGAACTGGGTATTCGCCACCGGTTTTCCAATGTGTGCCGCGAACCCGTCCTCACGGGCCATCGACACCCAGCTCGAATACGTCGTGGTTTCTGAAGGGCCGTAGAGGTTGCACAGGCGTTTGACCTGGGTCTGTTCGAACAGCGTCTCCACCAGGCTGCGCTTGAGCGCTTCACCGGCAACGTTGACCGTGTCGACGCCCTCGCCCAACCCACCGGACTCCAGCAAGGCCTTGAGCGCCGAGGGCACGGTGTTGATCAGGGTGATGTCATGCTCACCCTGTTGCAGTTCCAGCACATTAGTCACGACTTCGATGCTGCCGCCAGACGTCAGCGGCGCGAAGCATTCATAGACCGCCAGGTCGAAGTTCAACGAGGTCGAGAACAGCGTTTTCGACAACGTGGCGTCATCGAAGGAACGATGGGCCCAGGTCAGGAAGTTCACCGTGTTGCGGTGTTCAATCATCACGCCTTTAGGCAGGCCGGTCGAACCCGAGGTGTAGATGACATAGGCCAGATGCGCTGAAGTCAGCTCGGCAACCACCGGATTCTGGACGGACTCGTCCTGCCACAGCCCGCTATCCAGATTGATCACTGGCATCGAAGCGCCGGCCAGCAGTTCGACCGTCGCGTCCTGGGCCAACACCGCCGCCGGCGCACTGTCTTCGAGCATGTAGGCGATGCGGTCCAGCGGATAGGCCGGATCCAGCGGCACATAACCACCGCCAGCCTTGAGGATGGCGAGCAGCCCTACAACCATGTCGATACCACGCTCGACACAGATCGCCACCCGCGAATCGGGTTTCACCCCTTGCGTGCGCAGGTAATGCGCCAAGCGGTTGGCCCGTTCGTTCAACTCGCGATAGTTCAGGCGCTGCTCGCCACGGATCACCGCCACGGCATTCGGCGTACGCTGCACCTGCTCTTCGAACAACCCGTGAATGGTCTGCTGCTGCGGGTAATCGGCTTCGGTGGCGTTGAACGTCACCAGCAGTTGTTCACGTTCCGAGGCCGGCAGGATCGACACGTGCTGCAAGGGCTGGTCCGGCGTCTGTTCGAGCATGCCAACCAGGCTTTCCAGCGCCTGGCGCATATAGCCAGCAATGCGCTGGGCGCCAATCCCGGCCAGGGCCAGCACGCTGAGACTGAAACCTTCGCCCAAATCATCCACCGATAAGGTCAGTGGATAGTTGGTGCCCTCCGCTCCACCCAGCGAATGCAAACCTTCCCACGCCTCCAGCGTCTGTGCCGTGGGTGCTTGCGCCGTGCCGCTGTGTCGGTAGTTGAGCAACGAACCGAATAACGGAGCAGGTGCGGGCACGCCGCTGCAACGCTGGGCCAAGGCCAACGAAGCGTGTTCATGGCCGAGCAACGCCGTCAGGCCGGCGTGCGTGGCCTTTACGCCCTCGCGCACGCCCTGCCCGGCCAATTTCACCCGCAATGGCAGTGTGTTGATGAACATGCCCAGTGCGCGGTCGGCACCGTCGCCACCCTGCATCCGGCCCATCAGCACCGTGCCGAACACCACGTCCTGCCGGCCGGAAACAGCGCCGACCACCCGCGCCCAGGCCAGGTGATACAGGGCTGCCGCACTGACACCCAACTGACGGGCCTGCGCTCGCAAGCGACGGCTCAATTCTCCATCGATCGGCAGGTGGACTTCCTCGACCACCGATTCGCCTTCGGGCACCGCGGAAAAACCCAGCGGCAACGTTGGCTCATCGACATCGCCCAGCATCTCGCGGAAAAACGCTTCATGGGAATCGCCGCCCACACCCAGGCGGACCTGCGCCACATAGTTGCGATAAGGCACAGGCTCGGGCAACTCGTCGGCCTGCCCGAGCAGGAACGCCTGCATCTCATGCTGCACCAGCTCCAGCGCCGCATGATCCATCGCCATGTGGTGGAACAACAGGATCGCCACCCAACGCTGGTGGGTTTGATCCTGCGCACAGACCAGGCGCATCAGCGGCGCCTGACCGACGTCCAGTCGGTGATGCCGGGTGTCGAAACGCTGCTGCAGTTGCCAGAGGATGTCGCCATCGGCAGGGTCCAGCACGATCTCTTCGAGCGATAATCTGGCCTGGTGCCAGACCACTTGCACGGGCTCGTCCAAGCCTTCCCACACCATCGAGGTGCGCAATATGTCGTGGCGATCGATCACGCCTTGCAGAGCCTGGGCAAAGTCATCCAGTCGTGCGCGTCGGTCCGCGCCGAACAAGGCCTGCAGCACATAGGGATCACCCTGCTCTGCGGCGAGGTGATGATAGAGAATGCCCTCCTGCAACGGCGCCAGGGGGTAAATGTCCTGCACGTTGCCCGCACCGCCAGGAACGCTGTCGACGATCCGGTCGATCGCCTCCTGACTGAGGCGAGCCAGGGGCAACATGTCTGGCGTGATACGAAATGCCGGGCTCAGCCAGTCGCCACCGTTTCTCTCCACCAACTCAAGCAGTTCGCGCTTATGGGCAATGAGGCTGTCCCACAGCGCGTTGTCCAGTCCTTCGTCGTCGCCCAGGATCACAAGGTTGTCGTCGTCCTGTTGGAGACGGATCGGGTGCTGGGACAGAGCTGTCATCAATTCGCTGAATTGCATCGAAGAACCTGCTTTTCTAGTTCGGAGTGGTTGACGATAAAAACGTGTTTTTCAGGTACGGCGCGGCGCCTGGACGGCGGTTTGGCCGACCTCGGCGCACGGGCCAAAGCGATGGATAATCGTCACGTTCAACCGAAGGAGGCGGTTTGCGAACCGCCTCCTTACAGGCCAAAAAAAATTAGAGCATTCGGTAGGTGATGTCTGTCATGGGAAGCAGGGACAAGCCCCGACGTCGCTCAGCCAGGACGTACAGACGCGCAGGATTCAGGGCGAGCGCCCTGCCCGCAAAGCCCGGGACAGGGCATTCACCCTTCAGGTGAAGCTGTCGACTCAGATACTGCGTTTGCGCGTGAGCGCGGGAATTTTCGTCACCGGCACATCGATATGCCGTACCTCGCCCACGGCGGCAGCCACGAGGGCCAGGGTGGGCTGGCCGAACAACACACGGATATCGGCCTCCATGCCGTCCTTGCGCATGCGCTCGATCAGCGTCACGGCAAGCAATGAGTGACCTCCCAGTTCGAAGAAGTGGTCATGACGCCCCACCCGCTCGATCTTGAGCAACTCCGCCCATAACGCCGCAAGCTTGACCTCTATGTCGCCCACCGGAGCCTCATACACACGCGTGGTGTACGCATTGCTATCGGGGGTCGGTAGCGCCTTGCGGTCGAGCTTGCCATTGGGGGTCAACGGCAATGCATCCAGGCGCACGTAGGCAGCGGGAACCATATAGGTCGGCAACTGCGCTTGCAGGTACGTACGCAGGGCTTCGATGTCCAACGTTTCGTCCGGCGAGTGCTGGGTGAAATAGGCCACCAGACGCTTGTCGCCCGGTACATCTTCACGGGCCAGGACCACGGTCTCCTTGAGCTTCGGATACTGGGCGAGCTTGGCTTCGATCTCGCCCAGCTCGATGCGGAAACCGCGAATCTTGACCTGATCGTCGTTACGACCCAGATACTCGATGTTGCCGTCCGGCAGATAACGACCTAAGTCGCCCGTCCTGTACATCCGGGCATTTGGCGTGGTGCTGAACGGGTCCTTGAGGAAACGTTCGGCAGTCAGGTCGTCGCGGTTGAGATACCCACGAGCGACCCCAGCCCCGCCGATGTAGATTTCGCCCGGCACGCCCAATGGCACCGGTTGTTGGTGCTCATCCAGCAAGTAGAACTGGGTATTCGCCACCGGTTTGCCGATGTGTGCCGCAAACCCCTCTTCACGGGCCATCGACACCCAGCTTGAGTAGGTCGTGGTTTCCGAAGGGCCGTAGAGGTTACACAGGCGCTTGACCTGGGTCTGTTCGAACAGCGTTTCCACCAGGCTGCGCTTGAGCGCTTCGCCGGCAACGTTGACCGTGTCGACGCCCTCGCCTACACCGCCCGACTCCAACAAGGCCTTGAGCGCCGAAGGCACGGTGTTGATCAGGGTGATGTCGTGCTCGCCCTGTTGCAGTTCCAGCACATTAGTCACGACTTCGATGCTGCCGCCGCAGGTCAGCGGCGCGAAGCACTCGTAGACGGCCAGGTCGAAGTTCAACGAGGTCGAGAACAGGGTTTTCGACAACGTGGCCTCATCGAAGGAACGATGGGCCCAGGTCAGGAAGTTCACCGTGTTGCGGTGTTCGATCATCACGCCCTTGGGCAAACCAGTGGAACCGGAGGTGTAGATCACATAGGCCAGATGCGCTGAAGTCAGCTCGGCAACCACCGGATTCCGGACGGACTCGTCCTGCCACAGCCCGCTGTCCAGATTGATCACTGGCATCGAAGCGCCGGCCAGCAGTTCGACCGTCGCGTCCTGGGCCAACACCGCCGCTGGCGCACTGTCTTCCAGCATGTAGGCGATGCGGTCCAGCGGATAGGCTGGATCCAATGGCACATAACCGCCACCGGCCTTGAGAATCGCCAGCAAGCCCACGACCATGTCGATGCCGCGCTCGACACAGATCGCCACTCGAGAATCGGGCTTCACCCCTTGCGTGCGCAGATAGTGGGCCAAACGGTTAGCCCGCACGTTCAACTCACGATAAGTCAGGCGCTGCTCCCCACGAATCACCGCAACGGCATCCGGCGTACGCTGCACCTGCTCCTCGAACAACCCATGAATGGTCTGCTGCTGCGGGTAATCGGCTTCGGTGGCGTTGAACTTCACCAGCAGTTGCTCACGTTCCGAGGCCGGCAGGATCGCCAACTGATGCAGCGGCGCCTCCGGCGTCTGCTCCAGCATTCGGACCAGATTCTCCAGCGTGTGCTGCACATAACCACAAAGCCGCTGCGCACCAATGCGTGCCGGGGTCATGACGGTAAAGCTGAACGCCTCGCCCTGGTCATCCACCGACAACATCAATGGGTAGTTGGTCCGCTCTTCGCCACTGAGAATCTGGATACCGTTCCAGGCCGACAGTGCCTCGCTCGATACTGTCGCGCCGGTGTGGCGGTAGTTGAGCAAGGCACTGAACAATGGCGTCGGCGCGGCCACACCACTGCAGCGTTGCGCCAGCGCCAAGGCGGCGTGTTCATGACCGAGCAATGCGGTCAGGCGAGCGTGGGTCGCTTTCACACCTGCACGAACGCCGGTTTGCCCGACACTCACTCGCAACGGCAAGGTATTGATGAACATGCCCAGCGCCCGGTCGGCACCCTCGCCGCCCTGCATCCGACCCACCAGCACCGTACCGAACACCACATCGTCCTTGCCCGACACCTTACCCAGCACCTGCGCCCAAACCAGGTGATACAAGCTCGCCGCGCTCACCCCAAGCTGTCGCGCCTGGGCCCGCAGCCGGCGACTCAGGTCGGCCTCGACCTCCTGGCGCACCTCTTCGAGGCCGCTGCCGTCGCCTTGCACATCCTGCAAATCGAACGGCAACGTCGGCTCTTCGATGTCGCCGAGCATGTCGCGGAAAAAGGTTTCGTGCGCTTCACGGCTCACGCCCAAGCGGGCCTGGGCCACGAAGTTGCGGTACGGCACCGATGCCGGCAGCCGCTGCGCCTGGCCGAGCATATGCGCCTCGATTTCCGCGGACAGCACCGCCAGTGACGTAACGTCGTCCACCAGATGGTGAAACAACAGCATGCCCACCCAGCGTTGGTTCGCCGGGTCTTGCCCATAGACGAGCCGCATCATCGGCGCCTGGCGAATGTCCAGGCGGTAGAACCGCGGGTCGAACCGCTGGTGCAACTGCGTGGCGATGTCACCCTGGGCCGGATCCAGATCGACCGACTCGACACTCAATGGCGCGTCACGCCAGACCACCTGCATCGGCTCGGGCAGGCCTTCCCAGAGCACGGCGGTGCGCAGGATATCGTGTCGGGCAATGACGGCTTGCAGCGCGTGGGCGAAATCCTCCAGGCGCGTGAAACGGTCGAAAGCGAATATCACTTGTTGCAGATAGGGGTCGCCTTCGGCGGCGGCCAAGTGGTGATAGAGGATCCCTTCCTGCAACGGCGCCAGGGCATAGATGTCCTGGACGTTTGCCACGCCGCCGGGCACCGTTGCGGCAATCTGATCGATCTCTTCTTGGGACAGATCCGCCAGCGGCAGCATGTCCGGTGTGATGCGGGTGCAACCGGCCGGGATACCGTTGGCCGGCACCACGACTTCCCGGTAGCCACCGACGGCGGCGGCCAACGCGGCCAAAGTGGGCTGGCCGAACAAAACCCGGACATCGACGCTCAAGCCCACCTGGCGCATGCGTTCGATCATTTTCACCGCCAACAGCGAGTGCCCGCCCAGCTCAAAGAAATTGTCGTGACGACCAACCTGTTCAAGCTTGAGCAAGTCCTCCCAGATCAGGGCAATGCTGGTTTCCACTTCACCTTGTGGCGCCTCGTATTCACGGGCGATCACCGCCGAAAGATCCGGCGCTGGCAAGGCCTTGCGATCGAGCTTGCCGTTGGGGGTCAGCGGCAAGGCGTCGAGGCGCACGTAGGCGCTCGGCACCATGTATTCCGGCAGTTGCCCTTGCAGATGGCCGCGCAGGGCTTCGATATCGGCAGCGTCCTCGGCAGCGTGCGTGGTGAAATAAGCCACCAGACGCTTCTCGCCTGACGCCTCTTCACGGGCCAGCACCACGGTTTCCTTGATACCCGCGTATTGCGCCAGCCGGGCTTCGATCTCGCCCAACTCGATGCGGAAACCACGGATCTTCACCTGGTCATCGTTGCGCCCCATGTACTCGATGTTGCCGTCCGGCAAGTAACGTCCCAGGTCGCCGGTTTTGTACATGCGCGCGTTCGGGGCCGTGCTGAACGGGTCGTTGAGGAACCGCTCGGCCGTCAGTTCCGCACGGTGCAGGTAACCGCGCGCCACCTGGACCCCGCCGATATAAATCTCCCCGGCCACGCCCAGGGGCACCGGTTGTTGATGGGCATCGAGCAGGTAGATCCGCGTATTGGCGATCGGCTTGCCAATGGGCGTGCTGTCGGGTGTTTCAGCCCCCGCGCAGTCCCACGCCGTCACGTCCACCGCCGCTTCGGTCGGGCCGTACAGGTTGTACAAGCCGGTCTGTGGCAGTTGCGCCTTGAAGCGCCGCACCAGATGCCCCGGCAAGGCCTCGCCGCTGCACATCACCCGCACCAGTCCTTCGCACGCGTCCGCCTCGCCATGGGCCAGGAACACATCGAGCATCGACGGCACGAAGTGCAACGTGGTGATGCCTTGGGCCTGGATCACTTCGCGCAGGTAGGCCGGATCGCGATGCCCGCCGGGACGAGCCATCACCAACCGTGCGCCGCTGAACAGCGGCCAGAAAAACTCCCACACCGACACGTCGAAGCTGAATGGGGTCTTTTGCAGCACCGCGTCCGCGGCGCTCAATTTGTATTCGTCCTGCATCCACAACAGGCGGTTGACCACCGCGCCGTGCTCGTTCATCACGCCTTTGGGCTGACCAGTCGAACCCGAGGTGTAGATCACATAGGCCAGGTGACTGGCTTGCAGGCCCTCGACCTGTGGGTTGCTGATTGGCTGCGTCGAAAAGCCTTCTTCGTCGGCCGCGTCCAACAGCATGACTCGGGCAGTGGTCGCCGGCAGGCTGGTTTGCAAGGCACGCTGGGTCAGCACCACTGATGGCGCGCTGTTTTCCAGCATATAGGCCAGCCGATCGAGCGGGTAATCCGGGTCGAGCGGCACATAGGCCGCACCCGCCTTGAGGATGCCCAGCAGGCCCGCAACCATCTCCACGCTGCGATCCACGCAGATCGCCACACGGTCGTCCGGGCGGATACCCAGAGCAAGCAGTTGATGGGCAATCTGGTTGGCGCGGCGATTCAGCTCTGCGTAGCTCAGTTGTGCTTCGTCAGACACCACAGCCACCGCATCCGGACTCGTCGCAACCCGAGCCTCGAACAAGCCATGCAGCGTCAGGCCTTGCGGATAATCGACCGTAGTGGCGTTGAATCCTTCCAGCAGATACTCGCGCTCGGCCTTGGGCAGGCTCGCAAGTTCGTACAGTGGCGTCTCCGGCGCCTGTTCCAGGGCCGTGACCAAGCTTTCAAGCGTGGTCTGCATGTACTCGCCGACACGTTGCGCGCCCGTCCCGGCAAGCGCCTGCACCACCAGGCTGAAGCCCTCGCCCTCATCGTCCACGGCAAGCGCCAGGGGATAATTGGTCCGTTCTTCGCCGCCAATCGACTCGATGCCTTGCCACGCCGTCAGCGCCTGAGCCGTCACCTCGACCCCGCAATGGCGATAGTTGAGCATCGAACTGAACAGCGGCGTCGGTGCAAGCACACCGCTGCAGCGCTGAGCCAGTGCCAGCGGAGCGTGCTCGTGGCCCAACAGGCCGGTGAGCCGCTTGTGCGTAGCCTTCACGCCATCGTATACACCTTGCCTACCCAGGCTCACCCGCAGTGGCAGGGTGTTGATGAACATGCCCAGGGCCCGGTCAGCGCCCTCACCGCCCTGCATCCGCCCCAATAGCACGGTGCCAAAGACCACTTCGTCACGGCCACTGACACGGCCCAACACCTGCGCCCAGGCCAAGTGCATCACACTCGCCGCACTGACGCCCAACTGACGGGCCTGTGCACGCAGGCGACGGCACAAGCCCGGCGCCAGCGCCAGTTTCACTTCCTCGACACCGGTGCCATCGCCTTGCACGTCCTTCAAGCCGAACGGCAGCGTCGGCTCGTCGATATCGCCGAGCATCTCGCGGAAAAACGCTTCATGTTCCTGCTGGCCGACACCCAGGCGCGCCTGGGCCACGTAGTTACGATAAGGCACCGCGGCGCCCAGTTCGTGGCCCTTGCCAAGCAAATGGGCCTGCATCTCGCGTTCCAGGGTTTCCAGCCCGGTATGGTCCAGCACCATATGGTGGAACAGCAGCATCGCAACCCAACGTTGGTTGGCCACGTCTTCGGCGATGGCCAGGCGCAACATCGGCGCCTGGCGCACATCCAGCCGGTAATGCCGGGCATCGAAACGCTCATGCAACCGGGCGACGGTATCCCCGGCACTCGGGTCTGGCGCCAGCTCATCGACACTGAGCCGAGCCCGCCGCCACACGACCTGCATAGGTTCTTCGAGGTTTTCCCAGACCATCGAAGTGCGGAGGATGTCGTGGCGGTCGATCACCCGTTGCAACGCCTGGGCGAAGTCGTCCAGACGGGCACGGTTGTCAAAGCTGAACAGGGTCTGCAGGACGTACGGATCACCTTTTTCCGCCGTCAGGTGGTGATACAGAATGCCTTCCTGCAACGGCGCCAGGGGGTAGATGTCCTGGACGTTACCCGCGCCTCCCGGCACGCTCGCGACGATTCGATCGATCGCCTCCTGGCTCAATGCCGCCAGCGGTAGCAGGTCCGGCGTGATGCGTTCACAGCCTTCGACAATCGCATTGGCCGGCACCACCACGTCATGGTGCCCGCCCACCGCCGCAGCCAGAGCCCGTAACGTCGGTTGGCTGAACAAAACCCGCACGTCCACCGACAACTCGACCTGGCGCATGCGCTCGATCAGCCTCATCGCCAACAGTGAATGACCACCCAGTTCGAAGAAGTTGTCGTGACGACCGACCCGCTCTACCTTCAACAACTCGGCCCACAAACCTGCCAGCATCTGCTCGATTTCCCCCTGCGGCGCCTCATAGGCCTGACTGGCGTAGGCCTCGGCTTGCGGCGCCGGCAAGGCTCTGCGGTCGACCTTGCCGTTGAGTGTCAAGGGAAAGGCCGGCAGCATCACGAACGCCGCAGGCACCATGTATTCGGCCAGGACCGTGGACAATTGCTCGCGCAACGCGGCCACGCTCAGCGTGACCTGCGGCTGTGCAATGACATAGGCCACCAGCCGCTTCTCACCCAGCTCGTCGGCCCGCACCATGACCACCGCGTCCTTCACGCCATGGCAGGTGACGAGTTTGGCCTCGATCTCGCCCAGCTCGATCCGGAAACCGCGGATCTTCACCTGGTCATCGTTGCGCCCCAGGCACTCCAGGCTGCCCTCCGGCAACCAGCGGCCCAGGTCGCCGGTGCGGTACAGCAATGCGTCGGGTTCATGGCTGAACGGGTCGGCGATAAATTTTTCCGCAGTCAGGTCCGGTCGATTCAGATAACCCTTGGCCACGCCCTTGCCGCCGATATACATCTCGCCGACGACACCCAATGGCGCCAGTTGCTGGCGCGCGTCGAGCACATAGACCTGGGTATTGGAGATCGGTCCACCAATGGGCACGCTTTGCGCGTCCTCGGCCACGCTCTTCACTTCCAGGGTGGTCGCATAAGTGGTGGTTTCGGTCGGACCGTAGCAGTGCACCAGGCGCAAGCCCGGAGCCAGGCTCAACAGTCGCTGGAACGACGCCACATCAGCCCGTTCACCGCCGCACAACAGGATGCGCAAGGCGCCAATGGCCTCAGGGATCAGTTGCACGTACTGATTGAAAATGGCCGTGGTCACGAACAGCACCGTGACGCCCGCCTCCTCCAGCACCCGGGCAAAACGCGAGGGTTCAAGCAGGGTCTCATGGTCGATCACCACCACCTGTCCGCCATTGAGCAAGGCACCCCAGACATCCATGGTACTGGCGTCGAACGCCGGGTTGGAGGCAAAGGCGATCCGGTCGTGCTCGTTGAAATCGGCATAACCGTTGTTGATCACCAGCCGGTTGATGGCCCGATGGGGAACCAGGACCCCCTTGGGTTGCCCCGTGGAGCCCGAGGTGTACATGATGTAGGCAATCGACTCGCTGGACTGCGCCAGTGCCGGGTTATGCACGGCCCCCTGGGGATCCAGGCTATCCAGATCGACACGGCGCGTGCCTTCGGGAACGACCTCGGTACTGAAGGTCAGCAAAAACTTCGCCCGGCAATCCTCGAGCATGAAGCCCTGGCGTTCCAGCGAGGCGTTGCGGTCCAGGGGCACATAGGCCGCCGCACACTTGAGGATCGCCAGTTGGCTGGCCAGCAGATCGATCGAGCGCGGCAGCAGGATCGCGACACAGTCATCCGGCTGTACACCGAGGCCGATCAGATAATGGGCCAGGCGATTGGCTCGCTCGTTCAGTTCCCCATAACTTGCCTGGCGCTGTCCATGCACCACCGCAATCGCTTGCGGCAGGTGCGCCGCCTGGGCCTCGAACAGCGCCAGCACGGTCTGGTCCTGCGGATAGGCGCGCTTGGTGGCGTTGAAATCCACCAGTAACTGGTTGCGCTCGGTGTCCGGCAAGATCTCCAGACGGTTGAGCGGCGTTTGCGGTGCCTGTTCCAGCGCTTGCACCAATCCCTCGAGGGCCGTGTGCATATAGGCGCAGATACGCTGCGCACCGATCCCTTGCGACACCAGGGTACTGAGCACGAAACCGTCACCCAGATCATCCACCGACAGGGTCAGCGGGTAATTGGTGCGTTCTTCGTTGCCGAGGATTTCCATGCCCTGCCAGGCAGCCGTGGCTTCAGCCGAAGCTGAACCGCTCGCGCTGTGCCGGTAGTTCAGCAACGCACTGAACAATGGCGCCGGCGCGGCCACGCGACTGCAACGTTGCGCCAGGGCCAGGGACGCATGCTCGTGACCAAGCAATGCGGTCAGTCGCCCATGGGTGGCCTTGACCCCGGCGCGCACGCCCAGCTCATCCAGATTGACACGCAACGGCAAGGTATTGATGAACATGCCAAGAGCGCGGTCGGCCCCGTCGCCGCCCTGCATCCGCCCCATCAGAACGGTGCCGAACACCACGTCCTCACGCCCGGATAACCGTCCCAGCACCTGCGCCCAAGCCAAATGATGAAGGCTCGCCGCACTCACGCCGAGCTGCCGCGCTTGGGCCCGCAGCCGTCGGCTCAAACCGGCGTCCATCTCAAGCCTGGCCTCTTCGATACCGCGACCGTCACCCTGCACCTGTTGCAACCCCAGGGGCAGCGTGGGTTCGTCGACATCGCCGAGCATGTCGCGGAAAAACGCTTCGTGCTCGGCCTCGCTGACACCCAGGCGCGCCTGGGCCACATAGTTGCGATACGGCATTGCGGCGGCCAGTTGGTCGGCCTGGCCCAGCAGGTGCGCCTGCATCTCCTGCTGCACCACTTCCAGCGCCGTGTGATCCAGGGCGATGTGGTGGAACAGCAGCATCGCCACCCAGCGCTGGTTGGCCGGATCATGGGCGTAGCGCAGGCACATCAGCGGGGCCTGGCGAATATCCAGGCGATGATGACGGGAGTCGAAGCGCGCGTGCAGTTGACCCACCGCATCAGCGTCCGTGGCTTCCAGAACCAGCTGTTCGACACTCAATTGCGCGTTGCGCCAAACCACCTGAACCGGCTGCTCCAGCCCCTCCCACAATACCGCCGTGCGCAGGATATCGTGCCGATCGATGACGCCCTGCAACGCCAGTGCGAAGGCCTCGAGACGCGCCTCGTCCTGGAATGCGAACATCGCCTGCAGCACGTAGGGGTCGCCCTGCTGGGCTGAGATATGGTGATAGAGGATGCCTTCCTGCAGCGGCGCCAGCGGGTAGATATCCTGTACGTTCGCGACACCACCCGGCACCGTTGCGACAATTCGCTCGATCGCATCCTGGGTCAAGCAGGCCAGCGGCAGCATGTCCGGGGTGATCCGCTCGCAGCCGGGAGTGACCCCATTCGCCGGAACCTCGACCTCATTGCCACCACCCACTGCTGCGGCCAACGCCGCGAGGGTCGGCTGGCCGAACAGCACGCGAACGTCTGCACTTAAACCCACCTGGCGCATCTGCTCGATCAGGTTGACCGCTAGCAAGGAGTGCCCGCCCAATTCGAAGAAATGATCGTGACGCCCCACCCGCTCGACATTGAGGACTTGCTGCCACAGGCGGGCCAGGGTGATTTCGGTTTCGCCCACAGGGGTTTCGTAGCCCCGGGTGACGATCGAAGCCTGGTCCGGCGCCGGCAAGGCCTTGCGGTCGAGCTTGCCATTGGCGGTCAGCGGCAACGCATCGAGCCGCACATAGGCGGCCGGTACCATATAGTCCGGCAGGCGGGCTTGCAGGTGCGCGCGCAGTACTTCGATATCGGCTACACCATCGTTCGAATGCAAGGTGAAATAGGCGACCAACCGTTTCTCGCCCGGAACGTCTTCGCGAACCAGCACCGCCGCATCCTTCACGTCTTCGTGCTGGGTCAACCGGGCTTCGATCTCCCCCGGTTCAATGCGAAACCCACGGATCTTCACCTGGCCGTCGTTACGGCCCAGGTACTCGATATTGCCGTCGGCCAGGAAGCGCCCCAGGTCGCCAGTGCGGTACATCAGGGCCTGGACTTCCTGGCTGAATGGATCGACCACAAACTTCTCGGCGGTCAGTTCCGGTCGGTTCAGATAGCCCTTGGCGACGCCCATGCCACCGATATACAGCTCACCAGCCACCCCAAGTGGCACAGGCCGTAGCTGCGAATCGAGGATATAGACCCGGGTATTGCCCAAGGGCCGGCCAATCGGGATGCTGCCCTCGCCGACCGCCTTGACTTCGTAGGTGGTGGAGAACGTAGTCGCCTCAGTGGGGCCGTAGCCGTTGAGCAGATGGGCTGGCGCACCTTCTCTCAGGACGCGTGCGATCACTGCCGGATCGAGCACATCGCCACCGACGATCAAGTAGCGCAATTGACTGAATACAGTCATCAACCCGGCGGCATATTGATGGAACAGGCCCGCGGTCAGCCATAACACGCTGACCGATTGCTCGCTCAGCAGCGCCGCAAAACGTTCCTGCGCCAGCAGCACATCCTGCTCGACCACCACCACACAACCACCGTTGAGCAATGGCGCCCAGACTTCAAGAGTGCTGGCATCAAAGGCCGGGTTCGAGGCAAAAGCCACCCGATCCAGCTCGTTGAAATCCGCGTAACCGTTATTGATCACCAGCCGGCTGATCGCCCGATGCGGCACCAGCACGCCCTTGGGCGTACCCGTGGAACCCGAGGTGTACATGATGTAGGCCGGCGCTTCGCTCGACTGTAGCCGCTGCCCGTCGTGGGCCGGCAGCTCGGAAAGATCAACAATATCCAGGTCCACCCGGCGTATGTCCTGGGTCAACACCTCAGTACTGTGGGTCAACGCCAGCACGGCGCAGCTGTCCTGGATCATGAATTGCTGGCGTTCGGCCGGCGCGTTGACGTCCAGCGGCAGGTACACCGCCGCGCACTTGAGGACCGCCAATTGACTGATCAACAGATCGAGCGAGCGCGGCAGCAGGATGGCTACGGTTTCACCCACTTGCAGGCCAAGACCGATCAGGTGGCCGGCCAGGCGCTCAGCGTGTGTGTTCAGTTCACGATACGTCAGGACTTGCCTGCCGTGCAGTACGGCCGGTGCGTCCGGGCGAGCTTCGACCTGCGCCTGGAACAAGGTGTGGATCAGCTGGTCTCGGGGATAATCGCGCGCGGTGTCGTTGAACGCCAGCAACACACGTTCGCGCTCCGACGCCGGCAGGAACGACAGGCTGTTGAGCATCGATTCCGGCGCGGACTCCAAGGCGTTGACCAGGCTTGCGACGGCGGCCTGCATGTAATCGCCGATGCGTTGCGCGCCAATCAGCGCAGTGGCTTGCACCGACAAGGCGAAGTCATCGGAAAAATCGTCCACCGAGAGGATCAGCGGGTAATTGGTGCGTTCTTCCGCGCCCAGCGCCTCGATACCGTCCCAGGCCAGGCTGACCTCGGCCGGCAGCTCCTGAGCGGCGCTGGCACTGTGGCGATAGTTCAGCAATGTGCTGAACAGCGGCGCCGGCGCGGCCACGCCGCTGCAACGTTGGGCCAGGGCCAGGGACGCATATTCGTGACTGAGCAGGCGGCTCAACCAGCCATGGGTGCTTTTCACCCCTTCGCGCACATTCTGTGCACCGACGTTCACGCGCAGCGGCAAGGTATTGATGAACATGCCCAGCGCCCGGCTCAGGCTTTCGCCGGCCTGCATGCGCCCCAGCATCACCGTGCCGAACACCACGTCCTCGCGACCCGAGACACAGCCAAGCACCTGCGCCCAGGCCAGATGAAAAATACTTGCCGCACTCACGCCCAACTGACGTGCCTGCGTGCGCAGGCGGTGACTGAGGTCTGGGGCCAGTGTCAGATGACTTTCTTCGATGGCACTACCGTCGCCCAGCACATCCTGCTGGCCAAAGGGCAAGGTCGGTTCCTCGACGTCGCCCAGCATCTGGCGGAAGAACCTCTCGTCGGCCTCGCGCTGGCCGGCCTGCCGGGTCCGAGCGACATAGTTGCGGTAAGGGACAGCGGGCTGCAATTGCCTCGCCTGGCCCATCAGAAAAGCCTGCATTTCACTCTGCACAACGGTCAGCGCCGCGTGGTCGAGGGCCATGTGATGGAACAGCAGCATGGCGACCCAGCGTTGGTTGGCCGGGTCTTCGGCGACCACCAGTAGCAACAGCGGCGCCTGACTGACGTCCAGGCGATAGTGACGAGGATCGAAGCGCGCCTGCAATTGCGCCATGACGTCGCCCTCGACGAGATCGGCGCTGATGTCCTTGACCCCCAGCCGGGCCTCGCGCCAGACCACCTGCACCGCCTCTTGCAACCCTTCGCGGACGATGGCGGTGCGCAGAATGTCGTGACGATCGATCACGCTTTGCAAGGCGTCGACAAAATCCACCAGGCGTTCGCGCCGAGAAATGCTGAACTGCGCCTGCAACACGTAAGGATCGCCCTGGGTGGCAGTCAGGTGGTGATAAAGAATGCCCTCCTGCAACGGTGCCAGCGGGTAGATATCCTGCACATTGGCCGCACCACCCGGCACGGTGGCAACGATACGGTCGATGGCCGCCTGGTCCAAGGTCACCAACGGCAGCATCTGCGGCGTGATGTGCGGGCAACCGGCAGGGATGGGGTTGGCCGGAATGTCAACCTCACCGGCCTTGCTGGCGTCGTACTGTCCAGCCTGGATCAACTCGATCAGCGCGGCCTTGTGCTCGCGCAGCAAGGCCAGCACCGCCGGCTCGCTCAGCGACTGCTTGCGTCCCCGTACCACGAGCTGATCGCCCTTGACTGAAAGCTGTACGTCTTTTTCTTTTAGTGTCGCCAACAGTTCGATCACACTCACAGGACAATCTCCATTTTTTCTGTCGTTGCCGCGTATTCCGAGAGCGTGGGCCGCTCGAACAACGTCCGTACATCCGCTTCCATACCCTCTTGGCGCATCCGCTCCATCAGGCTGACGGCAAGCAAGGAATGCCCACCCAGTTCGAAGAAGTGATCGTGGCGGCCAACGCGCTCTACGTTGAGTACTTCAGCCCACAACTGGGCCAGTGTGATTTCGGTTTCACCGATGGGGGCTTCATAGCCCCGGGTGATGAAGGCATCCAAGTCCGGTGCTGGCAGCACTTTGCGGTTGAGCTTGCCGTTGGGCGTCAGCGGCATGGCGTCGAGGCGCACATAGGCCACCGGCACCATGAAGGCCGGCAGTTGCGCCAACAGGCAGGTACGCAGCGCGTCGATGTCCACCGCTTCGTCCGCCGCGTATTCGGTGAAATAGGCCACCAGGCGTTTTTCCCCCGGTACGTCCTCACGGACCAGTACCGCTGCCTCTTTCACCGTATCGTGCTGGGCGAGCTTGGCTTCGATCTCACCCAGTTCGATACGGAACCCGCGGATCTTCACCTGATCGTCGTTACGGCCCAGGTACTGCAACGTGCCGTCCGGCAACCAGCGACCGATGTCGCCGGTCTTGTACAGCCGGGCGTCGGCCTTGCCATAGAACGGGTCGGCGATAAAGCGCTCGGCGCTGAGCTGCGGCAGGTTGAGGTAACCGCGCGCGACTCCGATACCGCCGATGTGGATCTCACCGGGTACGCCCACCGGCAGCAACTGCCCGTGGCTGTCCAGTACATGCAATTGCATGTTGCGGATCGGTCGGCCAATCGGGATCGACTGGTGCCGGTAGGTCTCGAGATCGCTATCAGCGGTGTACCAGGCGACCACGTCACTGCACTCGGTCGGCCCGTAGCTGTTGATCACCGTTGGCCGTGGCAGAGGGAGTTTTTCCAGCATGGCGAGCTGGATCGGCTCACCGCCCAACACCACCCGTTTCAGACAGGCAAGGGCTTGCTGATGGTCGGCATCCACCAGCGCGTGGAAGGCGCTGGGCGACATGTTGAGGTGCGTGATGCCGGCGTCGGCGATCTGCGCGACGATGGCGCCGGGGTTGAAGGGTTCTTCGGCCAGGTGCAGCGTGGCGCCGACCAGCAGTGGCGCGAGGATGTTTTTCTGGGTCAGGTCGAAGTTGTAGGAGGACGCGAGCAGCACGGCATCGCCAGCATCGAACGCCAGGTCTTCGAGGTACCAGTCCAGCAGGTTGCGCAAGCCGCGATGTTCGACCATCACGCCTTTGGGCAAGCCGGTGGAGCCGGAGGTGTAGATCACGTAGGCCAGGTGGGCCGGCGTCAGTTCGCTGACCTGCGGAGTATGTTCCGACTCGTCTTGCCAAGGGCCGGCGTCCAGGTCGATCAGTGGCACCTGGACCTGCGACAAGAGCCCTCGGGTCGCTGCCTGGGCCAACACCGCAGCCGGCTCGCTGTCGGCCAGCATGTAGGCAATCCGTTCCGCAGGATAAGCCGGATCCAATGGCACATAACCACCGCCCGCCTTGAGAATCGCCAGCAGCCCGACCACCATCTCGGCGCTGCGCTGGACACAGATCGCCACGCGCGAATCCGCATGCACGCCCTGCTTGCGCAGGTAATGCGCCAACTGGTTGGCTCGCGTGTCCAACTGGCGATAGCTCAACGCGTGCTCGCCATGCAGGACGGCGACACTGTCCGGCGTACGCTGGACCTGGGCTTCGAACAGCCCGAGAACGGTCTGCTCCTGCGGGTTATCGGCACCACCGGTATTGAACTCGGCCAACAGTTTCAGACGCTCGCTCGGCGGCAGGATCGACAACTGGTGCAACGGCGCTTCTGGCGTCTGCTCAAGCATCTGGATCAGGCCTTCCAGCGCCTGCCGTACATACCCACAAAGCCGCTGTGCACCAACGCGGGCCGGGGTCATGACGGTAAAACTGAACGCCTCGCCCTGGTCATCCACCGACAACGTCAGCGGGTAGTTGGTCCGCTCTTCGCCACCCAGCACCTGGATACCGTCCCAGGCCGACAGCGCTTCGGCGGAAGCGGCCGCGCCGGTGTGGCGATAGTTGAGCAAGGCACTGAACAATGGCGTCGGCGCCTCGACGCCGCTGCAGCGTTGCGCCAGCACCAGCGAGGCGTGCTCGTGGCCGAGCAAGGCGGTCAGTCGAGCATGGGTCGCTTTCACACCGGCACGGACACCGGTCTGCCCCAGGCTCACCCGCAGCGGCAACGTATTGATGAACATCCCCAGTGCCCGGTCGGCCCCCTCGCCGCCCTGCATCCGTCCCACCAACACAGTGCCGAACACCACATCGTCACGACCCGACACCGTGCCCAGTACCTGGGCCCAAACCAAGTGATACAGGCTCGCCGCACTCACCCCGAGCTGACGGGCCTGGGCCCGCAGCCGACGACTGAGGTCGGCCTCGACCTCCTCGCGAACCTCCTCGATGCCACTACCATCGCCCTGCACATCCTGCAAATCGAACGGCAAGGTCGGCTCGTCGACATCACCGAGCATGTCGCGGAAGAACCGTTCATGGGCTTCGCGACTCACACCCAAGCGAGCCTGGGCCACGTAGTTGCGGTACGGCACCGATGCCGGCAAGCGTTGCGCCTGGCCGAGCATGTGCGCTTCGATCTCCGCCGACAGCACGGCCAGCGAGGTGGCATCGTCCACCAGGTGATGGAACAACAACATGCCCACCCAGCGCTGGTTGGCCGGGTCTTGCGCATAAGCGACCCGCATCAGCGGCGCCTGGCGGATGTCCAAACGATAGTGCCGGGGATCGAAACGCTGATGCAGCTGCGTGGCAACTTCCCCGGCCGCTGGATCCAGCTCAACCGACTCGACCACCAGCCGTGCCTCACGCCAGACCACCTGCATCGGCTCGGCCAGGCCTTCCCAGAGCACGCCGGTGCGCAGGATATCGTGACGGGAGACGACGGCTTGCAGCGCTTGGGTGAAATGCTCCACGTGGACGAAGCTGTCGAACGCGAACATCACGTATTGCAGGTAGGGATCGCCCTGGGCGGCAGCGATGTAGTGATACAGGATCCCTTCCTGCAACGGTGCCAGGGCGTAGATATCCTGCACATTCGCCACACCACCCGGCACCATGGCCACGATCCGGTCGATGGCGTCCTGGTCCAGATCGGCCAGGGGCAACATGTCCGGGGTGATCCGCGTGCAACCGGCCGGGATCGCGTTGCCCGGCACCACGACCTCCGTGTGCCCGCCCACGGCGGCGGCCAACGCGGCCAGCGTCGGTTGGCCGAACAGCACCCGCACATCGGCGCTCAAGCCAACGTGGCGCATGCGCTCGATCAGCTTCACCGCCAGCAGCGAATGACCGCCCAATTCGAAGAAATTGTCGTGACGACCGATCCGCTCGAGGTCCAGCAGGTCTTGCCAGATCACGGCGATGACCGTCTCGGCCTCGCCTTGCGGCGCTTCGTATTCACGGGTCGCCACCGCCGATTGATCCGGCACGGGCAAGGCCTTGCGGTCGAGCTTGCCGTTGGTGGTCAGCGGGAACGCCTCAAGGACCACGAAGGCACTGGGCACCATGTAGTCCGCCAGCGAAGCCAGCAATTGTGTACGCAGCTCGGTGGCTGACGGTTGTGCGCCGTCTGCGGCAATCACATAACCCACCAGGCGCTTGTCGCCCGGCGTGTCTTCACGGGCAATCACCAGCGCCTCGCTGACGCCCTCGCAGGCGGCCAAGGTCGCTTCGATTTCGCCCAACTCGATACGGAAACCGCGGATTTTCACCTGGTCATCGTTGCGGCCCAGGTATTCGATGCTACCGTCGGCCAGCCAGCGACCAAGGTCACCGGTCCGGTACAGGCGTGCTCCCTCACACCCACTGAAGGTGTCGACGATAAAGCGTTCCTGGGTCAACTCGGGCCGGTTCAGGTAACCCCGCGCCACGCCCGCGCCACCCACGTACATCTCCCCCACCACCCCCACTGGCACCGGCTCGCGCTGGGCGTCGAGCACGTACAGCTGCAGGTCGGGAATGCGCTTGCCGATCGGACTGACGCCGGTCAACCGCGCATCGGCCGCTTCAAGCGGACGATAGGTTACGTGCACCGTTGTCTCGGTAATGCCGTACATGTTCACCAACTGTGTCCCGGCGTTGGCTACACGGGCATACCACGGCTTGAGAATGCCGGTTTCCAGCGCTTCGCCACCAAAGATCACCTGGCGCAGGCTGTGACGCAGATCGCTTTCGCCCTGGGCCGCGATCAACTGCCGGAAAGCACTCGGCGTCTGGTTCAACACCGTAACCCCGGCCTCGCACAACAGCGCGTAGCAGTCCTGCGGGGAACGGCTGACCAACTGCGGTACCACCAACAGGCGGCCACCATGGATCAACGCCCCCCAGATCTCCCAGACCGAGAAGTCGAACGCGAAGGAATGGAACAGCGCCCACACATCCTGCGGACCGAACTCGAACCACGGCTGGGTCGCCGAGAACAGCCGCGCGACGTTGCGGTGTTCGACCATCACCCCTTTGGGCAGGCCGGTGGAGCCGGAGGTGTAGATCACGTAGGCCAATTGCGACGACGTCAGGCCAGGCACTTGCGGGTTGACAGTGGGCTGGCTGCGCAACGCCGGGCTATCGAGTTCGATCACCCGTCCGGATTCTTCGGCCAGCAGCACTTGGGTGGCGGCATGCACCACGATCGCCACGGGGGAACTGTCCTCGAGCATGTAGGCAATGCGTTCGGCCGGATAAGCCGGATCCAGCGGCACATAACCGGCGCCGGACTTCAAGATGCCCAGCACGCCGACGATCATATCCAGGCCGCGTTCGACACAGATCGCCACCCGGTCATCCGGGCGAATGCCCAGCGACAGCAGGCGATGGGCGAGCTGGTTGGCCTGGGCGTTGAGTTCGCCGTAGGTCAGTGCCTGATCCTCGAACACCACCGCCACCGCGTCGGGTTGCGTCGCAACCTGGGCCTCGAATTGACGATGGATCAGCGCGTCATGGGCGTACGTCGCCTCTGGCGCATTCCAGGTTTCCAACAGTTGCTCACGTTCGGCCGCAGGCAATACCGCGAGGTTGCGTACCGCCGTTTGCGGCGCGTGTTCCAGGGAGTCGACCAGGCTCTGCAGGGCCACCTGCACATAGTCACAGATACGTTGCGCACCGATCCGGGACTCGACCTGCACCGTCAGGCTGAAGCCTTCGCCCAGGTCATCGACGTTCAGCGTCAGCGGATAGTTGGTGCGCTCCTCGCTGGACAACATTTGCATGCCGCTCCAGGCCGACAAGCCCTCATCCGTCACCTGCAGCGAACTGTGGCGGAAGTTCAGCAGCGTGCTGAACAGTGGCGCTGGCGAGGCCACGTCACTGCAGCGTTGAGCCAAGGCCAGGGACGCATGCTCATGCCCCAGCAACCCGGTCAGGCGTGCATGGGTGGTCTTCACTGCATCCCGCACGCTTCGCTCATCCACGGGCACGCAGATCGGCAAGGTGTTGATGAACATACCCAGGGCCCGGTCAGCCCCGTCGCCGCCTTGCATCCGCCCCAGCAGGACCGTGCCGAAGACCACGTTCTCCTGGCCCGAGGCCACGGCCAGTACCCGAGCCCAGGCCAGATGGACCAGGCTGGCGGCGCTGACACCAAGCTGGCGGGCTTGAGTCCGCAGGCGCAGGCTCAGGGCGTCATCGACAAACCCTTTCACTTCCTCGATGCCATGCCCGTCGCCCTGGACCTGGGCCAGGCCGAATGGCAACGTCGGCTCGTCGATATCGCCGAGCATCTCGCGGAAGAATTTTTCGTGTTCCTCTTCGCTCATCCCCAGACGGGCCTGGGCCACGTAGTTGCGATAAGGCACCGATGCGCTCAGGTGTTCATCCTGACCCAACAGGTGCATTTGCATTTCATGCTGCATTACATCCAGGGCGGTGTGATCCAGGACCAGGTGATGGAACAGCAGGATCGCTACCCAGCGATCCTGGGCCTCATCGCGGGCGTAAGCCAATTGCAGCAACGGCGCCTGGCCCAAGTCGAGGCGATAGTGCCGGGCATCGAAGCGGCTGGCCAGTTGGGTGGCAATATCCCCAGCCGAGGCCTCTGGAACAATGCATTGCGGCGCCAGCGCCACCTCGCGCCAGACCACTTGCACCGGCTCATCCAACCCTTCCCAGACCACGCTGGTGCGCAAGATGTCGTGGCGATCGATCACCACTTGCAGCGCCCCGATGAAGGCGTCGAGGCGTTCACGGTTGTCGAAGGCGAATTGCGTCTGCAACACATAGGGGTCGCCCTGTTCAGCGGCCAAATGGTGATAAAGGATGCCTTCCTGCAACGGAGCCAGCGGGTAGATATCCTGCACGTTGCGCGCCCTACCGGGAACGGTGGCGACGATCTGGTCGATGGCGTCCTGGGACAGGTTGACCAGCGGTAATAGCTCAGGGGTGATGCGTTCGCAACCCAGAGCAATCAGGTTTGCCGGCACGCTGACTTCCCTGCCGCTGCCAATCGCCGCGGCCAGTGCAGCCAAGGTCGGTTGGCTGAACAACACGCGCACGTCGGCGCTCAAACCGACCTGGCGCATGCGTTCGATCAATGTCACGGCCAGCAGCGAATGGCCGCCCAGTTCGAAAAAGTGATCGTGACGACCGACCTGCTCGACCTTGAGCACATCGGCCCAGATCTGCGCCAGTGTCTCTTCGATCTCGCCCACAGGCGCTTCATACTCACGACTGGCATAGGCCTCGGCGTCCGGCGCTGGCAGTGCGCGGCGGTCCAGCTTGCCGTTGGCGGTCAGCGGGAAGGCTGGCAACACCACGAAGGCGCTGGGCAGCATGTAATCAGCCAGTGATGCGGCCAGCGATGCGCGCAGATCCTGCACTGACAGGGTGAAACCCGACTCCGGGATCACGTAAGCCACCAGGCGTTTCGGCCCGGCATCGTCTTGTCGCGCCAGCACCACCGCGTCTTTCACGCCAGGGCACTGGCCCAAACGGGCCTCGATCTCGCCCAGTTCGATACGGAAACCGCGGATCTTCACTTGGTCGTCGTTACGCCCCAGGTAATCCACCGTGCCGTCTGCTCGCCAGCGCGCCAGGTCGCCAGTGCGGTAAAGCAAGGCGCCTGGGTCCACGCTGAACGGATCGGCGACGAACTTCTCGGCGGTCAGTTCAGGGCGGTTCAGATACCCCTTTGCCACACCGTCGCCACCGATGTACAGCTCGCCCGCGACACCGATAGGCACTGGCTGACAATTGGCATCCAGCACATAGACACGGGTGTTGCCAATCGGACGACCAATCGGAATCCCGCCCTCGCCCATGGTTTTGATTTCGTGGGTGGTGGTGAAGGTGGTGGCCTCGGTCGGGCCGTAACCGTTGAGCAGGTGCAGCGGCGCGCCTTCCTTCAGGACGCGGCCGATCACTGCTGGATCGAGCACATCGCCGCCGACGATCAGGTAGCGCAACTGGGCGAACACCGGCATCAGCCCGGCGGCGTATTGATGGAACAGGCCGGCGGTCATCCACAACACGCTGACCGATTGCTCTTGCAGCAGCGCCGCAAAACGTTCTTGTGTCAGCAACACGTCCTGATCGATCACCACCACGCAGCCGCCATTGAGCAACGGCGCCCAGACGTCGAGGGTACTGGCGTCGAACGCCGGGTTGGAGGCAAACGCGACGCGGTCCTCGGTGTTGAAGTCGGCGTAGCCATTGTTGATCACCAACCGGTTGATCGCCCGGTGCGGCACCAGCACACCTTTCGGAGTGCCGGTGGAACCGGAGGTGTACATGATGTAAGCCACCGATTCGGCGCTTTGCGTCAGGTCGAGGTTATCGGAGGCCTCATTGAAGCCCTCCGTATCCAGGTCCACCCGTCGCGAGGCTTCAGGCACTAGCGCCGTGCTCAACGTCAGCACGACCTGCGCGCCGCTGTCCTGCACCATGAACTGCTGACGCTCCAGCGGTGCACTGACATCCAGCGGTACGTAGGCGGCAGCGCACTTGAGAATCGCCAGTTGGCTGACCAGCAGCTCGAGCGAACGCTCCAGCGCAATCGCCACCCGATCCCCCGGTTGTACACCGAGGCCGATCAGATGCCGGGCCAGGCGATTGGCCCGACGGTTCAACTCGGCGTAGCTCAGGCTGTACGCGTCGTGCACAGCTGCAATAGCCTGCGGACGGGCCAGCGCCTGGGCTTCGAACAGGCCATGGACGGTCCTGTCCTGGGGATAGCTGCGAGTAGTGGCGTTGAACTCCACCAGCAATTGCCGACGCTCGGCCGGCGGCAGGATCTCCAGGCGGTTGAGTGGGGTCTGGGGCGCCTGCTCAAGCGCTTGCACCAGGCTTTCCAGGGCGGTGTGCATGTAGCCGCAGATGCGCGCCGCACCGATCCCTTGCAACACCAGGGCGCTCAACATGAAACCGTCGCCCAGGTCATCCACCGACAGAGTCAGTGGGTAGTTGGTCTGCTCTTCGTTGCTCAGGAACTCGATGCCCTGCCACGCGGCCAAGGCTTGATTGGAGACCTCGGCCGCTGCGCTGGCGCTGTGCCGATAATTGAGCAACGCGCTGAACAGCGGCAGCGGCGCAACCACGCCACTGCAACGCTGGGCCAAGGCCAGCGAGGCGTGTTCATGGCCCAATAGCCCGGTCAGCCGTGCGTGAGTGGCTTTCACCGCCTCGCGCACGCCTTGGCTATTCACTTCAACCCGCAACGGCAGGGTATTGATGAACATACCCAGTGCCCGGTCGGCGCCATCGCCGCCCTGCATCCGGCCCAGCAGGACCGTACCGAACACCACATCATCCTTGCCGGACACACGCCCCAGTACCTGCGCCCAGGCCAGGTGAACCAGGCTGGCGGCACTCACGCCCAACTGCCGGGCTTGTGCCCGCAGCCGCTGGCTCAAAGTGGCCTCGACAACTTGCCTGGCATGCTCGATGGCTTGTCCGTCACCGCTCACGTCCTGCAAGCCGAACGGCAAGGTCGGCTCGTCGACATCGCCGAGCATTTCGCGGAAAAAACCTTCGTGTTCTTGTTGACTCACGCCCAGGCGTGCTTGCGCCACATAGTTGCGGTACGGCATCGCCACGGGCAGTTGGTCGGCCTGGCCCAGCAGGTGCGCCTGCATCTCTTGCTGTACGACCTCCAGCGCCGTGTGGTCGAGGGCCATATGGTGGAACAACAACACCGCCACCCAGCGCTGGTTGACCGCGTCTTCGGCAAACACCAGACGCATCAGCGGGGCCTGGGTGATGTCCAGCCGGTAGTGCTGCGGGTCGAAACGCGCCTGCAACTGCGCCGCGATCTCGCCCTCGGCAATGTCCAGGGCGATCTCTTCCAGATGCAGTTTCGCTTCGCGCCACACCACTTGGATCGGCGCGTCGAAGCCTTGCCACACCACACTGGTGCGCAGGATGTCGTGCCGGTCGATGACGTATTGCAGCGCGTCCACGAACGCCGCCAACCGGTCGCGACTTTGCAGTTCGAACACGGTTTTCAGCACATAGGGATCGCCCTGATCGGCGGCCAGGTGATGGTAGAGAATGCCGTCCTGCAGCGGCGCCAATGGGTAGATGTCCTGTACATTCGGCGCCCCTCCCGGCACCGTCGCCACAACCCGGTCAATGGCCGCCTGATCAAGCTGTATCAGCGTGAGCATATCCGGGGTGATCCGTTCACAGGCCGGGACAATCCGGTTCACCGGGACAGTCACCTCCCGGCCACTGCCAATGGCCGCACCCAATGCGGCCAGGGTCGGCTGACTGAACAACACCCGCACGTCGGCGCTCAAGCCGACCTGGCGCATGCGTTCGATCAGCGTGACCGCCAACAGCGAATGGCCGCCCAGTTCGAAGAAATTGTCGTGGCGCCCCACTTGGTCAACCCGGAGCAGCTCGGCCCAGAGTTGTGCCAATAGCTGTTCGACCTCACCTTGGGGCGCTTCATATTCACGGCTGACGTAGGCGTCGCTATCCGGCGCCGGCAATGCACGGCGGTCGAGCTTGCCGTTGGCAGTCAGCGGCAGTGAGTCGAGGCGGACATAGGCCACCGGAATCATGTAGTCCGGCAATTGCCCCTGCAGGTGAGTACGCAGGGTTTCGATGTGCGGCGCAACGTCCAGCGCCTGCGGCGTGAAATACGCCACCAGGCGCTTCTCACCCGGGGCGTCTTCGCGCACCAGCACCACCGCTTCCTTGACCTCGTCATGCAGGCTCAACCGGGCTTCAATCTCGCCCAATTCGATACGGAAACCACGGATCTTCACCTGGTCGTCGTTACGCCCCAGGTAATCCACCGTGCCGTCCGCTCGCCAACGGGCCAGGTCGCCGGTGCGGTAGAGCAAGGCACCGGGATCGGCATTGAACGGATCGGCGACGAACTTCTCGGCGGTCAGTTCAGGGCGGTTCAGATACCCTTTCGCCACGCCGTCGCCACCGATGTACAACTCGCCGGCCACGCCGATAGGCACGGGTTGCTGGTTGGCATCCAACACATAGACACGGGTGTTGCCAATCGGTCGGCCAATCGGGATTCCACCCTCGCCCACGGTTTTGATTTCGTGGGTGGTGGTGAAGGTGGTGGCCTCGGTCGGGCCGTAGCCGTTGAGCAGATGAGCCGGTGCGCCTTCGTTCAGGACGCGGCCGATCACCGCCGGGTCGAGTACGTCACCGCCGACGATCAGGTAGCGCAACTGGCTGAACACCGCCATCAAGCCACTGGCGTATTGGTGGAACAGGCCGGCAGTCATCCACAACACGCTGACCGATTGCTCTTGCAGCAGCGCCGCAAAACGCGCTTGCGTCAGCAGTACGTCCTGATCGACCACCACCACGCAGCCGCCGTTGAGCAACGGCGCCCAGACGTCGAGGGTACTGGCGTCGAACGCCGGGTTGGAGGCGAATGCCACCCGGTCCTCGGTGTTGAAGTCGGCGTAGCCATTGTTGATCACCAACCGGTTGATCGCCCGGTGCGGCACCAGCACGCCTTTCGGGGTGCCGGTGGAACCGGAGGTGTACATGATGTAGGCCACCGATTCGGCGCTTTGCGTCAGGTCGAGGTTATCGGAGGCCTCATCGAAGACCTCCGTATCCAGGTCCACCCGTCGCGAGGCTTCAGGCACTAGCGCCGTGTTCAACGTCAGCACGACCTGCGCGCCGCTGTCCTGCACCATGAACTGCTGACGCTCCAGCGGTGCGCTGACGTCCAGCGGCACGTAGGCGGCGGCGCACTTGAGAATCGCCAGTTGGCTGACCAGCAGCTCGAGCGAACGCTCCAGCGCAATCGCCACGCGATCCCCCGGTTGTACACCGAGGCCGATCAGATACCGGGCCAGACGATTGGCCCGGTGGTTCAACTCGGCGTAGGTCAGGCTTTGCGTATTGTGTATGGCTGCAATGGCCTGCGGACGCTCGTTGGCCTGGGCCTCGAACAGACCATGGACGGTCCTGTCCTGGGGATAGCGACGGGTCGTGGCGTTGAAGTCGGTCAGTACCTGTTGACGCTCGGCTTGCGGCAGTACCGTCAGGGTCTGCAAGCGCGATGCCGGGTTGGATTCCAATGCCGTGGCCAGGCTTTGCAGCGCGGTCGCCATGTAGGCACAGACCCGCTGCGCACCGACGCCACTCGTGGCCAGGACGGTCAGGGCGAAGTCTTCACCCAAGTCGTCGACACACAGCGTCAAGGGGTAGTTGGTACGCGCTTCGCCACTCAACGTCTCGATGCCATGCCAGGCCGACAGCGCCGCCTCGGTATCGGCCTGCTCGCTGGAGTTGCGGTAGTTCAACAAGGCGCTGAACAGCGGCAGCGGCGCGGCCACGCCGCTGCAACGCTGGGCCAGTGCCAACGAGGCGTGCTCATGGCCCAACAGTGCGGTCAATTGCCCGTGGACCGCCTTGACACCAACCTTGACGGTCTGGTCGCCAACGCTCACGCGAAGCGGCAAGGTATTGATGAACATGCCCAACGCACGGTCAGCACCCTGGCCGCCCTGCATCCGGCCCATCAGCACGGTACCGAACACCACGTCCTGCTTGCCGGACGCCTGCGCCAAAACCTGTGCCCAGGCCAAGTGATGCAAGCTCGCGACGCCCACGCCCGCTTGGCGTGCCAGGCGCCGCAGCCGGCGACTCAAGTCGCTGTCGAGCATCAGGCTCGCATCCTCGATGTCCTCCTGCACCTGCTGCAAACCGAATGGCAGCGTGGGCTCGTCGACATCGCCAAGCATGTCGCGGAAGAACGCTTCCTGCGCTTCATGATCCCCACCCAAGCGAGCCTGGGCCACATAGTTACGATACGGTACCGGGACGTCCAATTGATCGGTCTGCCCCAGCAGGTACGCCTGCATCTCGGCCTGTACGACTTTCAGCGCCGCATGATCGAGGGCGATGTGATGGAACAACAGCATCGCCACCCAGCGCTGGTTGGGCTTGTCCTGGGCAAAGGCCAAGCGCATCAGCGGTGCCTGGGACATGTCCAGGGCATAGTGCCGAGTGTCGAAACGGTCCTGCAGCTGTTGGGTGATCGCCCCGGCCTGCGGGTCCAGTACCAGTTCTTCAAGGCCCAGCCGCGCTTCACGCCAGACCACTTGTCGAGGCGCGTCGAGACCTTCCCAGAGAATGGCGGTGCGCAGCATGTCGTGACGGTCGATGACGCTTTGCAGGGCCTGGGTGAAAGCGTCGAGGCGTTCGCGGCTGTCAAAGGCAAACTGCGCGTGCAAGACATAGGGATCGCCCTGTTCAACCGACAGGTGATGGTAAAGAATGCCCTCCTGCAACGGTGCCACCGGGTAAATCTCTTGCACGTTGCGGGCACCACCCGGCACCGTCGCCACGATGCGGTCGATGGCGTCCTGGTCGAGGCTTGTCAGCGTCAGCATGTCCGGCGTGATTCGCTCGCAACCGAACGGAATGCCGTTGACCGGCACATCGATTTCACGGCCGCCCCCCACTGCCGCCGCCAGCGCGGCCAGGGTCGGTTGATTGAACAGTACGCGCACATCAGCGCTCAACCCGGCCTGACGCATGCGCTCGATCAGGCTGACCGCCAGCAGGGAATGCCCGCCCAGCTCGAAGAAGTGATCGTGACGGCCCACGCGCTCAACCTTGAGCAAGTCTTGCCAGATCTGCGCCAAGGTGGCTTCGACCTCGCCTTGTGGGGCTTCGTAGCCACGGGTGATCAGCGCGTCGAGGTCCGGCGCCGGCAGAGCCTTGCGGTCGAGTTTACCGTTGGGGGTCAGCGGTAAGGTATCCAGGTGCACATAGGCCACCGGCACCATGTAGTCCGGCAGTTGTGCTTGCAGGTGCGTGCGCAGGGTTTCTATTTCTACTGCTTCACCCGGTGAGTGCTGGGTGAAATAGGCCACCAGGCGCTTGTCGCCCGGTACATCTTCACGGGCCAGGACCACGGTTTCTTTCAGCGCATCGTGGCGAGCAAGTTTGGCTTCGATCTCACCCAGTTCGATGCGGAAACCGCGGATCTTCACCTGATCGTCATTGCGCCCCAGGTATTCGATGTTGCCATCCACCAGGTAGCGACCGAGGTCACCGGTCCTGTACATCCGGGCATTTGGCGTGGTGCTGAACGGGTCCTTGAGGAAACGTTCGGCAGTCAGGTCATCGCGGTTGAGATAGCCGCGAGCCACCCCGGCGCCGCCAATATAGATTTCACCCGGCACGCCCAATGGCACCGGTTGTTGGTGCTCATCCAGCAAGTAGAACTGGGTATTCGCCACCGGCTTGCCGATATGTGCGGCAAAACCGTCCTCACGAGCCATCGACACCCAGCTTGAGTAAGTCGTGGTTTCCGACGGGCCGTAGAGGTTGCACAGGCGCTTGACCTGGGTCTGTTCGAACAGCGTTTCCACCAGGCTGCGCTTGAGTGCTTCGCCGGCGACGTTGACCGTGTCGACGCCCTCGCCCAACCCACCGGACTCCAACAAGGCCTTGAGCGCCGAAGGCACGGTGTTGATCAGGGTGATGTCGTGCTCGCCCTGTTGCAGTTCCAGCACATTAGTCACGACTTCGATGCTGCCGCCGCAGGTCAGCGGCGCGAAGCACTCGTAGACGGCCAGGTCGAAGTTCAACGAGGTCGAGAACAAGGTTTTCGCCAAGGTCTGCGAATCGAACGAACGATGCGCCCAGGTCAGGAAGTTCACTGTGTTGCGGTGTTCGATCATCACGCCTTTAGGCAGACCGGTCGAACCGGAGGTGTAGATGACATAGGCCAGATGCGCGGACGTCAGCTCGGCGACCATCGGATTCCGGACGGACTCGTCCTGCCACAGCCCACTGTCGAGATTGATCACTGGCATCGAAGCGCCGGCCAGCAGTTCGACCGTCGCGTCCTGGGCCAACACCGCTGCTGGCGCGCTGTCTTCGAGCATGTAGGCAATCCGATCCAACGGATACGCCGGATCCAGCGGCACATAACCACCGCCGGCCTTGAGGATGGCGAGCAGCCCTACAACCATGTCGATACCACGCTCGACACAGATCGCCACCCGCGAGTCGGGTTTCACCCCTTGCGTGCGCAGGTAATGCGCCAAGCGGTTGGCCCGTTCGTTCAACTCGCGATAGTTCAGGCGTCGCTCGCCACGGATCACCGCAACGGCATCCGGCGTATGCTGCACCTGCTCTTCGAACAACCCATGAATGGTCTGCTGCTGCGGGTAATCGGCTTCGGTGGCGTTGAACGTCACCAGCAGTTGCTCACGTTCCGAGGCCGGCAGGATCGCCAACTGATGCAGCGGCGCCTCCGGCGTCTGCTCCAGCATTCGGACCAGATTCTCCAGCGTGTGCTGCACATAACCACAAAGCCGCTGCGCGCCAATGCGTGCCGGGGTCATGACGGTAAAGCTGAACGCCTCGCCCTGGTCATCCACCGACAACATCAATGGGTAGTTGGTCCGCTCTTCGCCACCCAGCACCTGAATGCCGTTCCAGGCCGACAGCGCCTCGGCCGAGGTCGACACGGCGGTGTGGCGGTAGTTGAGCAAGGCACTGAACAACGGCGTCGGCGCCTCTACGCCGCTGCAGCGTTGCGCCAGCGCCAAGGCGGCGTGTTCATGGCCGAGCAATGCGGTCAGGCGAGCGTGGGTCGCTTTCACACCGGCGCGAACGCCGGTTTGCCCGACACTCACTCGCAGCGGCAAGGTATTGATGAACATCCCCAGTGCCCGATCGGCACCCTCGCCGCCCTGCATCCGGCCCAGCAGGACCGTACCGAACACCACGTCTTCGCGACCCGAGACCCGGCCCAGCACCTGGGCCCAGGCCAGGTGATACAAGCTCGCCGCGCTCACCCCGAGCTGACGCGCCTGGGCCCGCAACCGACGACCGAGGTCGGCTTCCACCTCATGGCGGGCTTCCTCGATGTCGCTGCCATCGCCTTGCACATCCTGCAAGCCGAACGGCAGCGTTGGCTCGTCGACGTCACCGAGCATGTCGCGGAAGAACCGTTCATGGGCTTCAGCGCTCACACCCAAACGGGCCTGAGCCACATAATTGCGATACGGCATCGCGACGCCCAACTGATCAGCCTGCCCCAGCAGATACGCCTGCATTTCCTGTTGCACCACCTCCAGCGCGGTGTGGTCCAGGGCCATGTGGTGGAACAGCAGCATCGCCAGCCAACGATCGTGACTGGCATCGTGGGCATAAACCAGGCGCAGCATCGGTGCCCGGGTAATCTCCAGGCGGTTCTGCCGCGAATCGAAACGCTCATGCAACTGCGCCGCAACGTCTCCGTCGGCCGGGTCCAGGATCGCCTCTTGCTGAATCAGCAGCGCCTTGCGCCAGACCACTTGCACCGGTTGTTCGAGCCCTTCCCACAACACCGACGTGCGCAGAATGTCATGACGGTCGATGACCTTTTGCAGGGCTTGGGAAAAGTCTTCCAGGAGCCCACGGTTGTCGAAGGCGAACTGCGTCTGGAGCACATAGGGGTCGCCGCGTTCGGCGGCCAGGTGATGGTAAAGAATACCTTCCTGCAGGGGCGCCAGCGGATAGATATCCTGCACGTTGCCGGCGCCGCCCGGTACCGTCGAGGCGATCCGGTCGATGGCGTCCTGGTCCAGATCGACCATCGGCAGCATGTCCGCCGTGATGTATTCGCAATTCAATGGAATCAGATTCGCCGGGACACGGACCTCGCGGCCACTGCCGACTGCCGCCGCCAACGCCGCCAGGGTGGACTGGCTGAACAGCACGCCGACGTCGGCGCTCAGCCCGGCCTGGCGCATCCGCTCGATCAGGCTGACCGCCAGCAGCGAATGCCCGCCCAGCTCGAAGAAGTGGTCATGCCGGCCGACCCGCTCAACCTTGAGCAGCTCGGACCAGATCCGCGCCAGTGCCGTTTCGACCTCACCTTGCGGGGCTTCGTAACCGCGGCCCGAATAGGCCTCGCTGTCCGGGACAGGCAGGGCCCGGCGGTCGAGCTTACCGTTCGGGGTCAGGGGCAAGGCGTCCAGGCGCATATAGGCCGCAGGCACCATGTGGCTGGGCAAATGCACTTGCAATTGTTCGCGCAGGCGCTCGGCCGTCAACGCTTGATCCAGGCTGTCGTGCGCCGTGTAGTACGCCACCAGGCGCTGGTCATCCGGGGCCTCTCCCACCGCGACGACAACAGCTTCCCGCACACCGGGGCACGCGCCAAGCCTGGCCTCGATTTCACCCAGTTCGATGCGCAGGCCACGGATCTTCAGTTGGCTGTCGTTGCGCCCCAGGTAGTCGATATTGCCATCCGGCAAGTAGCGCGCCAGGTCACCGGTGCGGTACATCCGCGCGTCCTGCACGGTGCTGAACGGGTTTTTCACAAACCGCTCGGCGGTCAACTGCGCACGGTTCAAATAGCCCCGGGCAACGCCGGCGCCACCGATATACAACTCACCCGCCACGCCGACCGGAACCGGCTGCAGGTGGGCATCGAGCAAGTAGACCTGGGTGTTGGCCACCGGTCTGCCAATATGCAACACCGCCTGCGAGGCATCGATCCGCCCCGAGGTAGCCACCACCGTCGCTTCCGTAGGGCCGTAGTTGTTGATCAGTTCGAAAGGCAGATCGGCCGGTAGTTTGCGCAGGCGGTCGCCGCCAATCAGCAAGGTGCGCAGTTGATCGTGGGCCATATCGCGGCCAAATGCGTATTCGGCAATGGGCGTGGGCAGGAAGCACACGTCCAGCGCCTGGGCCTGCCACCAGTCGAGCAGCGCGCCGACGTCCTCGCTGCCCGCATGGGCCGGCGGCAACAGCAACGTCGCCCCCGCACACAACGAAGGCCAGATCTCCCAGGCCGCCGCATCGAAACCGAAACCAGCGACACTGGACGTGCGGCTGCCGCGCTTCACATCGAAGGCCTGGCAATGCCAGCCCACCAGGTTGCTGAGGTTGCGATGCTCGACCATCACGCCCTTGGGCAGACCGGTCGAACCGGACGTGTAGATCACATACGCCAGATGGCTGGCTTCGAGCCCCGGCACCTCGGGGTTGGAGACGGATTCGTCCTGCCAATCGCCGCTATCGAGATCGATGACCGGCGCCGAGCCGACGGCCAGTAAACCGCGGGTGATGGTCTGCGCCAACACCGCGACCGGTGCACTGTCCTGCAACAGGTAGCCGATACGTTCCGCCGGGTAGGCCGGGTCTACGGGCACATAACCGGCCCCGGCTTTCAGCACGCCCAACAGGCCGACGATCATTTCCAGGCTACGCTCGACACAGATCGCCACTCGGTCGTCCGGGCAGACGCCCAAAGCCAACAGGCGATGCGCGACCTGGTTCGCCCGGGCGTTGAGTTCGCAGTAGGTCAGTGCCTGGTCTGCATACACCACCGCCACCGCTTGCGGATGCGCCGCGGCCTGGGCTTCGAACTGCCTATGGATCAGCGGGTCATGGGTATAGGTCGCACCAGTCGCATTCCAGATTTCAAGCAATTGCTTGCGTTCGGCCAGCGGCAAGATCGCCAGGCTGTGCAACGGCGTCTGTGGCGCATGTTCCAGCGCATCGACCAGGTTTTCCAGCGCCACTTGCATATAGCCACAGACACGTTGGGCACCGATCCTGGATTCGACCAACGCCGTCAGGCTGAAATCTTCACCCAGGTCATCGACGCTCATTGTCAGCGGATAATTGGTGCGCTCTTCGCCCCCCAGTGCCTCGATGCCTTGCCAGGCGGACGAGGTTTGCAGCGCGATGGGCGCGGCGACCGAATGCCGGTAATTGAGCAACGCGCTGAACAACGGCGTCGGTGCCATGACGCCACTGCAACGCTGGGCCAACGCCAGCGAGGCATGCTCATGGCCCAACAGGCCGGTCAGCCGTGCGTGGGTCGCCAGGACGCCGTCGCGCACGCTTTGCGCACCGACCTGCACGCCAATCGGCAAGGTGTTGATGAACATCCCCAATGCCCGGTCGGCACCTTCGCCGCCCTGCATCCGCCCCATCAGTACCGTGCCGAACACCACCTCTTCGCGCCCTGACACCCGGCCCAGCACCTGGGCCCAGGCCAGGTGATGCAAGGCGGCCGCGCTCACGCCCAAGCGGCGGGCCTGGGTACGCAGGCGTCGACTCAAATCCGTCGCGAGACCCTGTCGGGCTTCCTCGACAAGGCTGCCATCGCCGCGCACATCCTGCAGGCCGAACGGCAGCGTCGGCTCGTCGATGGTACCGAGCATTTCACGGAAAAACGCCTCGTGTGCTTCGCGACTCACACCCAGGCAGGCCTGGGCCACGTAGTTGCGATACGGCACCGCCTCACCCAATTGGCCGGCCTGGCCCAGCAGGTGCGCCTGCATCTCGTGCCGCACCACCTCCAGCGCCGTATGGTCGAGCGCCATGTGATGGAACAGCAGGGTCGCCACCCAACGTTGGTTGAGTACATCCTCGGCAAACCGGATGCACATCAATGGCGCCTGGCGGATGTCCAGGCGATATTGCCCCGCGTCGAAGCGCGCCTTCAGCCGGCTGGCAATGTCACCGTCCCCAGCGCCCAGGGCCACTTGCTCGACACCCAGCGATGCCGTGCGCCAGACCACCTGCACCGGCTCGTCCAGGCCTTCCCAGGCCATGGCGGTTCGCAGGATGTCGTGGCGATCGATCACGCCCTGCAGGGCCTGGGTGAAAGCGTCGAGGCGTTCGCGGTTGTCAAAGGCAAATTGTGCCTGCAAGACATACGGATCGCCCTGCTCGGCGGTCAGGTGATGATAGAGAATGCCTTCCTGCAAGGGCGCCAGCGGATAGATGTCCTGCACATTGCCCGCCCCGCCCGGCACGGTCGCCACGATGCGGTCGATGGCGTCCTGGCTCAACGCGGCCAGCGGCAGCATTGCCGGGGTTATGTGGGTGCAACCGAGCGGAATCAGGTTGGCCGGGACGTCGATTTCGTTGCCGTCATGACCAACGGCTGCCGCCAGCGCGGCCAGCGTCGGTTGATTGAACAGCACGCGCACGTCAGTGCTCAAACCGGCCTGGCGCATCCGCTCGATCAGGCTGACCGCCAACAGCGAATGCCCGCCCAGCTCGAAGAAGTGGTCGTGTCGACCGACTTGCTCCAGCCCCAGCAGGTCCTGCCAGATTTGCGCCAGGACGGTTTCGGTTTCGCCTTGCGGAGTTTCGTAGCCACGGGATATGACGGCATCGAGATCCGGTGCCGGCAGCGCCTTGCGGTCGAGCTTGCCGTTGGGGGTCAGTGGCAGCGCGTCCAGTCGGACGTAGGCCATCGGGACCATGTAATCCGGGAGTTGCGCTTGCAAGTGCGTGCGCAGGGTTTCGATGTCCAGTGCTTGATCTGGCGAGTGCTGGGTGAAATAAGCCACCAGGCGCTTGTCACCCGGCACGTCTTCACGGGCCAGGACCACGGTTTCCTTGATGGCAGTAGCCTGGGCGAGCTTGGCTTCGATCTCGCCGAGTTCGATGCGGAAACCACGAATCTTGACCTGATCGTCATTGCGCCCCAGGTATTCGATGTTGCCATCCGCCAGGTAGCGCCCCAGGTCACCGGTCTTGTACATCCGGGCATTTGGTGTGGTGCTGAACGGGTCCTTGAGGAAGCGTTCAGCGGTGAGGTCATCGCGATTGAGATACCCACGAGCGACCCCAGCCCCGCCGATGTAGATTTCACCCGGCACACCCAACGGCACGGGTTGTTGGTGTTCATCGAGCAAGTAGAACTGGGTGTTAGCGACCGGTTTCCCGATGTGTGCAGCGAAACCCTCTTCGCGGGCCATCGACACCCAACTGGAGTAAGTCGTGGTTTCCGAAGGGCCATAGAGGTTGCACAGGCGCTTGACTTGGGTCTGTTCGAACAGGCTTTCCACCAGACTGCGCTTGAGCGCTTCACCGGCGACGTTGACCGTGTCGACACCCTCGCCTACACCGCCCGACTCCAGCAACGCCTTGAGCGCCGAAGGCACGGTGTTGATCAGGGTGATGTCGTGCTCACCCTGTTGCAGTTCCAGCACATTAGTCACGACTTCGATGCTGCCGCCAGACGTCAGCGGCGCGAAGCACTCGTAGACCGCCAGGTCGAAGTTCAACGAGGTCGAGAACAAGGTTTTCGCCAAGGTCTGCGAATCGAACGAACGATGCGCCCAGGTCAGGAAGTTCACTGTGTTGCGGTGTTCGATCATCACGCCTTTAGGCAGGCCGGTCGAACCGGAGGTGTAGATGACATAGGCCAGATGCGCTGAAGTCAGCTCGGCGACCACCGGATTCCGGACGGACTCGTCCTGCCACAGCCCACTGTCCAGATTGATCACTGGCATCGAAGCGCCGGCCAGCAGTTCAACAGTCGGGGTCTGGGCCAATACCGCTGCTGGCGCACTGTCTTCGAGCATGTAGGCGATGCGGTCCAGCGGATAGGCCGGATCCAGCGGCACATAACCGCCGCCGGCCTTGAGGATGGCGAGCAGCCCTACAACCATGTAGATACCACGCTCGACACAGATCGCCACCCGCGAATCGGGTTTCACCCCTTGCGTGCGCAGGTAATGCGCCAAGCGGTTAGCCCGTTCGTTCAACTCGCGATAAGTCAGGTGTTGCTCGCCACGGACCACCGCCACGGCATCCGGCGTACGCTGCACCTGCTCCTCGAACAAACCATGAATGGTCTGCTGCTGTGGGTAATCGGCCTCGGTGGCGTTGAAATCGCGCAACAACTGCGAACGCTCGCCGTCAGGCAGGATGTCCAGATCATTGACAAACGATTGGGGCGCGAACTCCAGCGCCTCCACCAAGCTCGCGAGGGCTGTCTCCATGTAGGCGCCAACCTGCCGGGCATCGACCGCGCCAGCGGTCTGCACGCTCAACAGGAACCCTTCGCCCTGATCATCGACCGACAACATGCACGGATAATTGGTCCGCTCCATGACCGCCAGCACTTGCGCACCCGCCCAACGTTCGATGCCGTCGTTATCCTGGAGCGGGCTGTGGCGGTAGTTCAACAAGGCGCTGAACAGCGGCAACGAAGCCGGCACGCCGCTGCAGCGCTGGGCCAGTGCCAGCGAGGCGTGTTCATGACCGAGCAACGCGGTCAGTCGCTCATGGGTCGCCTTGACGCCCGAACATACATCCTCGGCGCCCACTTTCACTCGCAGCGGCAAGGTATTGATGAACATGCCCAGCGCGCGGTCCGAGCCCTCGCCGCTCTGCATGCGGCCCAACAACACGGTGCCGAAGACCACGTCTTCACGACCGGACAAGCGCCCCAATACCCTGGCCCACGCCAAGTGATGCAAGGCCGCCGGGCTCACGCCCAGCAGGCGCGCCTGTCGCCGCAGGCGCAGGCTCAATGTGGCATCGAGGTTCAGCTTGACCTCTTCGATACCCCGGCCGTCGCCCTGTACTTCACGCAGCCCGAACGGCAGCGTCGGCTCCTCGACATCGCCGAGCATGTCGCGGAAGAAGCCTTCATGTTGCTCGCGGCTGACGCCCAGCAGGGTCTGCGCCACATAATTGCGGTACGGCATGGCAGCGTCCAGGCGCTCGGCCTCACCGTTGAGGCACGCCAGCATTTCCTCCTGCATCACGTCCAGTGCCGTATGGTCCAGGGCGATGTGGTGGAACAGCAGGATCGCGACCCAGCGCTGCTGGACGCGGTCCCAGGCGCACGCCAGGCGCATCAGTGGCGCCTTGCCCAGGTCCAGGCGACAGTGCCGAGGGTCGAAAAGCGCTTGTAGTTGCGCGGCGACATCGCCTTGTGCCGGGTCCAACAGCGGTTCTTCGAGTTGCAGTTCGGTACGGCGCAGGACCACTTGCAAGGGCTGGTCGAAGCCTTCCCAGAGCACGGCGGTCCGGAGGATGTCGTGCCGGTCGATGACCGCCTGCAAGGCCTGGACGAACCCATCGAGCTGGGCACGGCTGTCCAGGGCAAACACGGCTTGCAACAGGTACGGGTCGCCCGCTTGCGCGGCAATATGGTGGTAGAGAATCCCCTCTTGCAGCGGGGCCAGCGGGTAGATGTCCTGCACATTAGCGACCCCGCCGGGCACCGTGGCGACAATCCGGTCGATGGTTGGCTGATCCAGCGACACCAGCGGCAGCATGGCCGGCGTGATCCGCTGGCAACCTGCGCTGATGGCATTGGCCGGCACCACGATGTCAGCGCGACCGCCCACCGCCGCAGCCAGGGCGGCCAGGGTCGGTTGACCGAACAACACACGCACATCGGCACTCAGGCCGGCCTGGCGCATGCGTTCGATCAGTTTCACGGCCAGCAGCGAATGCCCGCCCAGCTCGAAGAAATGGTCATGGCGCCCCACCCGCTCCACGCCCAGGACCTCGGTCCACAGCCGGGCCAGCACGGTTTCCACCTCGCCCATTGGTGCTTCATAGGCACGGCTGGCAAAGGCGTCCGCCTCGGGCGCTGGCAGCGCCCGTCGGTCCAGCTTGCCATTGGGTGACAGGGGCAGTTTTTCCAGGCGCACATAGGCCGCCGGGACCATGTAGTCCGGCAAGAGCGCCTGCAGGTGCGCGCGCAGCGCATCGGCATCGGGCCACAGGTCCGCGATCGCAGGCGTGAAGTACGCCACCAGGCGTTTGTCGCCAGGGCTGTCTTCGCGGGCGATGACCGCCGCCTCTTTGATCCCGGCCTGCTGACAAAGCCTGGCCTCGACTTCCCCCAGCTCGACGCGGAAGCCGCGGATCTTGATCTGGTCGTCATTACGTCCCAGGTATTCAATGCAGCCGTCGGGCTGGTAGCGCCCCAGGTCACCGGTCTTGTACAGGCGTGCCTGGCCATCCGCCGCGAAGGGATCGCGGATGAAACGTTCGGCACTGAGGTCGTCGCGGTTCAGGTAGCCACGGGCAACGCACACGCCGCCGATGTGGAGCTCGCCAGCCACGCCGGCTGGAACCGGACGCAGGTGTTCATCCAGCAGATAGATGCGCGTGTTGGCCACCGGATACCCGATGGCCGGCAGCGTTGGCCAGGCGGCGACATCGTCCGGCAAGGTCAGCGCGGTGGCGACGTGGGATTCGGTCGGGCCGTAGTGGTTGTGCAGGCGGCAGCCGTCCAGGCGGGCGAAAAAGCCACGGATCTGTGGCGTGATGCGCAGTTGCTCGCCCGCGGTGATGACGTCCCGCAGCGGGCAGGCCAACGGACCGCTCTCGCCATCGCCCAGCACCGCCTCGGCCAATGCCTGCAGGGCGACACACGGCAGGTAGAGCCGTTCGATGCGCTGCTCGCGGATATGCTGGAACAGACGATGGAAATTCAACCGGATATCGGCATGGATCAACGACAATTCGCCACCGGCGCACAGGGTGCTGAAGATCTCCTGGAAGGCAACGTCAAAGCCCAGGGCCGCGAACTGCAAGGTGCGTGCAGCCGCGCGGCCCTGCTGCTGGGCCTGTGCGATTTGCCACTGCATCAGATTGACCAGGGCCCGATGCGGCATGGCCACGCCCTTGGGCTGGCCAGTAGAACCGGAGGTATAGATGACATACGCCAGGCTGTCGGGGCTCAGGCCGCTCACGTGCGGAGGGGTTTGCGGCTGGGCGCTGATACCGGCGGCATCGCGCTCCTCGGCGTCGAGCAACAACACCGGCATGCTCGGTTGCGGGAAACGTGCCTGCAAATCGCGCTGGGTCAGCAGCACCTTGGGCGCGCTGTCGTCCAGCATGTAGGCCAGGCGCTCGCTCGGATAGGCCGGGTCCAGCGGTACATAACCGGCACCCGCCTTGAGAATCCCCAGCAGCCCCGCGACCATTTCCAGGCTGCGGTCCACACAGATTGCCACGCGATCATCGGCACCGATCCCCAGCTCGATCAGGCGATGGGCAATCTGGTTCGCCAGCCGATTCAGCTCACCGTAGCTCAGGCGCAAGTCCTGATACGTCAGCGCGACAGCTTCCGGCCGGGCCTGGGCCTGGGCTTCGAACAACTGATGAATCAGCATTCCCGCCGGATAGGCCGTATCGAAGGCATTGAAGTCCTCGATCAATTGCCGACGCTCATTGGCGGGGACAATATCCAGGCCATGCAGCGGTGTGTCGACCGCCTGATCGAGCGCATCGGCCAATGCTTCGAGCACCGTATTCATATAGCCGCAGACGCGCTGCGCGCCAATGCCGGCCACGGCTTGCACCGTCAGCCCGAACGACTCGCCCAGGTCGTCTATCGACAGCGACAGCGGGTAGTTGGTCCGCTCCTCGCCGCCCAGGATCTCGACACCGGCCCAGGTTCGCGCCAGGCCGGCGTCCTTGGGTGCCTGCGCGGCCACTGCGGTTTGCCGGTAGTTCAGCAATGCGCTGAACAGGGGCGTCGGCGCGGCGACCCCGCTGCAGCGCTGCGCCAGGGATAACGGCGCATGTTCATGACCCAGCAGTGCCGCCAGGCGCTCGTGGGTGGTCTTGAGAGCAGCCAGTACGCCCTGGCTCCCAGCCTCGACGCGCAGCGGTAGCGTGTTGACGAACATGCCCAGGGCGTGTCCTTCGTCCTGGCCGCTGTGCAAGCGGCCCATCAACACCGTACCGAACACCACATCCTGACGACCGGACAAACGCCCCACCACTTGGCCCCAGGCCAAATGATGCAGGCTCGCCGTGCTGACCCCGAGACGCCGTGCCTGGGCGCGCAGGCGCTGGGTCAAGTCGGCAGCCAGCTGTAGCGAAGCCTCTTCGATACCGGTGCCGTCACCCTGCACATCCTGCAAGCCGAACGGCAGCGTCGGCTCGTCCACGTCCCCGAGCATTTCGCTGAAGAACGCTTCATGTTGGCCAGGGTCGCTGTCCAAGCGGACCTGCGCCACATAGTTGCGATAAGGCACGGACCTGGGCAGTTCACCCGAACGGTTTTCCAGGTGTGCCTCGATTTCCTTGCCCAGCATGCCCAGGGAAGTGGCGTCATCGATCAAGTGATGGAACAGCAATACCGCGACCCAACTGCCGTTGGCGAGGTCCTCTGCCACGTGGATGCGCATCATCGGTGCCTGACGCAGGTCGAAGCGGGTATGGCGAGGGTCGAAGCGGGCCTGCAACTGCTCGGCAATGTCGCCTGCGGCCGCATCCAGGGCAAGTTCTTCCACCCCCAGCCGGGCCTGGCGCCAGACCACTTGGACCGGCTCGCCCAGTTCTTCCCACATCACTGACGTACGCAGGATGTCATGCCGCTCGATCACCGCCTGCAAGGCTTGCACGAACGCATCCAACTGTGCGCGACTGCCCACGCGCAACAGTGCTTGCAGCAGATAGGGATCGCCCTGGGTCGTCGCCAGGTGGTGATACAGGATGCCTTCCTGCAATGGCACCAGCGCGTAGATGTCCTGTACGTTGCTCACCCCGCCCGGCACCGCCGCGACAATACGGTCGATCTCGTCCTGGGTCAGCGTTGCCAGTGGCAGCATGTCCGGCGTGATGCGCTCGGCATCGTGGGCAATGGCGTTGTCCGGTACGACGTTGACGCCGCTGGTCCCCGTGACGGCCGCCAGTGTCGCCAGGGTTGGCTGGCCGAACAGCACCCGCACATCAGTGTCCAGATTGACCTGGCGCATGCGTTCGATCAGTTTGACCGCCAGCAGCGAATGACCGCCCAGTTCGAAGAACCGGTCATGGCGCCCCACCCGCTCGACACCGAGAAGTTCAGTCCAGAGCTCGGCCAGGGTGATTTCCACGTCACCTACCGGCGCTTCGAACACGCGATGGGCATAAGCCTCTGCATCGGGCGCTGGCAGTGCCTTGCGATCAAGCTTGCCATTGGTGGTCAGCGGGAACCGTTCAAGGACCACGAAGGCACTGGGCACCATGTAATCCGCCAACGAACCCAGCAGGGTTGAACGCAGTTCGACCACCGACAGCCGTACGCCTTCATCGGCGATCAGATAGGCCACCAGACGTTGATCGCCCAGCACGTCTTCACGGGCGACGACCACCACTTCACGTACACCTTCGCACGCCGTCAGCTTCGCCTCGATCTCGCCAAGCTCGATACGGAAGCCGCGAATTTTCACCTGCTCGTCGTTACGCCCCAGGTATTGCAGCTCACCGCTGCGCAACCAGCGGCCCAGATCACCGGTGCGATACATGCGCGCCCCGGCGGCGCTGTCGAACGGATCGGCGAGGAAGCGGGTGTCATTGAGTTCTGGCCTGTTCAGGTAGCCCCGCGCCACCCCCGCGCCAGCGACATACAACTCACCTTCCACGCCCACCGGCACCGGTTGGCCGTACGGGTCGAGCAGGTACAGGCGCAAATCAGGAATTCGCTTGCCGATCGGACTGACCCCGATCAACTGCGCGTCCGCCGCTTCAAGCGGACGATAGGTTACGTGCACCGTCGTCTCGGTGATGCCGTACATGTTCACCAACTGTGTCCCGGCGTTGGCCACACGGGCATACCACGGTTTGAGAATGCCGGTTTCCAGCGCTTCGCCACCAAAGATCACCTGGCGCAGGCTGTGACGCAGATCGCTTTCGCCCTGGGCCGCGATCAACTGCCGGAAGGCACTCGGCGTCTGGTTCAACACCGTAACCCCGGCCTCGCACAACAGCGCGTAGCAGTCTTGCGGGGAACGGCTGACCAACTGCGGTACCACCAACAGGCGGCCACCATGGATCAACGCCCCCCAGATCTCCCAGACCGAGAAGTCGAACGCGAAGGAATGGAACAGCGCCCACACATCCTGCGGACCGAACTCGAACCACGGCTGGGTCGCCGAGAACAGCCGCGCGACGTTGCGGTGTTCGACCATCACGCCCTTGGGCAACCCGGTGGAACCGGAGGTGTAGATCACATAAGCCAAGTGATGCGACGCCAACGTCGCGACGTCAGGGTTGTGCGCCGGCTGTGGGGCGATGCCTGCGCTGTCAGGCTGATCGAGCCATAACACCGGGGCAGACAGCGCCGGCAGTTGCACCTCCAGCGCCGACTGAGTGAGCAACGCCACCGGGGAGCTGTCCTCGAGCATGAAGGCCAGGCGCTCTGGGGGATAGGCCGGGTCCAGCGGCACGTAACCGGCGCCGGACTTCAGGATACCCAGCAGGCCGACGATCATGTCCAGGCCACGCTCGACACAGATCGCCACCCGGTCATCCGGGCGAACACCCAACGCCAGCAGGCGATGAGCAACCTGGTTCGCCCGGGCATTGAGCTCACCGTAGGTCAATGCCCGGTCTTCGTATACCACCGCCAGCGCATCGGGTTGCGCGGCCGCTTGCACTTCGAACAGGCCGTGGATCGTGCGGTCATGCTCATAGTGCTGCCCATCGTTGGCGTTCCAGGCCTGAAGCTGACGGGCTTCGGCCGGCGTCGGCAGCACAAACTCGCGGATCGGCAATGCGTCATTGCTCAAGCCTTGCTCCAACACCTGCATGAAGCGCTCGGCCATCGCCTCGATTTCACCGTCCTGGAAAAAGGCTGCGTTGTAGATCCAGTGCAGCCAGGCGTTATCGTCGTGCGGGTTGCTCCGCACGTGGATGGCCAACGGCATCTGTTCATGGCCGTTCGAGCATTTCACCGAACGGGCCGGGGCCTGCCCGAACATGAACTGGTGATCGTCCAATTCATAGGAGAACGATATATCGAACAACTGCGCGCGATTGCCCTGCAGCAGCTCCAGCGAACGGTTCATATCGCTCAGGGGGAAGCGCTGGTGGCGATAGTCCTGTTTGAGGGTGCGCGCCACTTCGTGGACCAGCTCACCGAATGACAAGTCGGCGCTGAACCGCAACCGCACGGCGCTCACCTGAGTGAACAACCCCATGGTCTTCTTGAAGGTCGCGTTGGAGCGGTTCAGGACCGGCAGGCCGATCACCAGCTCTTCGCGCTGGGTGGTGCGGGAAAAATAGACATACAGCGCGGCAAGCAGCACAGCAGAGCGTGACGACTGATGCAATTGCGCCAGGACGTCGATCCGTTCGTTCAGCGTTTGAGGATAGCGCCATAGGGCATGGCGGCTGGGCGCCATGCCCTTGGGGTAATGATCGCGATCACGCGCGACGAATAATGGCGATGGAACATCCTGGTATTTTTCCAGCCAGTATTGTTGTTCACGAACAAAGCGAGGGGATTGGCGATAGCGGGCATCGTCCTGGATGAACTCCACGTAGGACGGCGCCGACAAATCCGGCAACTGGTTACTTTCCAGGGCGCTGTAAAGCTCACCGAGGTCCTTGAACATCAAACCGATGCTCCAGCCATCCAGGACGATGTGATGGACCTGGACGGCGAAATAGAACGACGAGTCGTTGAGTTTGAGCAGGTCGAAGCGAAACAGGTGGTCACCGTCCAGTGGAAACGCAACCCCCATACGTTGCTGTATCCAGGCCTGTGCCGCTGCTTCTGGATCGGATCGATCAGAAAAATCATGCACCGGAACCTGCACCGCCAGAGTATCGACCAGCATCTGCATGGGTACGCCACCGGCCTCGGTGCCTGAGAGCAATACCGTGCGCAGGGCGTCGTGTTTCTGCACTAACAAGTCGAACGCCCGTTGGAAGCGCTCGGGGTCAACAACGCCCTCGATGTGCAGATATCCTCCTATGTTGTACAAAGGTGAATCGCCCTTGCTCATCTGATCCAGCCAGATGTCCCGCTGGGCGGCCGTCAGGGGGTAGGTTTGCGAAAACTGCAGGGACTGATTCATACCCGCGCCTCCGACACTCGTCCGTCCACCGACAACGGACCGCTCTGAGCAATCCCGCTCAGAGGTTGTTCGTGACACCGGTTGGCCGAAAGGCTCGTTGCAACAACGTCATCCACAGCACGCGCAAAGAAAAATTTCATACGTTCCTTCTCAGAGATTTGTCAGTGCTGCCTGGGGAAAACGCAACAGGCACGCCTGGAGTTGAAGCAGATCCGCGCAGCCAGCCAGCGCGGCATGGTGTCGGTTGAACAAGCGGGTCGACCTTGCATGGCCTTGCCCCCGACAACCCATACGCGCCTGCCAGGTGGGGTTTGAAGCCAGGTATCCTTCACGGTTGCGCAGAGGTATTGTCACGACCTCGCATGCCGGACAACGTCGCCGAAATCGACATTCAGGCGCGCTTATCGCGGACAGCGCAGCTGGTATCGGAAACGATCTGCCCATCGACCAACTTGATGATGCGATCGGCCAGTTGGAAGTACTGATCGTCATGGGTAATGATCAGCACCGTCTTGCCACGACGCTTGAGATCGGGCAGCAATTCCTCATAGAAGAATTTCTTGAACGGCGGATCCTGGTCTGCCGCCCATTCGTCCAGCACGTAGACCGGTCGGTCTTCCATGTAGGCACACACCAGCGCCAGGCGCTTCTGCTGGCCATACGACAAAGCCTTGGTGGTTGAATAACCCAGCCCCTCGATCTTGATTTTGTCGGTCAGCCCCAGGGTTTCCAGATACTTACGGGCCAATGCGGGGCTGCCGTCCTCCTCATCGGGACCGATGAGGCGATTGAACAGATGAAAATCGGAGAACACTGCGGAGAACAAGTCTCGATAGTCACTGCGACTTTCATCGGTGATGGGTGAGCCATCGAGCAGCACCTCACCGCTTTGGGGGATGTAAAGCCCGCAGATCACCTTGGCCAGGGTGCTTTTGCCACAACCGTTGCCACCGACGATGTAGACCAACTCCCCGGATTGCACGCTCAGGTCGATAGGTCCCAGAGAGAAACCGGCATCTGCGTGCAGGTCCTGATAGTGCATCTGCACATCCTTCAACTCGATGCTGTCCCAGGACTTTTTATGCTCCAGCAGATGCACTTTGGGGGCTGGGGTCTCGACGGGGTCTGGGTGCGGATCGTTGATCGAGAAACCGAATTCCGAAAGACGAGCACAGGCGACCCGCCCCGCCGCCAGTAGCGGCATCGCTCCCACCAGCAACGACAGCGGCCCCATGATGTACAGCACGGCCAACACACTGGCCGTCATGACTTTCGGCTCGACCGCACCGACCAGTGGCGCGGCGAACAACAGGCAACCGATCAGCAAGGACAAGGTGAACTGGCCGACGTTGTCGGCGGCGGTGTACCACAGACGCTCGACAAAGTTGTAGCGCGCGACCCGTATAGACGATGCCTCGATGGCAGAGCGACCGAACCAACGCCGCCGAACGCCATTGAGCTTCAGTTCCTTGAGACCGAACACCAGGGCGTGGGTGTATTCGTTGAATGCAGTGAACTCGTCCCGTACACGACCGGTGTATCTGACGCCGCTGGTGAAGAAAAACAGATAAAGCCCGACCCCCAGGATCATCAGTGAGACAGTCAAGGCCAGGACAACCCACGACAGGTAAGCCAGGTAGGCGATACCAAACAGAAAGACAGTCATCTCGACCAGGACTGTGGGGATGATGATCAACGTGGTGTTCAGTTGCGGAATGTCGTTGGTCAACATGGTCAGCACATTGGGCGGGCCGCGCCGGTCAACCTCTTCCAGCGGCGTGGCGAGGATCTTGCGACACAGCGCGATGCGCAACCGCGTCATGATCCGCATGCTGGCGTAAGCCGGGAACAAGGCTGCACCGTTGCGCAAGATCAGCGCCGTGGCACTGAGCCCGATGAACCAGTACAGCGCGTGCAGGCGAGAGCCATCATTGTGGATCGCCTCGTTGATCACGCTCACCACCGCGATAGACGCTACCCCACTGATGACACCGCAGATCAAGGTAAAGAGTGTCAGCCAGGGATGGTTGCGCCACAACAGGCGCATGACCGAGCCCGGCTTCGGCTTCTTCGCTTTTTTCTCTTTCATGGGTTGCTGTCCTCGAATGGAGTCGCGAAAGGGCTCACGCTGGCTGCCATACGTCGCCGCGGGCGGTCATCTCGCCCATGGCCACGACAATCAGGCGTGGCTCCTCGTAAGGATCGCGAGCATGGGCGGCCAACATGTTGTCGAGCATCACTACATCGCCCTTGCGCCAGGCGAACCTGACGGCACAGGCCTCATAGGCCTCGCCGAGCAACGCCATGACGTTGTCTTCTATCGGTGTTCCGTCGCCATAACTGACCATGCGCGGCAGACGATCGGCACCGAATATATCGAGCAGGTCTTCACGCATTTCCTCGCCCAGACAAAATGGGTGATGCAGCTGGACCTGGTTGAAGAAAGCACGCTCGCCCGTCACCGGATGCTCGATGACTGCCGGGCAGAGCGTACGCACTTGCAGCGTTTCGTCGTCGAGCCATTCGAAATCGGTGCCCTGTTCCCGGCAACGCTGCTCGACAGCCGCGCGGTCAGTGGTACCAAAGAACGATTCCCAGCTCGGCTCGACGCCGACGGTAAAGGTGCGGCTGTACATCAAGCCTTTCTGTTCGAAGCGCGTCACCACCTCCGCCGGCAGGCATCGCAGCACCTGACGGATGTCCGCCAGGGGAGTCGCGCCGCCGACCCGTGACGGCTGCTCGCAGTAGAACCATTGCTTGCGCGGCCAGCTTTCCAGGTGCGAACTCTCGTTGTGATACAGGATCATCTCGCGCTCGGGGTATGGCGTGGATCGGTAGACGTTGCGTCCGCCCTCCTTCTTCGGCAGGTCGCCGTAACTACCATGCAGCCCGGGCGACAGGGCTTCGGCGAACGCCTCGAAGTCCGGCACCGAGGCGAGATCAAAACCGCGAAACAGCACCGCGCCGTGGCGACACAGCAACGCTTCGATCGCCTCGCGATGGGTGCTGGCCCACAGCGAAGGGTCCAGCCCCGGCTCGATGGGTTCGATCACCACGGGCAAACTCAAACCGTCGGCGAGTGACGACAGTCTTACCGATTCGCCGGCGCCATGACCGGGCCAGACGAGTGAATCCGCCACCCCGTCAGCGGGCATGACGGGTGAAGCGTCAGTTTGAAGACTCATGCATAACTCCTGAACCACAGATCCTCGGATCCACGTCGCAGGGCCGAATCAATGCGCCCCACCATCGGGCAAGGATAAAAACACTGATCCGCGATGGTGTCTGGCACCGCAAACCGGGACAGAGCCCGGCACCTGCCGCTGCACCGACACGGTCGATCCGCATCAGGATCGTTTGTCCCCATTTCCCCCGACAGACGCAGGCACGAAGTCGGTGCTGAAATGCGCCAGCTGCGATTCGCACAGGTACCTCCAACGATCCCGTGGGCCGCAGTGACGTATCGAGTGCAGCGGTTTGCGTACCACGCAAACACGCTGTACGTGGCATTTAACAGGAGCGTTAGTCATGCCGATTAAGAACACTGGCGGATCGGTCAAATCCGCGCCAGCCCCCCTCACGCCTGGTGCATTGCTGCATGAGTTATTCATCGCCCGGGCCCGCGAATTCCCCGAGCGAACCGCGGTGTCCGACGCCTCGCGCTCATTGAGCTACGCCCAACTCGACGCGGCGTCGTCGAAGCTGGCGGCCCGGCTTCGCCAGGAAGGCGTCCAGGACGGGATGCTGGTGGGGATGTGCCTGCCACGCGGCGTCGACCTGGTCATCAGCTTGCTGGGCATCCTCAAGGCCGGTGGCGCTTATGTCCCGGTCGACCCGCAGTACCCTGGCAAGCGTGTCGAACACATCGTTCGCGACAGCGGCCTGAGCCTGATGATCGGCGAACTGGCCGACCTGCCACAAAGCACGTCCGTGCGTGTCCTGCCCCTGGCCGAACTGCTGGCCGGCCCGACACTGGAGCTGTTGGCCGACGCCGACCGCCGCAACCCCGACGAGGCCGCGGCCTATGTCATCTACACCTCCGGTTCCACCGGTGAGCCCAAGGGTGTATTGGTCGCGCACGGCAATGTCAGCCGCCTGCTGGAAAGCACCCAGCGTTCATTCGCCTTCAACGAGAACGACGTCTGGTCGATGTTCCACTCCATCGGCTTCGATTTTTCGGTCTGGGAAATCTGGGGCGCCCTCGCCCACGGCGGCCACGTTGCCGTCGTGCCTTACGATGTGTCGCGCTCGCCAAGTGAGATGCGCCAATGGCTGGCTGACCAGGGCGTGACTGTCCTGAGCCAGACGCCCTCGGCGTTCCGTGGCCTCGATGAAGCCGATCGCTCCGCCCCTGCCCCTCTGGCGCTGCGCTATGTGGTGTTCGGTGGCGAGGCGCTGCCGGCCACCGTGCTACGCCCGTGGGTCGAGCGTCATGGCGACCAGAAGCCGGCCTTGATCAACATGTACGGCATTACCGAAGCCACCGTCCACACCACCTTCAAGCGTGTGCTCGGCCAGGACCTGGAAAGTGCCGCCATGGTTTCCATCGGCGCGCCACTGGATGGCTGGCGTCTGCATCTGCTCGACGCCGATCAGCAACCGGTGCCCCAGGGCACCCCCGGTGAGCTGTACATCGAGGGCGCCGGTGTAGCGCTGGGTTACCTGAATCGTCCCACCCTGAACGCAGAGCGTTTCGTCCAGTTGCCGGGCACCTCGAGCCGAGCCTATCGCACCGGAGACCTGCTAGTCCTGGGGGATGACGGCGAGTACCGCTACGCCGGACGTTGCGACGAACAATTGAAGATCCGCGGTTTCCGGATCGAGCCGGGAGAAGTCGAGGCTTGCCTGCAAACCAGCCCGGCCATCGCCGCGGCCCATGTCGTCGGCCACGATTACGGCGAGGGCGACTGGCGCCTGGTCACCTACGTGGTGCCGTCCCAGGGCGTCGAGGCCTGGACCGAACAGACCCGCAGCGAAGTGGCCGCGCTGGTGGCCGCCAATCTGCCGGACTACATGCGTCCTTCGGCCTACATTGCGCTGGCGCAATTGCCGGTCACGGACCACGGCAAGATCGACAAGGCTCGCCTGCCCTCGCCTGAATCGGTGCCTTCGAGCGTGGAGCACGCCAGCGAACCGGGCCTCACCGAACAGGAGCAGTTCGTGCTCAAGGTCTGGTCGGACGATATCGGCCTGAAGAACATCGGCCTGAACGATGATTTCTTCGATTTCGGCGGCACCTCCCTGGCCCTGATCCGCTCGTTGAGCACACTCAAGGCCCATTACCGGGTCAACCTCGACCCAGGCGTGCTGGCAGATGGCGCGACCGCCAAAGTGTTGGCCGGCTGCATCCAGCGTTCCCTTGTTCAAGCCCATTGACCGAAAAGGAAAAAGCCCATGAGCAAAAAATTCGCCTTGACCCCGGAAGAACGTGCGTCCTTCGAAAAGAACGGTTTCATCGGACCATTCGACGCCTATTCGCCAGAAGAAATGAAAGAGACCTGGAAGCGCACCCGTCTGCGCCTGCTCGACCGCAGCGCTGCGGCGTACCAGGATCTGGATGCGATTTCCGGCGCCACCAACATCGCCAACTATGATCGCCACCTGGACGACGAATTCCTCGCCAGTCATATCTGTCGCCCGCAGATCTGCGACCGCGTCGAGAGCATTCTCGGCCCGGATGTATTGTGCTGGCGTACCGAGTTTTTCCCTAAATACCCGGGCGACGAAGGCACCGACTGGCACCAGGCCGACACCTTTGCCAATGCCTCGGGCAAACCGCAGATTCTCTGGCCGGAAAATGAAGACTTCGGTGGCACCATCACGGTCTGGACCGCCTTCACCGACGCCAACATTGCCAACGGTTGCCTGCAATTCATTCCCGGCACCCAGAACAGCATGAACTACGACGAAACCAAGCGCATGAGCTACGAGCCCGAGACCAACAACTCGGTGGTCAAGGATGGTGTGCGACGCGGTTTCTTCGGCTATGACTATCGCCAGCTGCAGATCGACGAGAACTGGAAACCTGACGAAGCCGCCGCCGTGCCCATGCAGATGAAGGCCGGTCAGTTCATCATTTTCTGGTCGACCCTGATGCACGCCTCCTATCCCCACAGCGGTGAGTCCCAGGACATGCGCATGGGCTTCGCTTCGCGCTATGTGCCGTCGTTCGTGAAGATTTATCCGGACTCCGACCACATCGAGGAATACGGCGGTCGTATCAGCCTGGAAAAATACGGTGCGGTCCAAGTGATCGGGGACAAGACCCCGGAATACAACCGCCTTGTCACCCATACCACCCGAGGCAAGAAATTCGAAGCGGTCTGATTTTTTCAGTGCCATATGACAGTTGGCATGCGCAACGTGCCTGACAGGAGTCCCCCAATCCATGACTATTTCCACCGACGCAGCCACGCGCCTGTGTGAGACCGTGAGGATGCTTAGGCACCTTGCCATCCATCTGCCCGATCCTATCTGCCTGAGCTTTCTCGCCCAGGGGAGTGACCTGTCACCCGACCAGGCCTCCCCTAGCGTCAGAGCCACCGAACGGGCGGTCAGCACCGCCTTCGCACGGATCGGCGTCAAAGCCGTGCAGTACTTGCACGACGGCGAGACGCAACTGTCGTCCTTCGAAATGTTTATCAGCAAGAAAATCTGCCAGGCGCTCGATTTCTCCTACGACCACTTCGACGACGTCGACAGTGCCAAGGAGTTCGGGCGCCTGGTCAGACACTTCGATTTCAGCGGTGCAGTGCCCGAGGTCGAGACACTGCACCTGATCACCCGCGACAACGTGGCGCTATCGGTCCACGCCAGTACCGAGCGCCAGCGCCCGGCCATCGTCCTGGCCCTGCCCTGTGGCATGCCATTCGACTTGTGCCGCGAGTGGTTCAACGCACTGAGCGAGCGGTTCTTCGTGGTCACCTGGGAAACCCGTGGGCTATTCGGTTCCTGCACCTCGTTCGACCAGTTGTCGGTGGATACCGACGCCCAGGTCGGCGACCTGATCAACGTGATGAATCACTACGGATTGCAGAGCGCGCACCTGATGGGCATCTGCGGCGGGGCGGTGATTGCGCTGAGCGCTGCCGCCACCTATCCGGATCGGGTCAACTCCCTGAGCCTTTGGCATGGCGATTACAACCTGGGCGACGACAGCCTGCGCACCGCCCACCAGCAGAACTTCGAATGGCTGATGGAATCGGCCGCCGTGGACCGTAACGAAGCCAGCGACTTGCAGGCGTTGTTCCTGGACCAGGCGACACTGGCGACCATTCCGGACTCCATCGCCCATGCGGCGCTCTATCCTTACGTCAATGAGGAGCTGTTCTACCGCTATGCACGGCTCAACGATGCGCTGAACAAGACCGAGTTGAAGTCGCGCCTGGAACAGATCACCGTGCCCACCCTGGTGGTCGCCGGCGACGCCGATGAAACCACTCACATCGGCGGTTCCCGGCTCATTGCCGAGGCCATCAGCGACGCCCTGCTGCATGTGGAACGCAACGGCAGTCATCTGGCGTTCTTCGAGTCCACCCAGCGTTCGAAGCACACCGCTTTCCACTTCCTGGAATCGACCCTCGAAGCGACGGCTGTTTGACCTCTGCACACCTGGGGCAAAGCAAAACCTGTGGGAGCGAACTTGCTCCCACATTGGTTCTCGGTGGGCCACAGACTTGGCGTTCGCCACAGATCCCGTGGGAGCGAGCCTGCTCGCGATGAAGCCAGGCCAGTCACCATCACCAGTGACTGACCCACCGCTATCGCGAGCAGGCTCGCTCCCACACGAGTTTTTCCAGCATTAATAAATCCGGTGTCCTCCACTCGTACGTGTGGGAGCGGGCTTGCCCGCGACGGGGCCGTGTCAGTCGCCATCCCAGTGACTGACCCACCACCATCGCGAGCAAGCTCGCTCCCACAATGGAATCGCGGCGACCTCAATCTCCCGGTCGCCACCCTCCCCCCGGCCACAGATCCACCTCAAGCCACCATGTGCTTCTCACGATGAAACTCAAGATACAGCACAGTCCGGTGTGCCCGTGAAGCGTTGACGGCGAAGTGGTCGAGGGAGCCGTCGAAGATCACCAGGTTACCGTTGGTGCTCTGGTTGAAGCTGCCGTTGACGTTGAGGTAGGCATAGTTCTGGGTAGTGGGCGCGTCGATGGTCAGTTGCATGTGCAGCAAGCCTTCTTCCCAGGTACCGGTGTGGGAGTGGGTACCGAGGAACACATTGGGCTCCATGCGCAGCAAGGCACAAAGCTTGATGCCGGGGATTTTCTTCAACAGTTCGATGGTGCCGGGCATGGCGGCCTGGGCGTAGGGGATCGGTGTGTCGTAGGCGACCAGGCCATACTGGGTCCACTCCGGCATGACGTCCATGTCGTCACCCCATCCCCAGAGCCAGCCATACTCGCCGCCGGCCTCCATATGCGCGGTCACTTCGTCGACGATCTCGGTAATCGACTTGCCCACACGGTTGATAGTCAGGGTCGGCGCATCGAGGGCAAGAAATTCCTCGCGGATCACTTCCCAGTTGTCAGCCAGGTTCTTGAGTGCCGGAAAACGGCTGGGTTCATAAAACGACGGGCGCATAGTTGCTCCTTTTATTGAGGGTTGTCGATTCCGATGACGCTGCGAAGGCAGCCCTGCCCGCGTGATACGGGCACAGCAGAAGAGCCTGCAAAGGTTGACCCACCGGGCCCGACCTGTCTGTCACGGGAATCCGGTACAGCAGGCCACGCCGGGCATTACAGCGGCTCGACCTGCGGGTTGTCGGCCAGCCGTACGACGGCCGCCTGCGTGGGCGTCTCGTCCAATCGGCGCATCGGCCCATAGAGCAAAACACTCAAGGGCAGGAGCGCAAACAGTCCGCCGGCCACGACGAACAGCAATCCGACGCCACGCCCCGGCCCTACGCCCAGCCAGCGCCCGATCGACTCGGCATAGAGGCCACCCGGCATCAGCGCCGGCTGGAACCAGTGATCCACCAGGAAGCCACCGACGATCACCGCCAGGCTGGTGGTGGCAATGGTCAACATGCTGATCAGCGCAAAGACACTGGCACGGCTGCCGGCGGGGATCCTGCGCATCCAGAGCGAGTTCACGCTGGCATCGGCGATACTCGCCATGGTGATCGCGACAAAGGCCAGCGCGCAGTACGCAACGGCCTGCGACACCATCCCCAGGGCAACGACACAGGCCGCCAGCAACAGATCGGCCACCGCCACCAGCGCCATCAAGCGCCGCGGATTGCCCATGGAAATCAACAGCCCCGCACCGGCCAGGCCTCCCAGGGCCGCCCAGGTGTAGGCCATCCCCAGCGTCTGACTACCCAGGGTCGACAGCAACAACGGCGTCATCATCAAGGTGGCCAGCGACAACAATGCGGTACGCATCATGGTGTAGACCAGCAGCCCGGCCATCAGCCGTTCGGCCATGAAAAACTTCAGTGCCGCCGCAACGTTGCTCACCGCGCCCCCGAACACCGAGCCTTTGCTAGTACGCTCATGACGGTCCGACGCACCGCGCACATGGGAGAACGCCTTGATCACCAGCAAGGTGCCCGAGCAGAAGGTAATCAGGTCCACCGCCAGGATCGTCACCAGCCCGGCACTGGCCATGATCGCCCCGGCCAGCAGCGGCGCCACCAGGGCCGAAGCGTTCTTGCTGATGCTGATCAACCCCGAGGCCCGGGTGAATTTGTCGGGGGCGACAATGGTACTCACGGCGGCCTGATAGGCCGGTTTGCGAAAGGCCCCGACAATGGACGCCAGGCAATTGAAAATGTACAGGTGCAGCGGTTCCAGGCGTTCGAACCAGAGCAGCGCCATCACCCCCAGAAGCAGTATCGCCAGGCTCACATCGCAACAGACAATGATCACCCGGTGGCTGATCCGGTCGGCCAGCCCGCCCGCCAGTGGCAGAAACAGCACCGCCGGCAAGGTCGCCGCCAGCACGACATTGGCGAAGGCCACCGCCGAACCGGTATGGGTATACACCCAGACGCCCAGGGCGAACTCCATCAACGCGGTGCCGACCACCGCCAGCGACTCTCCGCACCAGAGGAAATAGAAACCTTGGCCAAGATCAAAACCCCGGCGACCACTGCCCAAGCTCATGGGCGCACATCGCGAGGCATGGCGACATCGATCAACTTGCTCAGCAGCCGATAACCCAGGGAATAGGCCACCGCACCCAACACCACCGGCGCATAACGGGAAAACAGATAGGTGCGCAACACCCGCCTGGCGATAGGCGAACTGATGTCGCCGCTGACGTGCAGGGGCGTCGGGAAGGTCGCCGCGACGGTGGCACCGAATTCATCGTCCATCGATTGCACCGCGTGCCACCAGTAGACCGGGATGTACAACGCATCTCCCGGCTCCACCACCGTGCGCAGCGCTCGCAGTTGTCGGGTACCCGGAAAACGCCCGGTGTCGATGTCGTACAGGTAACCCGCCTGCTCGATCACCGGCTGCAACGCCCGCCAGCTGGTTTCGTCCGGCGGCAACAGCAGCACCTCCTTGGCGCCCACCACCTGGGCCATGAAGGTTTCATCGACGACATGGAAATGCCAATCGGTGTAGGAGTTGCGATACAGGAAACTGCGATGAGGCGGGTAATGCCGGGACTTGCCCAACTGCGGCATGAACGGCAATCCGCCGACGTCCTCTTTCATCTGCTCGATCGCCGAGCCTTCGGAAAACCGGCAACTGTCGGCCACCCATGGCCCATCACCCTCCCCCAGGCCTGCGAGGAATTCGTGGAACGGCATTTCCCGATAGACGCTGTTCGCGTACTCGGTCAGCTCGGCCTTGACCTTGGGATTGGACCAACCGATGACCTCGGAGACGATCTGCGAACGCACCACCACCGCGCTGTTGCGTGAATGGGCTTTGAGGTAGTCCAGGCGCTTCCATTTCTGAAACGCCGGCCAATGCCGCACCGCATTCTTGACCAGGCAGGGGCGGTTGCGATTGACGTACCGCCGGGTGAAGTCCTCTTTGGAGATCGACAGCGCGTCGATCACTTCGACCGGGCCCGCCTGCGGGTGATTGGGAAAACGGGACAGGCTCCAGAACTTCGATACCGGGCGATCCGATTCGGCGATTAGTGGCATTTTCGACCCTCGCAAGCACACTCAGGGCCGTTGGTATAACAGACTCGCGCGACCACGCCCAAGCACCGCACAGCCCCGTTCCTCGCCGTTGTCCCTGCTTCCCATGACAGACATCCCCCACTGGATGCTCTAATTTTTTCTCACTTTGTGAAGGGACTTCAGGCGCCCGCCCGCCACCACCAACGTCCTTCCTCACGGCTATTGATCCGCCGACTGGCAGTCGCCCAGGCCTCCACACACCGCTGCCTTTCGAACGGAGACAAAACCTCAATTGATTCTGCAAGCAGGTGCTCCGATATGGATTCGTCGACCGATATGTCGCTCTCGCAAGATTGCGTGTCCCATGAGCTGGCCTCAGTCCAGCAGGGCATCTGGCTGGACCAGATCGCGCACCCAGACCTGCCCTACTACAACATCGGCATGTCCCTGGAGATCAGGGGTGAGATCAACATCCCATTGTTCGAGAAAGCCATCGAGCTGGTCGCCAACCGTCACGATGCCCTGCGCCTGAGCTTCAGCCATGAGGGCGGCATCGGCCGCCAACGAGTCATCCCCGAGGTCAAGGTAAACCTGCAAGTGGTGGAGTTCTCCGAGGAGCAGGCTGCCGCCGGCCTGGCCATGGAGTACCTGCGCGACGCGTTCCGCCAGCCGTTCGAATCGCTGACCGGGCAGCTCTGGGAGGCGCGCATGGTCCGTTGCGGCCCGAACCTCCATTACTGGCTCAACCGCTACCACCACCTGGTCACCGACGGCATTGGCGTGGCGCTGATCGGCCACGCCGTGGGCGCGGCCTACAACGGCCTGCTGGCCGGCAATGACGAAGTCGCCCAGGGGCATTCCTACCTGTCGTTCCTGGAAGATGACCGGGCTTACCTTGCCTCGTCCCGCTACGAGCGCGACCGCCAGTTCTGGCAGGAAACCTACGCGCAAATGCCGCCATCGCTATTGCAACGCCGCGCTGACTTCAAGACCGGCCAGGCCAATGCACTGGCGCCCAGCGCCCAGGTGCAGGCGATGCTTCCCCGAGCGCTGTACAACGCCCTGACACAATTCGCCAGCGAACGCAGCCTGTCGGTCGCCCATGTGCTGATCAGCGTGGTGGCCACCTATTTCTGCCGCACCGTGGGGGTCGATGAAATCGTCATCGGCATGCCCGTGCATAACCGCACCACCGCCCGTACCAAAGAAACCGCGGGCATGTTTTCCTCGGTCAGCCCGATCCGCCTGCCCGTCGACTTCGATGCTTCGCTGCTGGACCTGATGCACACTGCCGGTGGGCAGCTGCGCCGCTGCTACCGTCATCAGCGCTTCCCCATCGCCGAGCTCAACCGCAGCCTGCGCCTGGCACAGAGCGGACGTCGGCAGCTGTTCGACATCTCCTTGTCGTTCGAAAGCCTGGACGGCGACGATCAGTTCGGCGGCACTTCATCCACCGTCATCACCATGGATAACGGTTACGAACAGACGCCCATGGCGATCTTCGTGCGCGACTACCATCCGTTCGAAGACGTCCATCTGGACTTCAACTTCAACACTGCCTATTTCAGTCTGGAAGAAGCCCGACTCCTGCAACAGCGCATGCTCTCGATGCTCGAAGCGGTGCTGGAGCGCCATGACACCGCCGTGGGTCATTACCCGCTCATGAGCCAGGCCGAGCGGCAACGTCTGCAAGTCGAATTCAACGCCACGGCCCGCGACTATCCGCAGGACGTGTTGATCCACCAGTTGTTCGAACAGCAAGCCGAGCAGCGCCCGGCTGCCTGTGCCGTGCGCGACGAGAGCGGTCCCCTGCTCAGTTACGGCCAACTCAATCGCCAGGCCAACCGGCTCGCCCATCGCCTGATCGAACTGGGTGTGGAGCCGGATGACCGGGTGGCCGTGAGCCTCAGACGCGGGCCGGAAATGGTCGTCGCCCTGCTGGGCATTCTCAAGGCTGGGGGCGCCTACGTGCCCATCGACCCGGACCTGCCGAGCGCCCGCCAGGCATTCATGCTTGGCGACAGTGCCCCGCGAGCCGTGCTGACCAGCCAGGCACTGCTGGCCCAGTTGCCGCCGTTGGATGTTCCGCTGCTGGCACTCGATGGCAACGAAGATCAAGGTCAACTGGCCGCTCAGCCCGAACATGACCCGGCCCCGCAAGCCCTGGGCCTGACACCCCGGCACCTGGCCTACGTGCTCTACACCTCAGGCTCCACCGGCAACCCCAAGGGCGTGATGAATGAACACCTCGGGGTGGTCAACCGCCTGCTGTGGGCCCGCGACCAATACGGTGTCGATGCCAGCGACCGGGTGCTGCAAAAGACTCCGTTCGGATTTGACGTGTCGGTCTGGGAGTTTTTCCTACCGTTGCTCGCCGGCGCCGAGCTGGTCATGGCTCGTCCGGGCGGCCACCAGGAGCCGGATTACCTGGCCCGATTGATGCGCCAGGCTGGCATCACGCTGCTGCACTTCGTACCGTCGATGCTCGACCTGTTCCTCGAACACCATGACAGGCAGGACTTCCCTGCCCTGCGCCGCGTGCTGTGCAGCGGCGAAGCCCTGCCTCGCGGCCTGCAACGGCGCTTCGAACAACAACTGGCGGGGGTCGAGCTGCACAATCTCTATGGCCCGACCGAAGCGGCCATTGACGTCACCGCCTGGCAGTGCCGGCCCAGTGACCCCGGCGAAAGCGTGCCCATCGGCAAGCCGATCGCCAACATCCAGATGCATGTCCTCGATGCCCGGGGCGAACCCCAACCGTTGGGCATCGCCGGGGAGCTGCACATCGGCGGCATCGGCGTCGCCCGAGGCTACCTGAACCAAGCGGAACTGAGCGCCGAACGCTTCATCGCCGACCCGTTCAGCCAAGAACCCAACGCACGCCTGTACAAGACTGGCGACCTTGGCCGCTGGCTGGCCAACGGTGCATTGGAGTACCTGGGACGCAACGACTTCCAGGTTAAAATCCGCGGCCTGCGCATCGAGATTGGCGAAGTCGAAGCGGCCCTGGCCCTGTGCCCCGGCGTTCGCGAAGTGGTGGTCATTGCTCGGGAAGACCATCCTGGGCAACCGGACAGCAAACGCCTGGTTGCCTACGTCTGCGGTGAGCCGGTGCCGGCCGAGCAACTGCGTGGCGCCCTGCTCAAGCACCTGCCCGAATACATGGTGCCCAGCGCCTTCGTGCACCTGGACGCCCTGCCCCTCACCGCCAACGGCAAGCTCGACCGCCGCGCCCTGCCCGCGCCCGGCCTGGAATCCCTGGCGAGCAAAACCTACGAAGCGCCCCAGGGCGACACCGAACTCGCCATTGCCGAGATCTGGAAAAACCTGCTTGGCCTGGATCAGGTCGGCCGTCACGACGGCTTCCTCGAACTCGGCGGCCATTCGCTGCTGACCGTGCAGCTGCAGGCGCGCCTGCACCAGGACCTCGGTGTCGAGATCGACCTGCGTACCCTCTTCGCCCAGACCTCGTTGAGTGAACTGGCCCAACAGGTGGAACAGGCCGGCCAGTCCCAGGTCCAGCCGATTGCCGTGGTGTCCCGCGACCAGCCCTTGCCGCTGTCCCTGGCCCAACAACGCCTGTGGTTCCTCGATCAACTGGACCACGCCGCCAGCGTCGCCTATCACATGCCCGCCGCCCTGCACCTGCGCGGCCAGCTGGATCGCCACGCCTTGCAGCGCGCCCTGGACCGCATCGTCGCCCGCCACGAAAGCCTGCGCACCACCTTCGAACGCCATGATGGCGAGGTCCGCCAGCGCTTCGCCGCCGCCGACATCGGCTTCGCCTTGCAGGAACACGACCTGCAAGCCCTCGACGCCGAGGCCCGGCAAGCGGCCGTCGAGCAACTGACCCTGGCCGAAGCCCGCGATGCCTTTGACCTGAGCCAGGGGCCACTGATTCGTGGCCGCCTGCTGCGCCTGGATGCCGACGAACACATCCTGCTGGTGACCCAGCACCACATCGTCTCCGACGGTTGGTCGGTGGCGGTGTTGATCGGTGAATTCAACGCGCTCTATGCCGCGTTCAGCCAGGGTCTCGACGATCCACTGCCGGCCCTGGCCCTGCAATACGCCGACTATGCCGCCTGGCAACAGCAACACTTGCAAGGTGAACGCCTGCACGCCCAGGTCGGCTTCTGGAAGGAACACCTCAGCGGCGCCCCGGCGCTGCTGGAACTGCCCAGCGACCATAACCGCCCGCAAGTGCAAAGCTACCAGGGTGCCGCGCTGGCCCTGAAACTGCCCGCAGCACTCAGCACTCGCCTGCGCCGCTTCAGCCAGCAACAGGGCCTGACGCCGTTCATGACCCTGCTCGGCGCCTGGTCGATCCTGCTTTCGCGCCTGAGCAACCAACCGCAAGTAGTGGTCGGCACCCCGGTGGCCAACCGTCCACGCCAGGAAACCGAGGCGCTGATCGGCTTCTTCGTCAACACCCTGGCCCTGCGCATCGACGTCCAGGCCCACAGCCGTGTCGACCAGTTGCTGGCGCAGATCAAGGCCACCACCCTCGACGCCTACAGCCATCAGGACCTGCCGTTCGAACAGGTGGTCGAAGTCCTGCAACCGGAACGCAGCCTGGGCCACAGCCCGCTGTTCCAGGCCATGCTGGTGCTGGGCAATACCCCGCGCGACCAGGCTTTGGAACTGCCAGGCTTGAGCCTGACCCCGCTGCCACAACCTACCGGCACCACACAGTTCGACGTGAGTTTGTCGCTCAATGACGATGGCGAAACCATCAGCGGCCAGTTCGAATACGCCACCGATCTGTTCGCTGAAAGCACCATTGCCCGTTGGGGCCAGCATTTGCTGCACCTGCTCGACGCGATGCTCGACGATGCCCACCAAGCGCTGGCAACCCTGCCGTTGCTGGACAACCAGCAACGCCGGCAACTGCTCGGTGGCTTCAATCAGACCCATGCCCCGTTTCCCGAGGGCAGGCTGGTGCATGAGTGGTTCGAACAACAGGTGCTGGATCGCCCCCGCGCCATCGCTGTCCAGGCTGAAAACAGCCGCCTCAGCTATGGCGAACTCAATGCCCGGGCCAATCGTATCGCTCACCGCTTGATCGCCGCCGGCCTGCGCCCGGATGAACGCGTGGCGCTGCTGGTGGAACGCAGCCCCGAGATGATCATTGGTATCCTCGCCATCCTCAAGGCCGGCGGCGCCTATGTGCCGCTGGACCCGAACTATCCGCAGGATCGCCTGCAGCACATGCTCAGCGACAGCTCGCCGCGGGTATTACTGAGCCAAGGCAACCTGGCCGGACAACTGCCACCGCTGCCGATTGCGCAACTGTCTCTGGACGATCCAGCCGCTGGCGATGAACGCAACCCGCGGGTCGAAGGCTTGACCTCCCGGCACCTGGCCTACGTCATGTACACCTCAGGCTCCACCGGCAAGCCAAAGGGGGTGATGCTCGAACACCGTTCGGTGTGCAACCAGATCGGCGCCCTGCAAGAGCGTTATGGCCTCAACCCGGAAGACCGCATCCTGCAGTTTGCCACCATGACCTTCGACATGTCGGTTGAAGAGATTTTCGGGGCGTTGCTGTCCGGTGCCACCCTGGTTCTGCGCAGCGATGCCTGGATTGCCGGGACTGCGGCCTTCGCCGCACTGTGCGAACAACATGCGATCAGCGTCGCCAACCTGCCGACCGTGTTCTGGCAGCAGGTCAGCCGCGACCTGCATGTACCGCTGCCCACCTCGCTGCGTCAGTTCATGATCGGTGGCGAAGCGGTGGGTAAACAGGCCGTGACCCAGTGGTTCGCCCGGGCCGGTCATCGCCCGGCGCTGTTCAATGCCTACGGCCCGACCGAAGCCACCGTGAACGCCTCGATCCGCCTGATGGAAAGCGACCACGACGACTTCCGCTCGATCGGCAAACCGGTACGCAACACTCAGCTGCACGTGCTCGATGCCAGCGGCAACCTCGTCCCACTGGGGGTCGCCGGAGAAATTCACATTGGCGGTGTCGGTGTCGCGCGCGGTTACCTCAATCGCCAGGAGCTGACCGCCGAACGCTTCATTGCCGACCCGTTCAGCACCGACCCGGACGCGCGCCTGTACAAGACCGGCGACCTTGGCCGCTGGCTGGCCGATGGCACTCTCCAGTACCTGGGGCGCAACGACGATCAGGTGAAGATCCGCGGTTTCCGTGTGGAGCTGGGCGAGATCGAAGCCATCCTCGCCGGCTGCGCCGGTGTGCGTGAAGCAGTGGTGGTGGCTCAGGAAAGCAGACCGGGCCAATCGGACAGCAAGCGCTTGATCGCCTACCTGTGCGGTGAATCGGTCCCCGTGGAACAACTACGCACCGCCTTGTTGGCGGCGCTGCCTGAATACATGGTGCCCAGCGCCTTTGTGCATCTCGAAGCCCTGCCACTGACGCCCAACGGCAAACTCGACCGCCGCGCCCTGCCCGCACCGGGCCAGGAAGCATTCGCCAGCCGGGCCTACGAGGCACCGCGGGGCGAGGTCGAGCAGATCGTCGCGACCGTCTGGCAGGATCTGCTGGGCATCGAGAAAGTCGGCCGGCATGACCGCTTCTTCGAACTCGGCGGGCATTCGCTGCTGGCGGTGAGCCTGATCGACCGCTTGCGCCAGCACGGCCTCAGCGCCACGGTGCGCACCGTGTTCACCGCGCCCAGCGTACGGGAGATGGCCCAGGCCCTGAGCCGCAGCGAGGAAGTCTTGTTCCTGGCCCCGGCCAACCGGATTCCGGCCGACTGCACGGCGTTGACGCCGGACATGCTGCCCCTGGTGGAACTGACCTCGACCCAGCTCGAACGTATCGTCAGCGCCGTGCCTGGCGGTGCCGCGAACATCCAGGACATCTACCCGCTGGCGCCACTGCAGCAAGGCATCCTGTTCCATCATTTGCTCGGGCATGAAGGCGACGCCTATCTGGTGCGCTCGATGATCGAGTTCGACGACCGCCAGCGCCTCGATGCCTTTGTCGCGGCCCTGCAAGTGGTCATTGACCGCCACGACATCCTGCGCAGCGCCGTACATTGGGTCGGCCAGCCGCAAGCGGTGCAGGTGGTGCAACGTCGGGCCGAGCTACCGGTCCAGCCCATCACCCTGACGGCCGATGAGGATCCGCGCGCGCAACTGGAGCGTTTGAGCGATCCACGACACCTGCGCCTGGATTTGCAACAGGCACCGCTGATGCGCGCCTGCATCGCCCAGGACCCGCATTCCCAACGCTGGTGGCTGGCCCTGCTGGACCACCACATGATCAGCGACCACGTGTCCCTGGGCATCGTGCTCGAGGAAATCCAGACCCTGATGCAGGGCCAGGGTGCCAACCTGCCCACACCCATGCCGTATCGGGAGTTCGTCGCGCAGATTCTCGCCACCCCGCCCCAGGCCCACGAAGCCTATTTCGCCGGGCGCCTGGCCAGTGTCGATGAGCCGACGGCCCCATTCGGCGTGCTGGATGTCCAGGGCGACGGTGCCCAGGTGGTGGAAACCAGCGTGCGTCTCGACCCGGCCCTGAGCCTGCGGATCCGCGCGCAATCGCGCACGGCCGGGGTGACGCCGGCGGTACTGTTTCATCTGGCCTGGGCCCAGGTGCTCGCGCGTTGCACCGGGCGTGATGACGTGGTGTTCGGCACCGTGGTCGCCGGACGCCTGCAAGGTTCGCTGGGCGCCGACCGGGCCCTTGGCGTGTTCATCAACACCCTGCCAGTACGGGTGCGATTGGCCGGGCTCAGTGTCAGCGCGCTGGTGGACGAAACCTATCGCGACCTCAGCGAACTGCTCGCCCACGAACAGGCCTCTCTGGCCCTGGCCCAGCGTTGCAGCGGCGTTGGCGCGGGCCTGCCGCTGTTCACCACCTTGCTCAACTACCGCCATCAGACCGACGGCGGCTCGTTGGCCAACGCAAACCAGGTCCTGGCCTGGGACGGTGTGCGCTTCCTCAGCAACGAAGCCCGCACCAACTATCCGATCGAAGTGGCCGTGGCGGATGAAGGCGACGACTTCTCCCTGACCGCCCAATCCATCACTGGCATCGACCCGCAACGCATCGCCGCCTACCTCGGCCAAGCCGTGGCCGCCCTGGTGGAAGCCCTTGAACAGACCCCTGAACGCCTCGCCAGCGACCTGAAAGTGCTGCCTGAAACCGAGCGGCAATTGCTGCTGGGCGACTTCAACCACACCGCCAGCGATTTCGGGCCTGCACAGCCGATCCACACCCTGTTCGAAACCCAGGTCCAGGCCAATCCCGAGGCCGTGGCCCTGGTTTGCGAGAACCAGCAACTGAGCTACCGCCAGCTCAACCGCCGCGCCAACCACCTGGCCCGGCAATTACTCGAACTCGGTGTCCAACCCGATCAACGCGTGGCGATCTGTGCCGAGCGCAGCCTGGACATGATCGTCGGCCTGCTGGGTGTGCTCAAGGCCGGCGCCGCCTACGTGCCGATCGACCCGGCCCATCCTGCCGAGCGCATGGCGTTCATGCTGCAGGACAGCCAGCCACGGGCCTTGTTGAGCCAATCGGCCCTCAGCCTGCCGTCCGGCGAGCTGCCGCTGTTGTTGCTCGACACGGTTGATTCGTTGCAGGCTGCGAGCAATCCAGCCTTCGATGGCAACCCGCAAGTGCCAGGCCTGACCGCCGAGCACCTGGCCTACGTGATCTACACCTCCGGTTCCACCGGCCAGTCCAAGGGCGTGATGGTCGAGCACCGTTCGGTGTTCAACTTCTGGCAGGTGCTGACCCGCACCACCCACCGGCATTGCCCAACACCGGCCACCGTGGCGCTGAATGCCGGGTTCTTCTTCGACATGTCGATCAAGGGCATCTCGCAGCTGTTCTCCGGCCACCGCCTGGTGATCATCCCGCAACTGATCCGCGCCAGCGGCCACGAGCTGCTGGACTTCCTCGAACAGCATCAGGTGCATGCCTTCGACTCCACGCCGTCGCAGCTCGACACCCTGCTCGCCGCCGGCCTGCTGGAACGCCAGAGCTATCAGCCGGTGAGCGTGCTGCTCGGTGGCGAGGCGATCAACGCCGCGACCTGGGAGAAACTGCGCAACTGCCCGAGCATTCGCTTCTACAACATGTACGGCCCGACCGAATGCACGGTGGACGCCACCATCGACCTGATCCGCGACCTCGGCGAACGGCCGAGTATTGGCCGGCCGATTGCCAACGTCCAGGTGCACGTGCTCGACGCCCGGGGCGAACCGACGCCGCTGGGCGTGGCCGGCGAGCTGCACATCGGCGGTGCCGGTGTGGCGCGCGGTTACCTGAACCGCCCGGAGCTGAGCGCCGAACGGTTCATCGCCGATCCGTTCAGCACTGAACCGAACGCACGCCTGTACAAGACCGGTGACCTTGGCCGCTGGTTGGCCGATGGCACGCTGGAGTACCTGGGGCGTAATGACTTCCAGGTGAAGATCCGTGGCTTCCGCATCGAATTGGGTGAGATTGAAAACCTGTTGCGGGGCTGCGCCGGTGTCACCGACGCCGTCGTGATCGCCCGGGACGATAATCGCCTGGTGGCGTACCTGTGCGGCGAACCGGTCAGTGCCGAACAACTGCGCAGCACCCTGCTCAAGCACCTGCCCGAATACATGGTGCCCAGCGCCTTCGTGCACCTGGACGCCCTGCCCCTCACCGCCAATGGCAAGCTCGACCGTCGCGCCCTGCCCGCGCCCGGCCTGGAATCCCTGGCGAGCAAAACCTACGAGGCGCCCCAGGGCGACACCGAACTCGCCATTGCCGAGATCTGGAAAAACCTGCTTGGCCTGGATCAGGTCGGTCGTCACGACGGCTTCCTCGAACTCGGCGGTCACTCGCTGCTGACCGTGCAGCTGCAAGCGCGCCTGCACCAGGACCTCGGTGTCGAGATCGACCTGCGTACCCTCTTCGCCCAGACCTCGTTGAGTGAACTGGCCCAACAGGTGGAACAGGCCGGCCAGTCCCAGGTCCAGCCGATTGCCGTGGTGTCCCGCGACCAGCCCTTGCCGCTGTCCCTGGCCCAACAACGCTTGTGGTTCCTCGATCAACTGGACCACGCCGCCAGCGTCGCCTATCACATGCCCGCCGCCCTGCACCTGCGCGGCCAGCTGGATCGCCACGCCTTGCAGCGCGCCCTGGACCGCATCGTCGCCCGCCACGAAAGCCTGCGCACCACCTTCGAATGCCATGACGGCGAGGTCCGCCAGCGCTTCGCCGCCGCCGACATCGGCTTCGCCTTGCAGGAACACGACCTGCAAGCCCTCGACGCCGAGGCCCGGCAAGCGGCCGTCGAGCAACTGACCCAGGCCGAAGCCCGCGATGCCTTTGACCTGAGCCAGGGGCCACTGATTCGTGGCCGCCTGCTGCGCCTGGACGCCGACGAACACATCCTGCTGGTGACCCAGCACCACATCGTCTCCGACGGTTGGTCGGTGGCGGTGTTGATCGGTGAATTCAACGCGCTCTATGCCGCCTTCAGCCAGGATCTCGACGATCCACTGCCGGCCCTGGCCCTGCAATACGCCGACTATGCCGCCTGGCAACAGCAACACTTGCAAGGTGAACGCCTGCACGCCCAGGTCGGCTTCTGGAAGGAACACCTCAGCGGTGCCCCGGCGCTGCTGGAACTGCCCAGTGACCATAACCGCCCGCAAGTGCAAAGCTACCAGGGTGCCGCGCTGGCCCTGCAACTGCCCGCAGCACTCAGCACTCGCCTGCGCCGCTTCAGCCAGCAACAGGGCCTGACGCCGTTCATGACCCTGCTCGGCGCCTGGTCGATCCTGCTTTCGCGCCTGAGCAACCAACCGCAAGTGGTGGTCGGCACCCCGGTGGCCAACCGTCCACGCCAGGAAACCGAGGCGCTGATCGGCTTCTTCGTCAACACCCTGGCCCTGCGCATCGACGTCCAGGCCCACAGCCGTGTCGACCAGTTGCTGACGCAGATCAAGGCCACCACCCTCGACGCCTACAGCCATCAGGACCTGCCGTTCGAACAGGTGGTCGAAGTCCTGCAACCGGAACGCAGCCTGGGCCACAGCCCGCTGTTCCAGGCCATGCTGGTGCTGGGCAATACCCCGCGCGACCAGGCTTTGGAGTTGCCAGGGCTGAGCCTGACCCCGCTGCCACAACCTACCGGCACCACGCAGTTCGACGTGAGCTTGTCGCTCAATGACGATGGCGAAACCATCAGCGGCCAGTTCGAATACGCCACCGACCTGTTCGACGAAAGCACCATTGCCCGTTGGGGCCAGCATTTGCTGCACCTGCTCGACGCGATGCTCGACGATGCCAACCAAGCGCTGGCAACCCTGCCGTTGCTGGATGACTCGCAGCGCCAACAACTGCTGGAAACCTTCAACCCGGCCAGTGTCGCTTTGGACGAAAGCCCAAGCCGTTTCCCGCACGTGGTGTTCGAAGCACAGGCGAGCCGCACCCCGGACGCCGTGGCGCTGGTCTGCGCAGGACAAACCCTGAGCTACGCCGAACTCAATGCCCAGGCCAACCGCGTCGCCCACACGCTGATCGCCCTGGGCGTGCAACCCGACGACACCGTCGGCCTCTGCGCCCGCCGCAGTGCGCAAATGGTCATTGGCCTGCTGGGCATCCTCAAGGCCGGTGCGGCCTATGTGCCGCTCGATCCGCAGTACCCGGCGCAACGTCTGGCCCATATGCTGGGCGACAGCAAGCCACGAGCCCTGGTTCGCCAGCAAGGCCTGGACGAATTGCCGCTGCCCCAAGGCCTGGCGACGCTGGAGCTGGGCAGCGCGGCGCTGCTGCAAGCCCCTGCTCACAACCCCCAAGTAACAGCGCTGGGCTTCGGTCACCTGGCCTACGTGATCTACACTTCCGGCTCCACCGGCTTGCCCAAAGGCGTGATGGTCGAACATCGCGGCCTGCGCAACCTGCTGGACTGGTACCTCGAAGACCTGGCGTTCGATGCTGGCGATGCCGTGCTGCTCGCGTCCTCCTACAACTTCGACCTGACCCAGAAAAACATCCTCGCGCCACTGCTGGTCGGCGCCACGCTGCACCTGGCCGAAGAACCCTTCAACCCCGGCGCCATCGTCGCGCAGATCGCCGACGCCGGCATCACGCACCTCAACATGTCGCCCAGCGCCTTCCACGCGCTGGTGGACGCCGACCATCAACAAGCCCTTGCCTGTCTGAAACGGGTGGTGTTGGGCGGTGAGCCGATCCAGCTCGCCATGCTGGAAAAACTCCCTCTGCCACGGCCAACGGTGATCAACAGCTACGGGCCGACCGAGTGCAGTGACGTGGTCGCCTGGTACACCGCTGATAGCGATCTCGAGACCTACCGGCACCAGTCGATTCCGATTGGCCGACCGATCCGCAACATGCAATTGCATGTACTGGACAGCCATGGGCAGTTGCTGCCGGTGGGCGTACCCGGTGAGATCCACATCGGCGGTATCGGGGTCGCGCGCGGCTACCTCAACCTGCCGCAGCTCAGCGCCGAGCGCTTTATCGCCGACCCGTTCTATGGCAAGGCCGACGCGCGGCTGTACAAGACCGGCGACATCGGTCGCTGGTTGCCGGACGGCACGTTGCAGTACCTGGGCCGTAACGACGATCAGGTGAAGGTCCGCGGCCTGCGTGTCGAACTGGGGGAAATCGAAGCCGCCCTCGCTGCTCTCGCGGGGGTTCGCGAAGCGGCGGTCGTTGCCCGCGATCACCAGTCCGGCAAACGCCTGGTGGCCTACCTGTGCGGCGAACCGGCCGCTGCCGGACAATTGCGCGCCGAACTGCTCAGTCGCCTGCCCGAACACATGGTGCCCAGCGCCTTCGTGGTGCTGGACGCATTGCCGCTTACCCCCAACGGCAAGCTCGACCGCCGCGCCCTGCCCGAACCGGATCAGGATGCCTACGCCAGCCGCGCCTACGAGGCACCTGAAGGACGTGTGGAACAGATCCTGGCCGATATCTGGCAAGCCTTGCTGGGGATCGAGCGCATTGGTCGTCACGACGGCTTCTTTGAACTGGGCGGCCACTCGCTGATGGCCGTCAGCCTGATCGAACGCTTGCGCGAACAAGGCCTGAACGCCAACGTGCGCATGGTTTTCAGCGCCCCGAGCCTGCGGGAGCTGGCCCTGGCCCTGACGACCACCACAAGCTCGGTTTTCCAGGCTCCGGCCAATCGCATTCCGGACACTTGCCTGGCACTGACACCGCAGATGTTGCCGCTGGTGGAGCTGACCTCGGCTCAGCTCGAACACATCGTCGCTGCCGTGCCCGGGGGTGCGCAGAATATCCAGGACATCTACCCCCTGGCACCACTGCAACAAGGCATCCTGTTCCATCATTTGCTCGGGCATGAAGGCGACGCCTATCTGGTGCGCTCGATGCTCGAGTTCGACAACCGCCAGCGCCTCGACGCCTTCATCGCCGCCTTGCAACAGGTGATCGACCGCCACGATATCCTGCGCACCTGCGTGCATTGGGACGGTTTGCCCCAACCGGTGCAGGTTGTACAGCGCCAGGCGCGGTTGCCGGTGCACAGCGTTTCCCTCGACGGCCACATGGACCCGCGCAGCCAGCTCGAAGCCTTGAGCGACCCACGGCAACTGCGCCTGGATCTGCGCCAGGCGCCGCTGATGCGTGCCTGCATCGCCCAGGATCCGCACTCCGAACGCTGGCTGCTGGCGCTGCTCAACCACCACATGGCCAGCGACCATGTGACCCTGGAAATCGTCCTGGAAGAAATCCACGCGATCCTCCATGGACAAAGCGACAGCCTGGCGGCACCACAGCCCTATCGCGACTTCATTGCCCAGGCCCAGGCCATCCCGGCCGAAGTTCACGAAGCTTACTTCACCCGCCGGCTGGCGGATGTCGATGCCCCCACCGCACCCTTCGATCTGTTGGAAGTGCAAGGCGACGGCAGCCATATCGAAGAAGCCAGCGTGCAGTTGGGCGTCGAGCTCAACCTGCGCATCCGCGCCCAGGCCCGGGAGCGAGGCATCACTCCGGCGACGCTGTTCCACGTTGCCTGGGCCCAGGTCCTGGCCCGCTGCACCGGTCGCGAGGATGTGGTATTCGGTACGGTGGTCGCCGGGCGCCTGCAAGGCTCGGCCGGTGCCGAACGGGCCTTGGGCGTGTTCATCAACACCCTGCCGGTGCGCCTGCAGCTAAACGCCGGGGCCAATGAACAGGTCCTGGCCACCCACCGCGACCTGATCGAGCTGCTGGACCACGAACAGGCCTCCCTGGCCCTGGCGCAGCGTTGCAGTGGCGTACCCAACGCCTTGCCGCTGTTCACCACGCTGCTCAACTATCGCCACCAGCGCGACGACAGCCAGCTGCACTGGCCGGGCATGCGCATCCTCGACAGTGCCGAGCGGACCAATTACCCCTTGACCCTGTCGGTCAACGACTATGGCGATGCCTTGGGCCTGACCGTGCAAAGTGTGCAGGGGGTTGACCCGCAGCGCATCTGCGCCTTGATGCAACGGGCGCTGGAGCAACTGACCCAGGCCCTGATGTACACGCCACAGATCCCACTCACGCAACTGGACGTGCTGCCTGCCCAGGAGCGCACCCTACTGCTGGAAACCTTTAACCAGACCGAGGTGAACTACCCGACGCACCTGTGCATTCAACAGCTGTTCGAAGCGCAGGTGCGCCGCACGCCGAACGCCTGTGCCCTGCTCGACAGCCGACAATCGCTCAGTTACGCCGAGCTCAATGCCCAAGCCAACGCTCTGGCGCACCAGCTGATCGCGGCTGGGGTCCAACCGGGGGATCTGGTGGCCATCTGTGTCGAACGCAGCGTGGCGATGATCAGTGGCCTGCTGGGGATTCTCAAGGCCGGAGGCGCCTACGTGCCGCTGGATCCGAGCTACCCGACCGAGCGCCTGGCCTCGATTATCGAGGACGCCAGGCCGCGCCTGTTGCTGGCCGATCCGGTCGGTCGCGCGGCCGTGGGCACACTGCAGGAGGGCACTCGCTACCTGGCCATCGAACGGGCGCTGGCGGTGCGTTCGAGCAGCCAGGACCCACAATGGGATGCCCAGGGCCTGACCCCGGCGCACCTGGCCTATGTGATCTACACCTCGGGCTCCACCGGCAGACCCAAGGGAGTGATGATCGAGCACCGTAACCTGGTGGCCTCGACGCTGGCCCGCGGCACGGTGTATGGGCCGGCAACCGACAAGCGCTTCCTGCTGTTGTCGTCGATTGCCTTCGACAGTTCCGTGGCCGGGGTCTTCGGCACCCTGGTCGGTGGCGGCACCTTGTGCATCCCGGATACCGAGACTGCCCGGGATCCCGACGCCATCGCCCGGTTCATTGGCGAACAGGCCATCACCTCGCTGCTGTGCGTGCCGTCCCTGGGACGCCTGGTGCTGACGAGCCTGGCCAGCGGTAACGGTCATGGCCTCCTGCAAGAAATGATCGTCGCCGGCGAAGCCTGTCCCGCGCAGTTGGTGCAGGCGTGTGCCGGGCTGGAACCTGAGATCACTCTGTACAACGAGTACGGCCCCACCGAAGCCACCGTATGGACCACGGTGCATCGCTGTACCGCCCAGGACCGGGGCACGGTGCCCATCGGGCGGGCGATCCCCAACAGTCGCCTGTACGTGCTGGACGAACAGCGCGAGCCGGTGCCACTCGGCGTGCCGGGCGAATTGTACGTAGGCGGCGCGGGGGTGGCGCGAGGCTACCTGGATCGGGCGTCACTGAACGCCGAACACTTCCTCAACGACCCGTTCGGCCCAGGCGACGCGCCACGGATGTACCGCACCGGCGACCTGGTGCGCATGCGCGCCGATGGGGTGCTCGAGTTCCTCGGACGCAACGACCAACAGGTCAAGATCCGTGGTTTCCGTATCGAACCCGGTGAGATCGAAGCCCTCATGCTGACCCTGCCTGGGGTCCGCGAGGCGGCAGTTATCGCCCGCGAAGACACACCAGGGGCGATGCGTCTGGTGGCCTACCTGAGTGTCGAACCGCACCTGGCCGGCCGCAATGCCAGCAGCACGCTGCGGCCTTACCTGACCTCGCAGCTACCGGACTACATGGTCCCCGCCGCGTTCGTGGTGGTCGAGCAACTGCCGCTGAGCCCCAACGGCAAGCTGGACCGCCGCGCCCTGCCCGCTCCCCGCAGCGAAGACTTTGCCTATCGCCAGTACGAAGCGCCCAACGGTGAAACCGAAACGTTGCTGGCGCAGATCTGGGCCGACCTGCTGGGCCTGGAACGGATCGGCCGGCACGACGACTTCTTCGAACTCGGCGGCCACTCACTGTTGGCGGTGCAGGTCACGCTGCGGGCGCGAGAAACCTTCGGTGTCGAAGTGCCGCTCAGAGGATTGTTCGAACACCCCTCGCTGCTGGCCCTGGCCGACCTGATCAACACCCTGCAACTGGCGCAGTACGAGTCGGATGAATTGCTCGACCTGCAACAAGAAATGGCTTCGCTGTCTGAAAGCGAACTGCTCGCTATCGTCTCCAAGGATGCTGAATAAATTGAACGAACATAACGATAGTCTCGACCAGTTGAAACGTGCCGCACTCCTGCGACTGCTCAAGCAACGTGGTGCGACACGGGTCATCGAAAGTGCTCCTGACGACCTGCCCCGCGTCGACCGTGACGCTCCGCTGGCGTTATCGTTCGCCCAGCAGCGGCTGTGGTTTCTCGACCAGTTGGACCCGACCGCCAGCGCCGCCTATCACATGCCCGCCGCGCTGGTGCTGCGTGGCGCGCTCGACCTGGCCGCGCTCAAGGCGGCCCTCAATCGTCTGGTGGCGCGGCATGAAAGCCTGCGTACCACCTTCCGCCGTGAAGGCGAACACCCGGTGCAGATCATCGCCCCGGCCGATTGCGGCTTCAGCCTGGTGGAGCATGACCTGCGCCATCTATCCCGGGACGAAGCCGAGGCCCAGGTAGCGCGCCTGAGTGAAGAGGCAGCCAAGCAACCGTTCGATCTGCTGCAGGGGCCGCTGATTCGCGGCAGCCTGCTACGCCTGGCCGACGACGAGCATCGGCTGCTGATCACCCAGCACCACATCATCTCCGACGGTTGGTCCATCGGCATCCTGGTCAAGGAGTTCGCCACGTTGTACCAGGCGTTCAGCGCCGGGCAGCCCGACCCGCTGCCGCCGCTGCCCCGGCAATACGCCGACTATGCAGCCTGGCAGCGCCAACACCTGGAAGGCGCGCGCCTGGACCGGCAAGTGGAATTCTGGCGTGCTCACCTGGGTGGCGCCCCGGCCCTGCTCTCGTTGCCGACCGACCGCCCACGCCCAGCGGTGCAGAGTTACCGCGGCGAAACCCTGGGCTTCGATCTGCCCGCGTCGTTGTCCGCCGCCATCGCCCAGTTCGCCCAGTCCCGCGCCGCCACACCGTTCATGACCTTGATGGCCGCCTGGGCGGTCCTGCTGGCGCGCATCAGCGGCCAACAGGACCTGGTGATCGGCACCGTCGCCGCCAACCGCGACCGCCAGGATGTGCAGTCGCTGATCGGCTTCTTCGTTAACACCCTGGCCCTGCGCGTACGCCTGGAAGCCAACCCGACCCTTGATCAGGTGTTGCAACAGGTCAAGCACCTGATGCTGGAATCCTCGCCCCACCAGGACACGCCCTTCGAGCTGGTGGTCGAAGCCCTCAAGCCACCACGCAGCGCCAGCCACAGCCCGGTGTTCCAGACCATGCTCTACACCAATGCCGGGGGCGCTGGCGGCCAGTTGCAGTTGCCGGGGCTGAACCTGGAGTTTTTACCGTCGCCCAAGGACAACACCCAGCACGACCTGTCCCTGCACATCGACGAAGGTGGTCCAAGCCTGTCCTGCAGCCTGTCGTACTCCACCGCGTTGTTCGACGCCTCCACCATCGAGCGACTGGCGGGGCGCTTCGAGCGTCTGCTGCGCTGCTTCACCCAAGCCCCAGACACCCGGATTGCGGCCCTGGAACTGGACCCGACCCTGGCCTTGCCCGAGGTCAAGGCCCTTGTGCCTGCGCCGCAGCGGCTGCCGCTGTCCTTTCACCAGGAGCGGATGTGGTTCGTCGACACCTTCGAAACCGGCTACCTGTACAACGCCAACCCGGTCTACCACAACATTGCGTTGCTGCTGGAACTGAGCGGCGAGATCAATCAGCCGGCCCTGCAAACCGCCCTCGACGGGCTGCTGGCCCGCCACGCCATTCTGCGCTGCCGGGTGCTGAGCGACGGTAGCAGCGCCTGGCAGCAATTCGACGGGCCAGCGACCCTGGCGCTCGAATTGATCCAGGGCAACCCTCACGACCTGACGGCCCTGGCCCTGGCCGAAACCCGCCGCCCCTTGACCATGGACGGCGGCAGCCTGGTGCGCGCCAGCCTGGTACGGGCGGATGAGCGCAGCGCCATCCTGGCCATCGCCGTGCACCACTTGCTGGCCGACCGCAGCTCCATGCAGTTGCTCAAGCGCGATCTGCTGGCGCTTTATGAAGCCGCCTGCGCCGACCGTGACGCCGAGCTACCGGCCTTGTCGTTGGGCTATGGCGACTTCGCCGCCTGGCAACGCAACCTGCCGGCCACGGTGCTGGAAAACCTGCGGGCCTACTGGGCCTATCAACTGCGCGGCAAGCTGCAAGCCCTGGAGCTGCCGCTGAATCGACCGCGGGCGGCGGTACATGTGTTTGCCGAAGCCAGCCACAGCTTTACCCTCGAACCGGCGCTGGTACGACGCCTTGAGGCCCTGGCCCGGGAAGTCGGCGTGAGCTGCGACAGCCTGGCCCTGAGTGCTTTCACAGCACTGCTGCGCCGCTACGCCGGGCACGATGAGCTGGTGGTCGGCACCACGGCCGCCTGTCGTGAGCCGGCCTTGCGCGATGTTGTCGGGCCGCTGGACAACCTGCTGGTCATGCGTGGCCAGTGTGACAGCGACACCACCCTGCAACAGCTGTGGGAACACACCGCGAGCAACCTGACCCAGGGCCTGCGGCACCGGCACATGCAGTTCGACCAACTGGTGCTGGCCCTCAATCCGGCCAAGGACATGAGCCGCACCGCACTGTTCGATGTGCTGTTCAATTTCCAACGCACCACCGACGCCAGCTCGCTGGTCGCTGGCCTGGCGATCAATACCCTGGAAACCAACCTCGGTTACGGCAAGAACGACCTGCACCTGCTGATCAAGGCCAGTGAGCAACACTGGGCCGGGCACCTGGTGTACAACGCAGAATTCTTCGACGTCGAATTCATCCAACAGCTGATGCGCCACTACGTGCGTTTGCTGGAGGCCTTCGTCGAAGATTTGCAGCAGCGGGTCGACGACATCCCGTTACTGGATGCCGCCGAACGCCAGCGGCAGATTCTCGATTTCAACGACAGCGAAGCCGCCTGGCCCGATACCCTGACCCTGCATCAAATCTTCGAGGAGCAGGCCCGCCAACACCCGGAACGCATTGCCGTCAATCTCGGCCCGGAGCGCCTGAGCTATCGACAGCTCAACGAACAGGCCAACCGCCTCGCCCACCGTTTGCGCTCGGCTGGCGTGCAGCCGCAAGAACTGGTGGCCATTGCCCTGGATCGCTCGGTGCAGATGATCGTCGCCACCCTGGCGGTGCTCAAGGCCGGCGGCGCCTACGTGCCGATCGACCCAAGCTCGCCCCAGGAGCGCATCGCCTATGTGTTACGTGACAGCGGCGTACGCAAGGCCATCGCTCGCCAAGACATGAGCCCGGCGTTGCAGGATCTTGGCATCGAAGTCTTTGATGCCGCCCCGGCCAGTGGCGGCAGCACCGACAACCTGCCGAACCTCACCGCAGCGAACCACCTCTGCTATGTGATCTACACCTCGGGTTCCACTGGTGAACCCAAGGGGGCGTTGCTCGAACATCGCAACGTTGTGCGATTGCTGCACAACAATCGCCTGGATTTCCGGTTCAACGCCGACGATGTCTGGTCGTTGTTCCACTCCAACGCCTTCGATTTCTCGGTCTGGGAAATCTTCGGCGCCCTGCTCTATGGCGCGCGCCTGAGCCTGGTACCCGAAGCCCTGCGTCGCGATCCGCAGGAACTGTTGGCTTTCCTTGAACGCGAACAGGTGACGGTGCTGAACCAGACGCCCTCGGCGTTCCATCAACTCAGCGCCGCGGCCCTGGCGGCACCGGACGTGCGCCTGGAACACTTGCGTTATGTGATTTTCGGCGGGGAAAGCCTGGAACTGGGCAGGCTCGACGCCTTCCATCGGGCCTTCGGGCATGTGGCGCTGGTGAACATGTACGGCATTACCGAAACCTGCGTGCACGTGACCTACAAGGCCATTGGCGCAGCGGACATCGCCGCTGGCGTCTCCAACGTCGGGCGGCCGATCCCGACCACCGTGGCCTATGTACTCGATGCCCATCAACGGCTGTTGCCAGTGGGCGTGGCCGGTGAGATCTGCGTCGGTGGGCTGGGGGTCGGTCGCGGTTACCTGAACCGTCCGGCCCTGAGCGCCGAACGCTTCATTGCCGACCCGTTCCGTCCCGGCGAACGGTTGTATCGCTCCGGGGACCTGGGCAAGTTGCTGGACAACGGCGAGATCGTTCACCTGGGGCGGATGGACGCCCAGGTGAAGATCCGTGGTTTCCGGATCGAACTGGGGGAGATCGAAGCCAAGCTGCTGGCCTGCGCCGGCGTGCGTGAAGCCCGGGTACTGGCTCGTGAAGACGTGAGCCAGGGCAAGCGCCTGATCGCCTACCTGATCCCCCAGGCGGGAACCGCGCTGCAAGTGGCCGCATTGCGCAAACAATTGGGCGCTACCCTGCCCGACTACATGATCCCCAGTGCCTTTGTCAGCCTGCACGCCTACCCACTCACGGCCAACGGCAAGCTGGACCAGGATGCGCTGCCGGCGCCGGACCTGGATGCCATGTCCGAACGTGGCTATGTCGCCCCCGAAGGCGCCACCGAAACCGCCCTGGCGCAGATATTCCAAGAGCTGCTCGGCCTGGAACGGGTCGGTCGTAGCGACAGTTTCTTTGAATTGGGTGGGCATTCCCTGCTCGCCGCGCAACTGGTCTCCCGAGTGCGGCAACAGCTGGGCGGCGACCTGATGCTGCGCGAGTTGTTCAGCCATCCGACCGTGGAAGAACTGGCGCGGGTAGTGGGCGACCTGCAAATCGCACACACCGAGACCATCGGCCTGGTAGACCGGGACAAGCCCCTGGCGCTGTCCTTTGCCCAGCAACGCCTGTGGTTCCTCGACCAGCTCGATGCCGATGCGGGCAGCGCGTATCACATGCCCGCGGCGCTGCTGCTGCGCGGCAATCTCGACCGTGCCGCGCTCAAGACAGCCTTGGACCGCTTGGTGGCGCGGCATGAAAGCCTGCGCACCACCTTCGTACGCCGTGGCGAGCAACCGGTACAGGTCATTGCCCCGGCGTACTGTGGCTTTGCCCTCAGCGAACAGGACCTGCGCTCGCTGCCGTATGAGCAGGCCAGCCTCAGCGCGGCTCGCATCGGCAATAGCGAAGCCCTGGCGCCGTTCGACCTGGGCCAGGGACCGCTGATTCGCGGTCGCCTGCTACGGTTGGCCGACGACGAGCACATCCTGCTGATCACCCAGCACCACATCATCTCCGACGGTTGGTCGGTGGGTGTATTGGTCAAGGAGTTCGCGGCCCTCTACCGGGCCTTCAGCCAGGGGCAGGCCGACCCGTTGCCGGCGCTGCCGATCCAATACGCCGACTACGCGGCCTGGCAACATCAGGCCCTGAACGGCGAGCGCCTGAGCCGCCAGGCCGACTTCTGGCGCGAGCACCTGGGCGGTGCGCCGGCGTTGCTGTCCTTGCCCACTGATCGTCCGCGCCCGGCGACGCAGAGCTATCGGGGTGGCGACGTCCCGGTCGAGATCGCCGCGGCGTTGCGCGAACGCTTGGAACGTTTCTGCCAACAACACAACGTCACCCTGTTCATGACCTTGCTCAGCGCCTGGTCGGTGCTTATGGCACGCCTGGGTAACGAGCGCGACGTGGTCATTGGCGTGCCGACCGCTAACCGCAGTCGCACCGAAACGGAAAACCTGATCGGTTTCTTCGTCAACACCCTGGCCCTGCGAGTGAACCTGACAGAAAACCCGAGCGTGGTGCAGTTGCTGGAGCAGATCAAGCAGACAACGCTGGCGGCCCACGAACACCAGGACATTCCCTTCGAGCAGGTCATCGAAGCCTTGCAGCCACCGCGTTCGCTGAGCCACAACCCGCTGTGCCAGGTTGCCCTGTCGCTGGATAACACACCGGGGGGCGGCGAGCTGAGCCTGCCCGGCCTGACCTTGACCCCCGTGGCCCAAGCCCATGAAACCTCGCAGTTCGACCTGATGCTGACGCTGGGCAATGACGGCGGCAGCCTGGCCGGGGTGATCGAATACGCCAGTGACCTGTTCGACCGTTCTACCGTGGAGCGCTTTGCCCAGCACTTTCAAACGCTGCTGCAAGCACTGGTCGAGGATGTCGAACAGCCGGTACTCGCCCTGCCGTTGCTCAGCCCGGCACAGCGCCAGGCCTCGCCGGCGACGCTGGCGCCCAAAGCCGTGTTCCCTGTGCAACTGCTGATTCATCAACGCTTCGAACAGGTCGCCGCCGCACAACCCCACGCCACCGCCCTGGTCCTGGGCGAATGCGAACTGAGCTACCAGGCCCTCAATCGCCGCGCTAACCGCATCGCCCGTGAACTGCTCGCCCAAGGCGTGCGCCCCGATGACCGGGTGGCGATCCTGGCCCGGCGCGGAGTGGAGATGGTCTGCGCGGTGCTGGCTGTGCTCAAGGCCGGTGCAGCGTATGTACCGCTGGATCCGGCCTACCCCAGCGAACGCCTCGGCTACCTGCTGGCCGACAGTACTCCGGTGGCCTTGCTGGCCCAGCCGGACTGCCTCGACGGGCTGCCCGAGCATGCCGTGCCGGTGGTGAGCCTCAAGGATTACGTCGCGGCAGACGACCTGGCGGACGTGTCCCTGGACTACAATCTTGAGGCCAAGGCACTGGGCCTGACGCCACGGCACCTGGCCTACGTCATTTACACCTCGGGGTCCACCGGGCTGCCCAAGGGCGTGCTGGTGGAGCACGGCCATGTGGCTCGGCTGTTCGACGCCACCGCCGGGTTGTTCGACTTCGACCAAAACGACGTATGGACGTTGTTCCACTCTTTTGCCTTTGACTTCTCGGTCTGGGAAATCTGGGGCGCGCTGAGTTACGGCGGCAAGTTGGTGATCGTTCCGAGCGATGTCGCCCGATCGCCCGATGACTTCTATGCGCTGGTCTGCCAACAGCACGTCACGGTCCTGAACCAGACGCCGAGCGCCTTCCGCCAGTTCATCGAGGCCCGAGAGCGCAGCGACCAGGAACATGCCCTGCGCGAAGTGATCTTCGGCGGCGAGGCCCTGGACTTCCGCAGCCTGCGCCCTTGGACCGCACGCACCGCGCTGTCGCGCACGCGCCTGGTGAACATGTACGGGATCACCGAAATCACCGTGCACGCGACGTATTACCCGATCAGCCAGGTAGAAATCGACACTGGCGCGCCGAGCCTGATCGGTCCGCCATTGCCGGACCTGTGCCTGCGCATTCTCGACGAGTACCAGCAACCGGTGCCGGTGGGGGTCAATGGGGAAATCTACATTGGCGGCGCTGGCGTGGCCCGGCATTACCTCAACCGCGCCGAACTCAATGCCGAACGATTCATCCGCGACCCGTACGCCGTGGAACCCGGGGCGCGGTTGTACCGCACTGGCGACATCGCCCGCTACCGCGTCGACGGCGGTGTGGTCTACGTGGGCCGTAACGATTCGCAGATCAAGATTCGTGGCTTTCGCATCGAACTGGGGGAAATCGAAGCCCAGTTGCTGGCCCTGGCCGATGTGCGCGAAGCCTTGGTGATCGTGCGCGAGGACCAGCCCGGCGACAAACGCCTGGTGGCGTACCTGATCGCCCATGACGATGTCGTACTTGAGTCTTCGGTCTTGCGCAACCAACTGGCCAGCGTGCTGGCCGAACATATGCTGCCCGGGGCCTTCGTGACCCTGCAAGCCTGGCCGCTGACCACCAACGGCAAGCTGGACCGCAACGCGTTGCCGGCGCCGGATTTGTCTGCCGCCGCGAGCAAGCATTACGAAGCCCCCTTGGGCGAAATCGAACTCACGCTGGCCAGCGCCTGGCAGGAGCTGCTTGGGGTTGAACGTGTGGGTCGCCAGGACCACTTCTTCGAACTGGGCGGCCACTCATTCCTGGTGATCAGCCTGATCGAGCGCCTGCGTCAGGCCGACCTGCAACTGGATGTGCGCACGGTATTTTCCGCGCCAACGCTCAAGGCCATGGCGGCGGTCCTGGCCGGTGGCAACAACGTCCAGCGGTTCGTGCCGGCCAACCTGATCCCGGCCGACTGCATGGCCATCGAACCGCAGATGCTGCCGCTGGTGAGCCTCAGCCAGGGGGAAATCGAGCAGATCGTCGCCGATGTCCCCGGCGGGGCCAGTAACGTACAGGACATCTATCCCCTGTCGTCATTGCAGGAAGGCATTCTGTTCCACCATTTGTTGCAGGCCGAAGGCGATGCGTACCTGATGCGCACCGTGGTGACGTTCAACCGTCGCCAGTTGCTCGATGACTTCCTGGCCGCCGTGCAGGTGGTGATCGACCGCCACGACATCCTGCGCACCGCCCTGCGCTGGCACGGGTTGCCGCAGCCAGTGCAGGTGGTCCATCGCCAGGCGCAACTGCCGGTCGTGACCCTGGACTGCTTGCCCGGCGAAAATGCCTTGCAAACCCTGCGCGACCACACCGACACCCACCATCTGCGACTGGACCTGCAACGGGCGCCGCTGATCGCCGCGTACATCATCTACGACGCGCCGAATGAGCAGTGGCTGCTGGCGTTGCTCGACCACCACCTGGTCAGCGATAACGTGACGCTGCGTCTGATCATGCTGGAGATCCAGGCCGTCCTGGCCGGGCAGGCCGACAGCCTGCCGCCGTCCCAGCCTTACCGTAACTTCATTGCCCAGGCCGCCAACGTATCCCAGGCCGACCACGAAGCTTACTTCCGTCGCCTGCTGGCCGATGTCGACTCCACTACCGCGCCTTACGGGGTGCTGGATGTGCGCGGCAATGGCGCTGGGATCAAGCGTGCGGTCGAACACTTGAGCGAGGCGCTCAGTGCCCGGGTGCATCGCATGGCACGCCAGCAAGGGGTGCCAACCTCTGTGCTGTTCCATGCCGCCTGGGGTCTGGTGGTGGCGGCGACCAGCGGACGCGACGACGGGATTTTCGGCACGGTGTTGTCGGGGCGCTCCCAAGGCACCGCCGGCGCCGACCATGCCCTGGGGATGTTCATCAACACCCTGCCAATGCGCATTCGCTTGCAGCAAAACACCGTCAGCGACATCGTCCGCGACGCCTACCAGCAGCTCAGTGAATTGTTGACCCACGAACAGGCGTCCCTGGCCCTGGCCCAGCGTTGCAGTGCCGTGGATGCGTCGCTACCACTGTTCACGGTGATCCTCAACTGCCGCCATGGCGACTTGGTCAATACCTCCGGGGAAAACGTCGAAGACATGGGCGATCACGAAGGCATGCACTTCATCGCCTCCGAAACCCGTACCAACTACCCTATCGAAATCGCCGTGGCGAATGTCGGCAACGGGTTCTCCCTGACCGCCCAATCCATCACTGGCATCGACCCGCAACGCATCGCCGCCTACCTCGGCCAAGCCGTGGCCGCCCTGGTGGAAGCCCTTGAACAGGCCCCCGAACGCCTCGCCAGCGATCTGAAAGTGCTGCCTGAAACCGAGCGGCAATTGCTGCTGGGCGACTTCAACCACACCGCCAGCGATTTCGGGCCTGCACAGCCGATCCACACCCTGTTCGAAACCCAGGTCCAGGCCAATCCCGAGGCCGTGGCCCTGGTTTGCGAGAACCAGCAACTGAGCTACCGCCAGCTCAACCGCCGCGCCAACCACCTGGCCCGGCAATTACTCGAACTCGGTATCCAACCCGATCAACGCGTGGCGATCTGCGCCGAGCGCAGCCTGGACATGATCGTCGGCCTGCTGGGTGTGCTCAAGGCCGGCGCCGCCTACGTGCCGATCGACCCGGCCCACCCCGCCGAGCGCATGGCGTTCATGCTGCAGGACAGCCAGCCACGGGCCTTGTTGAGCCAATCGGCCCTCAGCCTGCCGTCCGGCGAGCTGCCGCTGTTGTTGCTCGACACGGTTGATTCGTTGCAGGCTGCGGATGACGCGGCTTTTGACGCCAATCCGCAAGTCCCCGGCCTGACAGCCGAGCACCTGGCCTACGTGATCTACACCTCCGGTTCCACCGGCCAGTCCAAGGGCGTGATGGTCGAGCACCGTTCGGTGTTCAACTTCTGGCAGGTGCTGACCCGCACCACCCACCGGTATTGCCCAACACCGGCCACCGTGGCGCTGAATGCCGGGTTCTTCTTCGACATGTCGATCAAGGGCATCTCGCAGCTGTTCTCCGGCCACCGCCTGGTGATCATCCCGCAACTGATCCGCGCCAGCGGCCACGAGCTGCTGGACTTCCTCGAACAGCACCAGGTGCACGCCTTCGACTCCACGCCGTCGCAGCTCGACACCCTGCTCGCCGCCGGCCTGCTGGAACGCCAGAGCTATCAGCCGGTGAGCGTGCTGCTCGGTGGCGAGGCGATCAACGCCGCGACCTGGGAGAAACTGCGCAACTGCCCGAGCATTCGTTTCTACAACATGTACGGCCCGACCGAATGCACGGTGGACGCCACCATCGACCTGATCCGCGACCTCGGCGAGCGGCCGAGCATTGGCCGGCCGATTGCCAACGTCCAGGTGCACGTGCTCGACGCCCGGGGCGAACCGACGCCGCTGGGCGTGGCCGGTGAACTGCACATTGGCGGCGCTGGCGTGGCGCGCGGTTACCTGAACCGCCCGGAGCTGAGCGCCGAACGGTTCATCGCCGATCCGTTCAGCACTGAACCAAACGCACGCCTGTACAAGACCGGTGACCTTGGCCGCTGGTTGGCCGACGGCACGCTGGAGTACCTGGGGCGTAATGACTTCCAGGTGAAGATCCGTGGCTTCCGCATCGAATTGGGTGAAATTGAGAACGCCCTGGTGGCCTACCCGGGTATCCGCGAGGCCGTGGTCATCGCCCGGGAAGACAGCCAAGGCGATTCGGACAACAAGCGTCTGGTCGCCTATGTCTGCGGCGAACCCGTCCCGGCCGAACACCTGCGCAGCGCGTTGTTGAGCGGCCTGCCGGAGTACATGGTGCCCAGCGCCTTCGTGCACCTGGACGCCCTGCCCCTCACTGCCAACGGCAAGCTCGACCGCCGCGCCCTGCCAGCACCTGGTCAGGAATCGTTGGCGAGCAAAACCTACGAGGCGCCCCAGGGCGATACCGAAATCGCCATTGCCGATATCTGGAAAGGTTTGCTGCACCTGGATCAGGTCGGTCGTCATGACGGTTTCCTCGAACTCGGCGGCCATTCGCTGCTCGCCGTGCAGTTGCTCTCGCGGCTGCGGCGCAAGCTGGGCGCACGAATCACCCTGCGCGAACTGTTCGACGCGCCAACCGTGCGTGGCCTCGCCGCCCTGGTACACGGCGCGTCGCCCACCCAGTCGGCATCGATTCCATTGGCCAACCGCTCGGGGCGACTGCCGTTATCCTTCGCCCAGCAACGGCTGTGGTTCCTCGACCACCTGGATCACGCGGCGGGTGCTGCTTATCACCTGCCCCTGGCCTTGCGCTTGCAGGGGGCGCTGGACAAAGCGGCGCTGCAGGCCACCCTCGACCGCCTGGTGGCGCGTCACGAAACCTTGCGTACCCGGTTTGAACTGGTGGACGGCGAGCCGGTGCAAAAAATCGCTCCGGCCGATCACGGTTTCCAGTTGGACCAGCAGGACCTGCGCACGCTAGCACTCGATGAACGCAAGGCCAGGCTGGAGCACCTCGGCCAGATCAACGCCACGCCGTTGTTCGACCTGAGCCATGGACCACTGATGCGCGGTCACCTGGTGCAACTGGCGGACGAGGAACATGTGCTGTTCATCACCCTGCACCACATCGTTTCCGATGGGTGGTCCAACAGTGTGCTGGCCCGGGAGGTCAGCGCGCTCTACAGCGCGTTTACCCAGGGCCAGAAAGATCCGTTGCCGCCCCTGGCGTTGCAATACGTGGACTATGCCGCCTGGCAGCGACAGTCCCTTGAAGGCCCGGCACTGCAAGCGCAGGTCGACTTCTGGCGGCAACACCTGGAAGGTGCACCGGCCTTGTTGAACCTGCCGTTGGATCGTCCGCGCCCGGCAATACAAAGTTATGCCGGCGGTATCCTCGAATGCAACTTTTCGCCGGCCCTGAGTGCTGATCTGCGGGCTTTCAGCCAGGCCCAGGGCACCACGCTGTTCATGGTGCTGCTGGCCGGCTGGTCGGTGTTGATGAGCCATCTGAGCGGTCAGGATGATGTGGTGGTCGGCACCCCGGTGGCCAATCGTCAACGTCCGGAGCTGGAGGCGCTGATTGGTTTCTTTGCCAATACACTGGCCTTGAGAGTGAGCACAGAGCGCGATATCCGTGTCGAAGAACTGCTGGCGCGGATCAGGAACCTGACCCTGAGCGCCTACAATCATCAGGACCTGCCTTTCGAGCAGGTGGTGAGCGCATTGCAACCGACCCGCAGCATGAGCCACAGCCCGTTGTTCCAGGTCATGTTGAGCCTGGACAACACGCCACCGGCACCGCTGCAGTTGCCTGGGCTTGAGGTGAAAACCCTGGAAAGCCCCCATAACACCACGCAGTTCGACCTCTCGCTGTCCCTCATCGACAACGGCGAGCGCATCGGCGGCAGCCTGCAATACGCCAATGACCTGTTCGACAGGCCGACGGTACAGAACATTGCCGAGCTCTTCGCCAAGCTCCTGGAAAACCTGGTGGCCGATGGGCAGCAATCCATCGGCAAGCTGCTGGAGAGCACACCGCCGCTGGTGCGCTCGGTCAATGCCATCGCCCAGCCGCGCTTTGGCGATGACAGCCCTGCCCCGGCCTTGCCTTACGAGGCGCCCAAGGGCGACACCGAGATCGCCATCGCGGCCCTCTGGCAAGAATTGCTCAAACTGGAACGGGTCAGCCGCCATGATGATTTCTTCAGCCTCGGCGGGATTTCGTTGATGGCGGTGCAGATGGCCTCGCGTCTGCGCAAGGTCCTCGGTAAGCCGATTGCCGTGCGCGACCTGTTTGTCGAGCCGACCATTGCCGGCTTCGCCCGGACCCTCGACGGCCAGGCCCGCCCGGGCGGCCACAGCAATCTGGTGCCGATCCGGCGCACCGGTTCCCAGCGACCGCTGTATCTGGTCCATCCGCTGGGCGGTGAAGTGCAATATGCACGGGACCTGGCGCCGGTGCTCGATCCCCAGGTCCCCGTCTACGGCTTGGCGGCCAGCGGCCTGGTGGCGGGTGAGGCGCCGTTGGCCGATGTGCCGACCATCGCGGCGCGTTACCTGACGGCCATCAGACAAACCCAGCCGCAAGGTCCGTATCGGATCGCCGGTTGGTCGGCCGGTGGCCTGATCGCCTATGAAATGGCGCGTCAGCTGCAGGCCGGTGGCGAGGTCGTGGAATTCCTTGGCATCATCGATGCGTCGGCACGTCCTGATCCGGTACCGACGCAATCGATCAGCGAAGCACAGTTCCTGATGGCCTGGCTGCCTGAGCAGATCGACCCCGGGCTGATGCGGCAACTGACGGCACTGGCGGAACACTCGGACATCGACGCGATGCTGGCGCTGTGCATCACCCATCGCCTGCTGCCGGAGGAACTGCCCCACGATATCGATGCTGCTCTGCTGCGTACTCACCTGGAAGTCGCCTATCGGATGCGGCAGGCCATCGGCGCCTACGTCAGCCCATCCAGCCCGCTCAAGGTCTCGCTGTTCACCGCAAGCGAACAGCGACGCAGCGACCCGACCCTGGGCTGGCGTGCGCTGCTGGCGGATCAGGTCAGCGTGACGCCACTGCCCGGCACCCATAACACGCTGGTCAAGGCGCCCCATGTGGCCAAGCTGGGCGAGGCGATTTCACAGGCGTTGAAAACCGCCGCGGAGTCATAAAGGAACCCAGGGTGTCCGGTGAGCAATGCGCCGGACGCCCCGGGATTGGACACAACCACTGTGGGAGCCAGCTAGCTCCCACAGGATCAACAGCCCTGATCGGCAGATCAGGATGTCCCCGTTTTCCGCTACAGACGCTGCCTACCTGCAACCGCTTAAATACCCCCCGCAAGCTGAATCGTTTCTGTGGATGGATTCCACAGGCGATGCCTGGTCGCCCGCCGATCAGGCCTTTCACCCACCGCACGATCACTCTAGAGGGAGCCTTATGCATGTGATCATTACGGCCATCGGTTCAGCCGGTGACGTTCACCCGTTTGTCGGGATCGGCCGCACACTCGCAGCCCGCGGGCATCGGATAACGTTTTGCGCCAGCGCGGCGTTCGCGCCGGTGATCGAGCGCTGCGGCTTCAAGTTTCTGCCATTGGGTACCCGCGAGGAATATCAAGCGGTCATGGCTGACCCGGCGCTGTGGCATCCGCGCACGTCACTGCCCACCTTATGGAAAACCGTCGGCGGTACCTTGCGTGAGCAGTATCGACTACTGGAGCAAGCGTGTGACGACGACACTGTCATGCTCGGTTCGTTATGGGCGTTTTCCGCCCGCCTGCTGCAAGAAAAGCACGGCATCCCACTGGTCACCGGGCAGGTCACACCGTTCGCCATCTGGTCGCCTCTCGCACGCCCTACCCATCCACCGGGAACGAATCTGCCGGCCTTTGTCCCGTATCCCTTGAGACGCCTGCTGCTGGGAGTCATCGAGCACGCCTTCCTCGATCGGCTCATGAAGCCGGAACTCAACAGTTTTCGCCGTGAATTGGGCTTGCCCCCGGTCAAGCGCATCATCAGCCAGTGGATCTCCTCACCCGATCGGGTCTTGGGCTTGTTCCCGGACTGGTTCGCCCCAATCCAACAGGACTGGCCGACCCAGACGGTACTGACCGGGTTCCCGTTATTCGATGAGTCCGGCTTCGAGGAACCCGACGCCGAACTGGAGGACTTCCTGGGCGTGGCCCCACCGGTGGTGTTCACCCCGGGTTCGACCACAGTCAATGCCGAGCAATATTTCGCCGCCGCGGCTCAAGCGCTGAAGTTGATCGACCGCCGCGGAGTGTTCCTGACCAGTCAGCCGGTAGACCCGGCGCTGTCCAGCGACGGCAGGATCCTGGTCAGGCGCTACGTCCCCATGAGCCGCATCCTGCCCCACACCTCGGCCCTGGTGCATCACGGAGGCGTCGGGACCACGGCCCTGGCAATCGCCGCTGGGGTGCCACAGATCATCACGCCATTTGCGCACGACCATTTCGACAATGCAGCACGAATGCAAAGCCTGGGGTGCGGCCTGCGGATTTTCTCGCCTGCCTCTGCCGAGTCACTGGCCACGGCCCTGGACAAGGTGCTGAACAGTCATGACGTGCGTGCCAGTTGTGACCGCTACAGCAAGCTGATGCCCAGTGGTGAAAGCGCCCGCGAAGCGGCAGCGCTGCAAGTCGAGGCACTCGCTCGCACGGCCACGTATCGCGTCGCGTAATCACGGATTGATCGGCGTTTGACTCTGCGCTGCCAATGGCTCGGCCTGAAGGCATCACTCTTTTCATTCGTTTCATCGGGCCAGCGGATCGGCCCACGGAGAACCTCATGACTCAGACCATGCCCGCTTCGAGCGCAGAGCAGGTGCTTTATCCCCTCACCGCTCCGCAACTGGATATCTGGCTGGACCAGGTGCTGCACGGTGACAGTCCGTTGTACAACATCGGCGGCTATGCACGCATCAACGGCGCGGTCGATGCATCACTGATGCAAACGGCCATCGATCAAGTAGTCAACCGCCACGACGCGCTGCGGATCCAGCTGGTACCCGGCTCGAGCGAACATCCTCTGCCACGGCAACGGTTCCTGGGGGCTGTCAGCGTTCCGATGACGGTACATGACGTATCGGGCCATGACGATCCGCAGGCCAGCGCACTGGCGTTGCTGCAGGAAAACCTGCAGACCCCGTTTTCCTTTGACCGCGGACTGCTGTTGCGCGCCGACCTGATCAAGATTCGGGAAGACCTCTACTACTTTTTCGTCAACTGCCATCACCTGATCGTCGATGGCTGGTCCTTCGCCATGATCGGCCGTGCTGTCAGCCAGGCCTATACCGCCCTGCATGAGCAGACGCACAACCAAGTCACGGCGCCGAGCTATCAAGCTTTTATCGAGCAGCAAGTCACCCACAAGGATTCGGCCGCGTTCCAGCGCCAACGCCAATACTGGTTGGACAAGTACCGTACCCTGCCCGAGCCCCTGCTTGCCCCCCGCTATCAGAGTCGCTTCGGCCAGCACCTGGCACCCAGCCAGAACCATGCCTGGCGCCTGCCACGAGCGCTTTACAATCGTCTCGCCGAACAGGCGAAAGCCACAGGCCAGGCGACTGTCTTCCACGTCATGCTGGCCGCGCTGTACAGCTACTTTGCACGCATCGAGCAACGCGATGAAATCGTGATCGGCCTGCCCATCCTCAACCGCGCCAATGCCACACACAAGGCCACGCTGGGTCTGTTCGTCGGCATGAGCCCGGTACGCCTGGACCTGGGCACCGACCTGAGCTTTGCCGAGCTGGCCGGCAGGATTGCCCTGACGCTCAAGCAGGACTATCGCTATCAACGCTTTCCGTTGAGTGAACTCAACCGTGAGCTCGGGCTGCAGAACCTCGGTCGGCGGCAGTTGTTCGACGTGGTGGTGTCCTACGAACAGGATCAGGACACCTGGTACGGGCCGGCACTGGCGCAACCGGTCAAGCTCAGCAATGGCTACGAACAGCTGCCACTGGCGATGCACATTCGTGAGGCGGCGCCAGATGACGATGTGTGGATGCACTTCATCTACAACGAAGCCTATTTCGAAGCCGCGCAGATCGAGGCACTGCAACAGCGCTTCATGCACATTTTGCAAGGCGTGGCGGATGACTTCGACGTACCGGTCAGCACCCTCGACCTGATGCCGGCCAATGAACGCCAGGTGCTGCATGAATACAATTGCACAGACGTCGACTACCCCAGGGATGTGCTGCTCCATCAACTGATCGAGGCCCAGGTCAGCGCTCGCCCCGAAGCGCTCGCCGTACGGTTCGCAGAGCAAGCACTGACCTATGATCAACTGAACCGCCAGGCCAACCGACTGGCCCACGCCCTGCTGGAGACCGGCCTTGGCCCGGACGCCCGAGTCGCCATCTGCCTGGAACGCAGCCTGGAGATGGTGGTAGGCCTGCTGGGTATTCTCAAGGCGGGCGCCGCCTACGTGCCCCTGGATCCGGGTTATCCGGCCGACCGCTTGAGCCACATGTTGAGCGACAGTGCACCCAGTGCGCTGATTACCACTCGCGGGTTATTGGCGAGCCTGCCCGCCGCGACGATGCCGGTACTGTGCCTGGATACCGACCAGGAACGCGTGTCCCGGCAGCCGGAGCACAACCCGGACGCCGCTGCGCTCGGGCTGACGCCCCGACATTTGGCCTACGTGATCTACACCTCCGGCTCCACGGGCCTGCCCAAAGGCGTCATGAACCAACATGACGGGGTGGTGAATCGACTGCTCTGGGCCCGCGATGCCTATGGCGTCGATGAGCACAGCCGCGTGCTGCAGAAGACTCCGTTCAGTTTCGACGTGTCCGTCTGGGAATTTTTCCTGCCGTTGCTCAGTGGCGCGCAACTGGTCGTCGCTGCTCCCGACGGGCACAAGGATCCAGGCTATTTGATGGACATCATGGCGAGCGCTGGCATCACGCTGTTGCATTTCGTGCCGTCGATGTTGCAAATCTTCCTCGATCAGGTCGAACCACAGCGTTTGCCGGCGCTCGAGCAGGTACTGTGCAGTGGCGAAGCCTTGCCCCATGCCTTGCAGAAGCGCTTTTTCGAACGCTTGCCCAACGTGCAGCTGCACAACCTCTATGGCCCCACCGAAGCGGCCATTGATGTCACGGCCTGGCATTGCCGGGCCGACATGCACGAAGGCATCGTGCCGATCGGCCAGCCGATCGCGAACATTCAAATGCATGTCCTGGATGCGAACCTGCAACTGCTGCCACCTGGTGTGGCTGGCGAGCTTCATATTGGTGGGCTGGGTGTCGCCCGAGGTTACCTGAACCGTCCCGAGCTGACGGCCGAACGCTTCATCCAGGACCCGTTCCGGGATGACCCGCAGGCCCGCCTGTACAAGACCGGCGACCTGGGGCGCTGGCTGCCCGATGGCAGCCTCGAATACCTGGGGCGCAATGATTTCCAGGTGAAGATCCGCGGCCTGCGCATTGAACTCGGCGAGATCGAAGCGCACCTGCTCGCCTGCGAGGGCGTCAAGGACGTGGTGGTGATCGCTCGCCAGGAAACCGAAGGTGATGCGTACTTGTGCGCCTATCTGGTGAGCGAACCCGGATGCAAGCTGTCACCGCAAACGCTGCAAGATGATTTGCGCCAGCAGGTACCCGACTACATGGTGCCCAGGCACCTGATCGAGCTTGAACAATTGCCGTTGAATGTAAATGGCAAGCTGGACCGCAAGGCCTTGCCCGAGCCTGCCGACACCCTGGGTACCGATACCACAGCGCCGCGCACGGCATTGGAGCAGGCGCTGGCCGACCTCTGGCAGGAAAACCTCAAACGCACGACGCTGGGCATCCACGACAACTATTTCATGCTTGGCGGCGATTCCTTGAAGGTCATTCACTTGCAGATCCATGCACGTGAACAAGGCATAGCGCTGACCCTGGCGCAAATTTACCAGCACCCCACTATCGCGCAACTGGCCCAGTCGCTACAGACGCAAGACCTGTCATCCACCCCGCTGCTGCCTTTGAAGCACGTGGCACCTTTTGCCCAGGTGCCGGCAGAGATCCGCGTGACCAGCGCGGGTCTGTACGATGATGTGTTTGCGGCTTCGCAGCTGCAAGTCGGGATGATCTATCACTCGATGATGCATCCGGAGTCGGCGATCTATCACGACATCTTCCGCTATCGCCTGCGCCTGCGTTGGGATGCAACGGCTTGGGATCGCGCCTGTGAGACATTGATCCGGCGCCACCCGGCCCTGCGCATGTCATTCGACATCGGCCACGCCGAAGTGCCCATGGCCCGGGTGCATTCGACGGTCGAATCACCGGTGCAAGTCATCGATGTTGTTTCACTGAGCCCGGACGCACGTGCCCAGGCCATTGCCGCCTATGTGGAGGAGCGCAAGGGTTACCGCGAAGACTGGCAGCGGGCGCCGCTGTATCAGTTCTGCGTGTTCGTCGCGCAGGATGAAATCGACCTGGTCTTGAGCTTCCATCATGCGATCCTCGATGGCTGGAGCGTCGCCACCTTGATGCGCGACTTGATCACGCTCTACACCTCGGCGCCTGGAACCGACGCCCTGCCAGCCCTGACCACCACGCCGGCCGACTTCATTGCCCAGGAGCAGGCGGCCATGGCAAGCGATGTTCACCGCCGGTTCTGGGGCGAATACCTGCGCGATGCGCCTGCCGCCGCCATGACCAGCTGGATCCACGCGGTCGCTCCGGATCCGACGCCGCATCGCTCGGCCTATCGGGAATTGCCTGCAGCGGAGCTGGCCCGCCTCGAAGCGTTCTGTCGGGCCCACGACCTGCCGTTACGTGCAGTCTTGCTGACGGCCCATGGTTTCGCCCAAGCCATCATGTCCAATCAAAAGGAAGTGTTGTGCGGCGTCATCAGCCATGGGCGGCCAGAGTTCGAGGATGCTGCCTCGGTCCTGGGCCTGTTCCTCAACACCTTGCCGGTGCGCTTCAACGCCCAGGGCCAGAATTGGCTTGAGGTCATCCGGGCCTTGATTGCCCAGGAACAACAGGTGTTCGCCCACCGGCGCTATCCGTTCGCACTGATTCATCGCGAAACCGATGTCGCCCTGAACGTGGTGTTCAATTACGTCGATTTTTATGTGCTCAAAGACATGCTGGCCCAAGGCGAAGGAATTCTCACCGAGTGGGAAACCACCGAAGCCAGCAACTATGACTTGCTGACCACGCTGGGCCGCCACCCTGGCAACGGTTCGCTGATGTTGAAAATGGACTACTGCACAACGCGTGTCGCCACGAGCCAGGTCGAGGCCTATGCCGAATACTTGCTGCGCACACTGGAACTGATGACCGCCGCCCCCGATGCCAAGCCCAGCATCCCGGCCTGGCTGCCGCGCCTCGAACGACCCACGCCACAGGCAGCCGCGGCAGTTGCCCCTGACAATCTGTCGGCCCTGCTACTGGACAGCTTCGCCCGCCACGAGCAGCAGACCGCCGTCAGTTTTGGCCAGGCCCGCCTGTCTTATCGGCAGTTGGGAGATACCTGCGCACAACTGGCGAGTTGGCTGCACCAGCAGGGTATCGGCCAGGGCGACCGGGTCGCGATCATGATGCCGCGCTCGCCTGACCTGATCATTGCCTTGCTCGGCGTCCTACAGGCTGGTGCCGCGTATGTACCGATTGACCTGAGTTATCCGAATGAGCGCATCCAGCTGATTCTCGAAGACTCGCAACCGGGACTGGTGCTCTTCGCCGATGCATCTGCACACCTGGCGATGACCCTGGCCGGCCAGGCAGACGTCCGACACTGGGACAGTGTGGTCGCCGGCTTCGACACCAACCTGGTACGCAGTCACGCACGGGTTGCCTCTATTGCCGCCGACATCGTGGCTGACGATAACGCCTATTTGCTCTATACCTCCGGTTCGACGGGCCGCCCCAAGGGCGTGGCGATGCCGCACCGGGCATTGACCAATATGATCCTCTGGCAAAACCGTCAGCAGCCGGCCGGACCACTGAAGACGCTGCAATACTCGCCCATCTCGTTCGACGTATCGTTCCAGGAGATTCTCTCGACGCTGTCTTGCGGCGAAGAACTGGTCATGATTGATGAGGGACTGCGCTATGACTTCATCCGGTTGTTGAAATTTATCAGCGCGCAACACGTCAATCGCCTGTTCCTGCCCTATGTCGCCTTCCAGGGGTTGGCTGAAGTCGCCATGCAGCTGGGCATTCGGCCGGTGTCGCTGCGCCAGATCAACGTGGCCGGCGAACAATTGAAAATCACCGCCGAAATCCGTGAACTGATCGATGGCATCGGCGATTGCCGGGTCGAAAACCACTATGGCCCGACCGAGGCCCATGTGGTCACCCGCCTGGCGCTTGAAGGCGCCACGGCAAACTGGCCGAGCATGCCGTCGATTGGCACGCCCATCGATGGGGTGCACATGCATGTCCTGGATGCGGCGGGCAACCCCTGCCCGGTCGGAGTCATGGGCGACCTGTTCATCGAAGGGGAATGCCTGGCCAACGGCTACTGGAACCGACCCGACCTGACCGACGAACGTTTTGTCTATCGCCAGTTGGCTGGCCAGACCCGGCGCTTGTATGAAACCGGCGACATCGGTTTCTACCTGCCCGGAGGCGATCTGGTCTACCAGGGCCGCAGTGACGCACAAGTCAAGATCCGTGGTTATCGCGTCGAGCTGGGCGAGATCGAAGTGGCCATGCTCGGCTCCGCCCGGTTCAGGGCCGACATCCAGCAGGTAGCGGTCATCGACAAGCCCGCGACCGATGGCAGTCGGTATCTGGTGGGTTTCGTCCAGCCCCTGCCGGGCCGCGAGCCGGACCTGGACCAACTCAAGGCCGAACTGCGCCTGGCACTACCCGACTACATGGTGCCGAACACCCTGGTCAGCATCGCCAAGCTACCCCTCGGGCCTACCGGCAAGATTGACCGGCAGCGGTTGCAGAAGATTGAAGTCCACAGCACTTTGCTGCGTCCGTTCATCGCGCCGAGAAATGCCATGGAGGACCTGCTGCAAGCCTACTGGCAAGAAACCCTGGGCCTGGAAGACATCAGCGTCTACGACAACTTCTTCGAGCTGGGGGGCAACTCGCTCAAGGCCGTACAACTGGTTGCCATGCTCGCCAGGCATCAGAGCCTGGAACCGTCGCTGTCGGACTTCATCCAGGCCCCGACCATCGCCGAATTCGCCCAGGTGTTGCAGCACACTGAAACCGGCCACCCTGATACCGGTGCGCTGGTGGACTTCAAGAACGCCACGCGCAAGCCGCCATTGTTCCTGGTGCACCCCATCGGCGGGCATGTGCTGTGTTATGCGGCATTGGCGCGGGTGCTCAAGGACCAGGTCCACCTGTACGCACTGCAAGCACCGGGCACATGGGATGCCCGCGCCCCTTTGCAATCGGTACAGGCCCAGGCGCAGTACTACGCAGATGCCATTGAACAGGTCGCGCCTGAAGGGCCACTGAACATTGGCGGCTGGTCCTACGGCGGCGTCGTGGCGTATGAGCTGGCGAGCGAGTTGCAGCGGCGCGGGCGGCGTCTGCATAACGTGTTTTTGCTCGACACCATCGTGCGTGTCAGGCAGGGCGAGGTGCAGATAGAACGCACCGAGTTCATGAATTGGTTCATGTGGGAACTGCTCAGTGGCGATGGGCAGAAGGAATACGCCTACCACGCCCTGGACTTCGCCTCCATGGGCGATTCCCAGGCCTTCGCAGCGATCAGGCAGCACGGCATCGACCAGGGCATTTTCGACCAGAGCATCACCCTGGCGACACTGGATCAGCTGTTCCGGGTGTTTCATGCCAACTGGCAAGGGTTGCTGGACTATCGCTTCCCGCCCCTGGACTTGCCTATCACGCTGTTCGCGGCGGATGTCGAGCTGCCCGATGTGCTGCAAGCCCCCCATGAGCTGGTGGGTACGGCCTTTCGCGACCCCTACCGTGGCTGGCGCTCGATTGCGCCCCAGGTACAGCGAGTCGCCGTGGAGGGCGACCATTTGACCATGATGCGCGAACCTCATATCGAGCGAGTGGGCCAATTCATCAAGTCCCGAATGGACGTGGCCCGGGCCAGGAATACCGGGGCCGTGACGGCATTCGCATAACCGTTACCGAACAGTCGCGGGGCAGGATTGGCTGCCCCGCCAGACTCACATGCCCGGTCGTTCCGGGCCAGATACAGGTGAAACAACATGACAGAACCCAGAAAAGCCATTGTGGCCGGCGCCGGTATCGGCGGCCTGACCGCCGCCATCGCGCTGCAGCGAGCGGGCTGGCAGGTCAAGGTCTTCGAGGCGGCCCAGACGCTGCGTACCGGCGGCACCGGTTTATCGATCATGGCCAATGCCATGGCGGCGCTGCACTCGATCGACGCCCACGTTCCGGTGGAGCAGGCAGGCCAGGTGATCCGCCAGTTTTTCTTCAAGAAACAAAACGGCGATCCCATCACCAGCATGCCTATCCACGAGATCGGCGAACAGCTGGGCCACCCCAACGTGAATATCCAGCGTCCCCTGCTGCTGCGTGCCCTGGCGCAGCAACTCACACCTGACACCCTGACGACCGGATTGCGTTGCGTGGGATATATCAATCTCCCGGATGGCGTAACGGTGCAGTTCGAAGATGGCAGCAGCCAGGAAGCTGATCTGCTGATCGGTGCAGATGGCCTGAACTCGGTGATCCGCCAGCAGATGCTTGGCGAGACACCCACCCGCCCATCGGGTTATGTCGCCTGGCTGGCGGTCACGCCCTTCAGCCATCCGGTCATGACCGACGGCTACGTGGCGCATTACTGGGGGCGTGGCAAGCGCTTCGGGCTCTGCGATGTGGGGGACGGCCAGGCGTATTGGTGGGGGACCTGCAACCATAAAAACGCAGCGGATGCCGCGCTCAATATCAGTAAACAGGAAGTGCTCGGCGCTTACGCCGGCTGGGCGCCGGAAGTCATGGCGGCCATCGAGGCGACACCCGAGAATGCCATATTGAAAATGCATGCCCGGGATCGCCATCCCGTGGAGCAATTCTGTGACGGCCATGTGGTGCTGTTAGGTGATGCGGCTCATCCCATGCTGCCCAGCCTGGGCCAAGGCGCGGCGCAGGCGATTGAAGACGCCGTGGTACTGGCCGATCGCTTGGCCCGAACGCCGGAGCTGCGCACCGCGCTGCTGCATTACCAGGCGTATCGACACCCCCGGGCCAATGGGATCGTCAACGCCGCTCGCTTCATGAGCGGTATCGAACAGGCCGAGTCGACGCTCACCTGTTGGCTTCGAGAATGGTATTTCCGCCTGACCCCGCAAAGCAGCCTGCGTAAAAAGAATATCGACATCCTGTCATTCAAGCCCTGCGCATAAACCATCAAGGGGATCAGTCACCGACCTGGGCCGGACGATGTGAAAGCGCGTCTGGTCGCCCGCGCCCGGGATGAGTCAATGACAAAAAACGACTCCCATATAGACAGAAAACGACATTTTTTATAAACGAGAATCGAGAAGATCAGCATCTTTCGCCATAGCTTGAAGCCGGATTCCGGGCATTTTTGCCAGAAAATCTCTACCGTCAGGGCCGTCAAAAAAGCAGATGGCGAACGCCCTCACCGGGCCGAGAAAAGAACCTAAGCTATTGATTTAATAAAAATTCTACGGATAGACGCTCAGAATCAATCCCCCCGTTGCATTCACGTTCCGAGGAAAAGCCTTTCGTCAAAGAGTCAAATTTCTTCAAGGAGGCATCACCCAAACTGCCCCCCTCTGACCCGGAATGTCCCTGTTTTCCCTTACAGACTTTTCCTACACTGGAACGCTTAATAGCCCTACCAGCTGAACCGTTGTTTGTGAATGGATTCACAGGTGATATTTGACCCCAGGTATCAAATCCAGAAGAGGCTTCAGCATTTTGAGAAGCGGTCGGATTTTCTTCCGTCAACAATCACTGAGATGCAGAGCTTTTTCGCAGTATGCAGGATAAGCATAATGAATCGACATGCGTATATTGACGGTGCCGAGAAATCGCACCTCTACGTAGAGCTAGGAAAGCTGATTTCAAGTGTCGGGCACGAGAGTTTCTTGACCAACATGCACCAGATGATCGAAACATCCGTGCCGGTCAGTCGACTCGAATTGAGTGAGTGGACAGTCGACGATACCCAATCGAACGTCCTCGATGTCCAGTTGTTGGGGCACGCGGGCTTAGAGAAACACGCGCAAATGCAATCGGCTTGCCCTACCAGTGCGGTACAGCGCAACGATCACCCTTTGGTGAAAAGAGTGCTGGAGGTGGATGACGCCCTGCTGATTCACCTGAACGCCCGGATGAAGGACGAGAAAGGCAATACCTGCCTCGGCACATCCCATCAATGCAATCTGATTTCCCGCAAGGCCAATCGTCGTTGTGTGATCTCGTTGCATCGTTCTCAGATACAACGCGACTTTTCCCTCCAGGAACTGTCCTTTTTGAAATACCTCTCCGAGACCCTGCTGCCGCTGGCGGAGCGCCATGCGCACCTCAACCGGCAGTCTTGCTTCAAGACCCCTGGCAGCGCTGCGAGCCAATCACTCAATGCCGCCGACCAGACCCAGTTGCAGCGTGACTTCCATGAGCGATTGAGCCCGTGCGACGTGACCCTTTCGGTGCGGGAAAAAGAAGTGTGCCTGGGATTGCTGGCCGGTGGCACCGTACCGGAAATAGCAGAAAAGCTCAGGGTCAAGAACAGCTCCATCGAAACCTATCTCAAACGTGCCGCCGCCAAGCTGGGTGTCAGCGGGCGACATGGGCTGGCGAAATGGATGATCGGATCATGACGACGCGCGGCGGGCAAGCGCGGACCCAACAGAACCCGCCTACCCGCGCCTGCGGGACCTGAACGGGTACCACGATGAGGCAGGTCGATGCGTAGATTCTTGAGCCCCTTGGCGGCCGCGGCATTCATGCTCGGTGGTTGTTCGCTTATTCCGGACTACCAACGCCCCGATGCACCGATAGCTGGACAATATCCGCAGACATCCGCCTATGCCCCCGCCCTCTCGGGCCCTATCGCGGCTGAGCAGGGTTGGCGCGACTTGTTCCAGGATCCAGTACTGCAGCAACTCATCGACAGTGCGCTGGTCAACAACCGCGACTTGCGCGTGGCCGCCCTGAACGTCGAGGCGTACCAGGCGCAATATCGGATTCAGCGGGCGGACCTTTTCCCGGCGATCAGTGCCAGTGGCACAGGTTCACGCCAGCGGCTGCCGGCCGACCTGACGGGAACCGGCGCCCCGGGGATTAGCAGCTCGTATTCGGCAACCTTGGGGATCAGTGCCTATGAGCTGGACTTGTTCGGGCGAATACGCAGCCTCAGCGATGAGGCCTCGCTGGTCTACCTGTCCAGCGAAGAAGCCCGCCGCAGCAGCCAATTGAGTCTGGTGGCCAGCGTGGCCAGCGCCTACCTGACCTGGCGTGCCGATCAGGAACTGTTGGCCCTGACTCGCGACACGCTAGAGTCCTACGAGCAAAGCTTGCGCCTGACCGAACGCAGTAATCAGGTCGGCACCGCCTCGGCGCTGGACCTGAGCCAATCACGCACGTCGGTGGAAAGCGCCCGGGCCAGCCTGGCCAAATTCCAGCGCCAGGTCGCCCAGGACCTCAACAACCTTACGTTACTGGTGGGCACGTCCGTCGCCGATGAGCTGCCCGGCCGCCCACTGGCGTCCGACTTGCTCAGCGAAGTGCCCGCAGGCTTGCCTTCGGACTTGTTGCAACGGCGGCCGGACATTCTTGAGGCCGAGTACCTGCTGCAATCGGCCAATGCCAACATCGGTGCGGCCCGTGCCGCGTTCTTTCCGAGCATCAGCCTGACCGCCAATGCCGGCAGCTCGAGCAGCGAACTGTCCGGGTTGTTCAAGGGTGGTTCGGGCAGTTGGACATTTCAACCGCAGATCAACCTGCCGATTTTCAATGCCGGCAGCCTTCGGGCGAGCCTCAATTATTCGAAGATCCAGAAAGACATCCGCGTGTCGCAATACGAGAAAGCCATCCAGACCGCCTTCCAGGAAGTGTCCGATGGCTTGGCGGCGCGCAAGACCTATAAAGACCAATTGATCGCCCAACGCGATCTGGTCCAGGCCAACCAGGACTACTACCGCTTGGCGGAACGACGCTATCGCATTGGCGTGGATAGCAGCCTGACGTTCCTGGATGCCCAACGCTCGCTGTTCAGCGCCCGACAAACCCTGATCGTCGACCGGCTGTCGCAGTTGCTGGCCGAGGTCAACCTGTACAAGGCCCTGGGCGGGGGTTGGGTAGAACGCACAAACAAAGTGACTGTGAGGTGACTGCAGATGGGCACATTCGAACCAGGGGCACTTGTACGCCTACGCTCGGGAGGTAAAACAATGGTGGTCAAACACTCTTCGTCGATCTCCCAGTTGCCCGATACCTTGCTGCTGCTGTGCGAGTACCGGGCCAAGAAGCGCCTGGTACAAGGCTTCTATGCGATCCGCGACTTGATTCCGATCTCCGGAACCCCGGGCGGCGAAAGATCCTAGCGAACCTGGGAATCGGGACGAACACCAGCCCTTGTAGCGAGGGCAGTCCGATGCCCCCTGCTCTTTCTTACCTGCGTCGTCAGACCGTACGTGAATACTGGACCGTCTTGTCGACCTCCAGATACGCGTCAAAAGCCATGGCGACGCTGCGCATCATCAATTGCCCTTGGGGCAGCAGCACCAGCGCTTGATCGGTGATGTCCAGCAGGCCGTCGCGAACCTGCTCGCGGAGCCGCTCCAGCGCATCGGCGAAGTACTCGGTAAAACGAATGCCGTGCTCGGCCTCGATCTGGCCGAACTCTACCCGTCCATGGCACATCAGCTCGCTGATGACCTCGCGTCGCAAGCGATCGTCGTCGCTCAGGCGATAGCCGCGCTGCACGGGTAGCAGGCCTTGATCCAGACGGGCGTAATACTGGGAAAGCTCCTTGACGTTCTGGTTGTAGCTGTCGCCGACCTTGCCGATCGAGGACACGCCCAGGCCAATCAAATCGCAGTCGGCGTGGGTGGAATACCCCTGGAAGTTACGCTGCAGCGTACCCTGGGCGCGGGCGCGCACCAGCTCATCGTCCGGCAAGGCGAAATGGTCCATGCCAATGTAGACATAACCGGCTTCGGTAAGGCGATTGATGGTCAGCTCGAGCAGCTCCAGCTTGCGCTCCGGCGGCGGCATGTCTTCGGGGCGGATCATCCGCTGCGCCCTCACCCGTTGTGGCAGATGCGCATAGCTGTAGGCGGCAATGCGGTCGGGCCGCAGCGCGATGATCTTGCTCAAGGTGACATCGAAACTGGCGATGGTCTGCAGCGGCAAGCCATAAATCAGGTCCACACTGACAGACTTGAAGCGCGCCAGGCGGGCCGCCGCCACCAGCTCGGCCACCTGCGCCACGCTTTGCACTCGATTGACGGCCGCCTGCACCTGCGCGTCGAAATCCTGGACGCCGAAGCTCAAGCGATTGAACCCCAACTGACGCAGGCCTTGGATCTGTTGGCCATCGATGGTCCGAGGATCGACCTCGATGGAAAACTCATGCTCGTCGCTGTCATCCATGTCGAACGATTGGTGCAGGCAGTCCATCAGGTCAGCCAATTGCTCATGGGTCAGGTAAGTCGGTGTGCCTCCTCCCAAGTGCAATTGGGTGAGTTTGCGCGAGCGGTCGAACAAGGTGGCCTGCTGGGCGATCTCGCGCTTGAGGTACGTTAGGTATTCGGCGGCGCGGTGGGTCTTGCGCGTGATGATTTTATTGCACGCGCAGTAATAGCAGAGGCTCTGGCAGAACGGGATATGGATGTACACCGACAACGGCTTGGGCACTGGCGCCTGGTTGCTGCGCTGGGCAGCGTGGCGGTATTCATCCATGGCAAACGCCTGGTGAAACTGCGGGGCCGTGGGATAAGAGGTGTAGCGCGGCCCCGGGCGGTCGTATTTTTCCACCAGGGCACGATTGAAACCGGATGCAGCATTCATGAAGGGTTCAACTTTTCAAAAGTGTGTGGGCCTGCGTCATCGAGCTCTGGATCGAACAGATTGCAGATCGCGTCCACATTCAGGCGCCCAGCGGGCAGGATGCCGATAAAACGGCTCGACAGTTCAATCAATCCCTTGTCGTGCAACACCTCCAGCAACGGCCAGATCGACGCAAAGTGCTCGCGAAACTGCAAGCCAAAACGCGCCTCGATGGCCGGGATATCCAATTCCAGGTCGCAGGAAAGCTGTTCGATCACGGTCGCACTGACCTGATCCTGCGCCTCACATCGCCAGCCACGACACACCGGCAACTGCCCGGCGTCCAACTGCTGACAGTACTGCAGCAGATCGTCAGTGTTCTGCACGTACAGGTGTTCGATCTGGGTGACAGCCGACAAGCCAAACCCCACGTGATCGCAGCAACCGTGGCGGGTAAAACCCTGGCAATTGCGATGCAGGCGCCCGTGCTCCTGGGCGACCGCCAGGTCATCGTCGGCCCTGACGAACTGCCCCAGGCCAATGTAGTGATAACCTGCGCCGATCAATTGCTCGCAGCAAATCCGCCGCATGGCCTCCTTGTCCGCCTGGCTGCAAAAAGCGCCGGCCACTCCGGCGTTCTTCGAGCGGTAACGATAAGGCGCACGGGCATAGTCAAAAACGTGCAGCCGGTCCGGCTCCAGCTCGATCAGCGTGGCCAGCTTCAGGGCGAAACTGTGGGGCGTCTGCCAGGCATGGCCATAACCAAGGTCAATGTTGATCGAGCGAAAACCAAAGGTGCGCGCGGCATCTATCAGCGAATGAATCGGGGCCGGGTTCTGGTAGCAATCGACCGGCAAATCACAGTCAGCACCGATGTCGGGCACACCTATGCTGACATGGGTGAAACCCTGGTCACGAATCAGGCCCATGGTCGACCAGTCGGTGTGGTGCAGATCCACTTCGATGCTGTGATCGCCGCTGTCGTATTCGCAGAAGTCGAAGCGTTTGCGCAGATCGCTCATCAGCTTCTGCAAATGCGCGATCACGGGGGTGCCACCGGTCAGGCAAAACTGTTCGACCCGCCGCCCCGCGCCCAGGTGACAGCCGACCAGGCCCATCTCGTACGTCAGGCGTTGCAGATAGCCCTCGATTTCCCCGCACCGGCACACGCTGGCCAACGGCGAACACGAGGCCAGTCTCAAACGCGAAGGCAGATGCACCGAAAGGGACAGGGGGCGCCGCGTCTGGCGGCTGTCGCGCAACCCGCGCAACAGATCGAGCGAGCCGATGCCGCCATGGAATTTTCGCGTGCCGACCGGGCAATCGGCATCAGCCACCGCCGGGGCACTTCCCGCGGGTCGCTCACCGAGGGTTTGAAACAGGTCGAACATGACAATCTCCGAGTGGCAGCACAGCGACAGTGTCCGACGTTACCCGCCGGGGCTCCTTGACCTGTATCAAGCGCCTTGGAACCACGCCGTTATCGCTCACCACGTGACGTAGAACATGCCCTTGGCCAACAACACAATCGCCACCATATGGAGAAACACACTGGTGTGGATGATGTGCACGTAACGGGCGTTCATGCGGGCACTCCTGAACAACCACATGGCCCAGAGAAAGTGTCCCAGCACACTGCCCGCCAGCAGGATCTTCAACCCCAGCAGCAAACCGAAAGATGATTGCAACGGCGACGACAGCAACGGCCAATAGCGTAGCCAGACCATGGCGCCACCTGCGCCGAACAGCACCAACAGCACCCAAGGCATCAACTGGCGCGCGCGTTGGCTGATGCCTTGCTCCAACAGCACCATGACCTTGGCAGGCAATTGTTTGCGGATGCTCTCCAGGAACAACACCTCGAAAAACACCGTGCCGATGAAAACCAGCGCGGCGAACAGGTGCAGGGTCAAAAACAGCGGATAACTCATGGGACTCCTCGGCCACCCTGCTTCAGCGGGCGGTTTATACGAGGTTATCGCGCTGACGGTGCGAGGGGGTTGATGCCAATCAAGGAACGCGTGTGTCCGGTATAAGCCACACCACCGCCCCCTGAGGGAGCCAGCTTGCTCGCGATAGCGCCGGATCAGCAGCATTAGTGTTACCTGACACACCGCCATCGCGAGCAAGCTCGCTCCCACAGGATTACGCCGCTGAAAGCGTCAACATAACGTTACTTTTTTGAAACACCTCACAACCGTTGATCAGTTACTCCGTTTTTTTGACACTTCACCGATATTCGGTCACAACTTTTGCGCTCCGCTGGGTCATAACACTTTGGCTGCCGATGGAATATTGGCATCTAGCGCGGTTTTAGCCAGATACGGAGATAAGCTCATGATTTTCAACGTACAAGATTTTGGCGCCAAAGGAGATGGCATCACCGATGACACGGCGGCGATACAAAGTGCGATTGATGCGGCGGCCGCGGCAGGTGGAGGTCAGGTGTACATGCCGACCGGGACTTATATCGTTTCGGCAGGCGAGGAACCGTCCGACGGCTGTTTGATGCTTAAAAGCAACGTCTATCTGTACGGCGACGGCATGGGCGAAACCACAGTCAAGGTGGCTGATGGTTCCGACACCAAGATCACCGGGGTCATCCGCTCGGCTTATGGCGAGGAAACCCACGATTTCGGGGTCAGCAACCTCACCATCGACGGCAACCGCGACAACACCACCGGCAAGATCGACGGCTGGTTCAACGGCTACATCCCTGGCGAAGAAGGCTACGATTCCAACGTCACCCTCGACAGTGTCGAGATCAAGGATTGCTCAGGGTACGGTTTCGACCCTCACGAGCAGACCGTCAACATGGTCATCAAGAACAGTGTGTCCCACGGCAACGGCCTGGACGGCTTCGTTGCTGACTTCCTCAGCGACAGCACGTTCGAAAACAACGTGGCCTACGACAACGACCGCCACGGTTTCAACATCGTCACCAGCACCCACGATTTCACCATGACCAATAACGTCGCCTACGACAACGGCGGCAATGGCATCGTGGTCCAGCGCGGCAGCGAGGACATTCCCTCCCCCAGCAACGTCACCATTACCGGTGGCGAGGTGTATGGCAACGGCGCCGAAGGGGTGCTGATCAAGCTGTCCAGCGAAATCACCGTCAGCGACGTCGACATCCACGACAACAGCAGCGCCGGGATTCGTATCTACGGCAGCAACCACGTCGAGATCCTCGACAACACGCTGAACAACAACTCCCTGGGCGGCGCCGTACCGGAAATCATCATCCAGTCCTACGACGATACCCTGGGCGTATCCGGCAAGTACTTCAACGGCAGCGATAACACCATCCAGGGCAACATCATCAGCGGCAGCGACCTGTCGACCTATGGCGTCGCCGAACGCAACGAAGACGGCACCGATCGCAACGCGATTATCGGCAACACCATCAGCCACACCAGCAAGGGCGCCACGCTGGTCTATGGCGATGGCAGCTACGTCAGCGACACGGTACCGATGACCACTGTGCAAGGTACGGCGGGCAACGACACCCTGCTGGGCAGCGCCGCCAGCGAGATTTTCTATGGTGGGGCCGGCAACGACACCATCAATGGCGGGGCCGGTGTCGATATTCTGGTGGGCGGCGCGGGCATCGACAAACTCACCGGCGGCGCTGGTGCCGATACATTCCGCTTCGTCGCTCAATCCGACAGTTACCGCAACGCCACCTCCAGTTTCGATGACACCATCACCGATTTCGATGTCACCCAAGACAAGATCGACCTCGCCGGTCTCGGCTTCACTGGCCTGGGCAATGGCCGTGGCGGTACCTTGCAGGTCAGTTACAGCGCCAGCAGCAACCGCACCTACATCAAGGACTACGATGCCGATGCCAGCGGCAATCGCTTCGAACTGATCCTCACGGGCAACCTGACCAGCACGCTGACGGCCAGCAACTTCATCTTCAATCGGGTGGTCACCGGCACCAGCGGCAGCGACTCGCTGCTGGGTAGCGATTCGGCCGATACCCTGCTCGGCCTTGCGGGCAACGACAGCCTCAGTGGCGGCGCCGGTGACGACAAACTCGACGGCGGTGCCGGCATGGACACCCTCACCGGCGGCGCCGGGGCGGACACCTTTGTGTTTTCCAATCGCCTGGACAGCTACCGCAACTACAACACCGGCGGCGCCAACCTCGGTGACCTGATCACCGACTTCAATGTCAGCGCCGACAAGATCGACCTCTCGGCCATGGGCTTCACCGGCCTGGGGGATGGCAAGAACAACAGCGTGTACCTGGTGCTCAACAGTGCCGGGACCAAGACCTACATCAAGTCCCTGGAGGCCGATGCCAATGGCAACCGCTTCGAAGTAGCGCTGGACGGCAATTACCTCAACACGCTGACCAGCGCCAACTTCGTGTTTGCCACTTCGCCAACGGTCAACCATGCGCCAGTGGTGGCAACGGCATTGCTGGATCAGAACGCCACCGAAAACACCCCGTTCAGCTACGTGGTGCCGGCCACCAGTTTCAGCGACCCAGATAACGACAGCCTCAGCTACACCGCCAAATTGGCCGATGGCAGTGCGCTGCCCAGTTGGCTGGTTTTCGATGCAGCCACCCGCACCTTCAGCGGCACGCCCAGCGACACTGCATCGGGCACTTACTCCATACAGGTCACCGCGACCGACGGCAGCAATGCCACCGTCAGCGACAGCTTTACCCTCGCGGTGCAGGATGTACCCGCGCCCCCAACAATCATCAACGGCACGCCGAACAACGACACGCTGACCGGCACTGCGGCCAACGAGCAACTGTTTGGCGGCGCCGGCAACGACACCCTTAACGGCGGAGCGGGCAACGACATCCTGGTGGGTGGTACCGGCGTGGACAAACTCACCGGCGGCGCGGGGGCCGACGTTTTCCGTTATACCTCCAAGCTCGACAGCTACCGCACCAGCTCCACCAGCGCCAGTGACCAGATCCTCGATTTCGACGTGGCCGCCGACAAGATCGACGTCTCGGCACTTGGTTACACCGGCCTGGGCAATGGCCTGAACGGCACACTGCAAGTGACCTACAGCGCCTCCTCCAATCGCACCTACCTCAAGGACCTCACGGTCGATGCCAACGGCAACCGCTTCGAGGTGTCGCTGGCGGGCAATCTGGTGAGCAGCCTGACCGCCAGTCATTTTGTCTTCGCCGACCAGAACACACCCAGCAACGTGGCGCCGGTCGTGGCCATACCGCTCCTCGACCAGAATGCCACCGAAAGCACGCCGTTCAGCTACACCGTGACTCACGACAGCTTCACCGACGCCAACCAGGACGTGTTGACCTACACCGCGACCCTGGCCGATGGCAGCGCCCTGCCCACCTGGCTGAGCTTCAATGCCAGCAACCTGACCTTCACCGGTACGCCCACCAGCACTGCGTCCGGCAATTACAACGTGCTGGTCAAGGCTACCGATCCGTCAGGCGCATCGGTCAGTGACAGCTTCGCCCTGGTCGTCGCCGATGCCCCCGCCAACACCGTCACCGGCACCAATAACGCCGAGACCCTCAATGGCACGGCTGGCGCGGACCTGATCCTCGGCCTCGGCGGCAACGACACGATCAAGGCCGGCACCGGCGCAGACGTTGTCGATGGCGGCGCCGGACGCGACTCGCTGTACGGTGGAGACGGTGCCGACACTTTCCGCTACACCAACGTGCTCGACAGCTACCGCGACTACGACACCGGCGGCGTCACCGCCACCGACACGATCTATGACTTCACCGTGGGCGTCGACAAAATCGACGTTTCAGGATTGGGCTTTCTCGGCCTTGGCGATGGCAGCAATGGCACGCTGTACATGACCCTGAACGCGGCTGGTGACAAGACCTACATCAAATCCGCCGAGGCTGACGCCGATGGCAATCGCTTTGAAATCGCCCTCAACGGCAACTACCTCAACACGCTGACCGCCAGTGATTTCGTGTTCGGCGAACGCGCCCAGCAGGACATCCTCTACCTGCCGACCCTTGGCCAATCCAATGCGCGCCTGCTGCGCATGACCGAGGACGACGACCAGTCCGGCACCTCGATGCTGGTCAATGACCTGGACCGGTACACCACCTATGACGTGCGCAGCCAGTTCACCGATGCCGACGGCAATGGCATCGACATCGCCGTCGGCGGTAGCACGGTCAACGGCCTGTCCACCCTGGGGCCCGATGAGCTCAAATTGTGCTGGTGGTTGACCGACACCAACCAACCGGGGCCCGCGCTGTTGCGGGCCGTGACGCTGCTGCGCGAGCAACTCACCGAACTGCAATCGATCGATAACGTCACCATGGGCATCATTTGGGGCCAGGGCGAGGAAGCCGCCCAAGAGATCGCTCGGTCCACGGACAAAGCGGCGGCAGCTGCGGCTTACAAGGCCGCGACGCTGAAGGTGTTTGATTACCTGCATGCCCAGTTCGGCAATTTCAGCGTGTACATGATGGAGACCGGTCACTACGAAGAGGATGCGGCCCGGGCCCGTGGCTATTCGGAGGAGAAAATCGCCTCCATCGTCGAGGGTGTCGGCTACGTCCGTGCCGCCCAGGAGGCCATCGCCGCCGAGCGCGCCGACGTCAAGCTGGCGGTGGACTACACCGACCTGCCCCTGCGCTATGAAGTCGATCCGCTGGTGTATCCCGACGACGTCTGGCACCTGCACGAGGAGTCGGCGGAAATCGTCGGGCAACGCCTGGCCGACTACATCGCCGATGACCTCGGCTTCCAGGGCAACCCCAACGACAACAACAGCGTGCAGGACATATTCGATAACGCACAGAACCAGGGCGGACATATTGCCGGCACCGACCAGGACGATACCCTGGTGGGCAGCTCGGGCAACGACACGCTGGATGGCGACCTCGGCGCCGACACCATGACCGGTGGCGATGGCAACGATATCTACGTGGTCGACAACGCGTTCGATAGCGTGGTGGAAACCAACACTTCGACCTCGCAGATCGACACCGTGCAAGCCTCGGTCAGTTGGACCCTGGGCGCCAATCTCGAAAACCTGGTGCTCACCGGGGTATCGGACATCGACGGCACCGGCAACGAGCGGCGCAACTTCATCACCGGCAACGCCGCCAATAACGTGATCGATGGCGCCGCAGGGGCCGACAGCATGAGCGGTGGCGATGGCAACGACACCTACTACGTCGACAACGCCGATGACGCGGTGATCGAAACCAACAGCAATGCGGTGCCCGGCGGCATCGACAGTGTCCACAGCAGCCTGGCGGCCTATACCCTGGGCAACAATGTCGAGAATTTGTATATCGACAGCACGGGCGCCGCCAATGGCACGGGCAACGCCTTGGACAACACGCTGTTCGCTGGTGCCGGCAACAACGTACTGGATGGGCGCGACGGCAACGACACGGCCTCGTTTGAACGTGCCCTGGCCGGCGTTACCGTAAACCTCTCGACCTCTGCGCAACAAAACACCGTGGGGGCCGGCCTCGATACCTTGAAGTTCATCGAGAACCTCACCGGCAGTGCCTACGCCGACAGCCTGTCGGGCAACAGCGCAGCGAACATTCTGAACGGTGGCGCAGGCAACGATACGCTGGTGGGTGGTTCGGGTGATGATCGGCTGATTGGCGGCGCAGGCACCGACAACCTCACCGGCGGCACGGGCGCGGATACCTACGCGTTTGGCGCGTTGTCGGACATGGGCGTCGGCGCTTTGCGCGATGTGATCAACGGTTTCAAGACCACCGAGGGTGATCATCTGGACCTCACCGGCCTGGACGCCAACCCGCTGACCGCCACTGTCGACGCCTTCACGTTCATCGGCAGCAACGCCTTCGACCCCGCTAACGCCACCGGCCAACTGCGCTTTGCCGATGGCATTGTCTACGGCAGTACCAACGCCGACGCCACCCCCGAGTTCGAATTCGAACTGGTGGGCGTCAAGGAGCTGCACGCCAGCGACTTTACCGCCTGATCTGATGGGGTGAGTCTTCAGCATGGATGCTGATCGACCCACCGCTATCGCGAGCAGGCTCGCTCCCACAATGGGTCTTTAGTGGACACAAAGCCTGTGTTTGGCACAGATCTTCTGAGGGGAGCTTGCTCGCGATGGCGACGGCACATTCAACATCGATGCGCAGCGACCCACCGCTATCGCGAGCAGGCTCGCTCCCACAGGGGATTGGCTGAGCCTGAAAAATCGAGGTTCACCAGAGAACCAATGTGGCGAGGAGATTTATTCCCTGCCCACAAGGATCCAGGGATTTGGGCTATTCAAAACAGACTTTGCACCTGCTCCAGGACCGCGCGGTTCATCTGGCCCGTGTGGGTGTGCAGGCTGACATAGCTTTGCAGCATGTCGAGTTTGGTGTTGAGCAGATCCCGACGGGCCTGGAATAGCCGTTGCTGTGCATCGAGAATGTCCACCGTGGAGCGCACGCCACCCTGGAAGCCTTTTTCCGTGGAGGTCAGTGCCCGCTGATTGGACTCCACCGCGCGCTGCATCGCCTTGCTCTTGGCGAACCCGGCCACCACACCCAGATAATCGGTTTCGATATCCTCGGCCAATTGTTGCCGCTGCACGTCATAGTCGGACTGGGCGCCGGCCAATTGCGCTTCGGCCTTGGCCACGGAGGCGCGTACCGCGCCGCCACGATACAACGGAATATCCAGTTGCACGCCTACGTAGTAGGTGTCCTGACGCGGGTCGAGTTCTTGGTACTGGCGGGTTTCCCGACGGGTCAGTTGCGTGGTCAGCGACAAGGTCGGGTAATGCCCGGCACGCTGACTGTCAGCCTGGGCCTCGGCGACTTTCACCGCCGCCAGCCGCGCGGCCAGGTCGGGGCTGGCCTCACGGGCAATCGCCGTCCAGTAAGCCAAATCCTGCTCCGGCGGGATCGGGCTACCGGCGGCAATCTCTTCGCGCATCGGCTGGATATCATCGATGGGCACGCTGGCACGACCGGACAGTGCCCGCAACGCCGCCACTCGGCGGGCCTGGGCTTCGGTCTCCTGGGCCTCCACCAGATCGAGCCGGGCCTGGGCTTCATCGATATCGGTGATCGCCCCCTGGCCACCCTGATAGAGCTTTTTGCTCTGGGTGACCAACCCATTGATGACCGTTTTCTGCTGGGCGATCAGCTTGATCTCGTTCTCAGCCCGGGCGACATCGAAATAACCCTTGGCGACCCGGTCGAACAGGGTCTGGCCGGCGACGTCGAATAGCTGGCTGCCCAATTGCCCCCTGGCCTTGCCCTCTTGATACGCCGCCCAACGCCCCTTGTCGTACAGCGGTTGCTGCGCCGCCAGGGTGACGTTGTTGGCCTGGTAATCGTTACTGTTGACGTAGCCGCTGTCGTCACCGCCGTCGGTACGCCCGCCATAGCCATAGCGCGAGGACAACGACACTTGCGGGTAGAGACCACCGCGACCGATGTCTTCTTCATGCCGCGAAGCCTCGAAGGCATGGGCGGCCGATTGCACGGTTGGATCGTTGAGGCGTGAGGCATCGTAGGCGGCGGTCAGGCTCAGACCTCCTTCGCCAGCCCACACAGGATTGATCGCCGCCCAACTGGTATACAGGCTTAGCAATACACGAGAGCGGTAGCGGCAACGGTCGGTCATGCTCATTCCTCTTTGAAGGCCGCAAGCAAGCGTTCGCGCAGGGGTTTCATCAGGTAATTCATCAAGGTCCGTTCGCCCGTCACCACCGTGACATCGGCGAGCATGCCGGGGCGCACCAACAGCCCGGCGCTCTGCAACGAAGCGACGGTGTCGGCGGGAATCTCGACCTTGGCCGAGAAATACGGCTGGTGTGTCTGCTCATTGATCAACTGGTCCGCCGACACCGTGGTCACCGTGCCGATGACGGTCGGTGTATCCACCCGTTGCAGCGCGGTGAAATGCACATGCACCGGCAAGCCCGGGCGCAATTTGTTGGCCATCAGCGGCTCGAAACGCGCGGTGATCGCCATCGGCGCGTCCAGCGGCACCACCTGCATCAGGGTTTGTCCGGCCTGCGCGACACCGCCCACGGTATGAATGCTCACGTCCATGACCTGCCCGGCCACAGGCGCACGGATCGCCCCGTTGTCGACTTCGAACTGCAGCGCTCGAATCTGATCGGCATAGCCGGCCGCTTCGGCAGACACTTCGCTGAGTTGGGTTTCGGCGTCGCGGCGGAACTCCTGCTGCGCCTGCAAGGCCTTGAGCCGGCTTTCGTTGATCGCCTGGCGAGTCCTGCCGATATCGCCCACGCCGGAAGCGATCTGCCCCGCCAATTGAGCCGCATTGCGCTCGGCTTCGAACAGCTTGTTGCGCGGAACGTAGCCTTCACGGGCCAGATCACGCAGCCCCTCAAGCTCCTGTTGCTGGAAGCGCATCTGCGCGTCGTAGTTACGCTTGACGCCTTCATAGCCAAGCAACTGCTGCTGCAACGCCACAGCTTCGTGCTCGATGATCTGCAAGCGGCTGCCCAGCTCCGCACGGCGGGTCAGGAACAACTGGCTCTGCAAGGCCATGGCCGCCTTGACCCGCGGCTCGTCGGCGTGCGCCAGCAGCTCGGCCGGCCACTGGATCTCGGCACTGCCCAGGCGCTCGGCAATCAACCGCGCCTCGACGCTGCGGTCGTTGAGCAACTTGCCCAAGGTCACGTCCAGCTGCGACTGCGCCTGCACGGTATTGAGCTGCACCAGCAACTGCCCCTGGGCGACACGATCGCCATCGCTGACCAGCAGCTTTTCCACCACTCCGCCGACCAATGACTGCACCGCCTTGCGCTCACCCGCCACCACCACGGTGCCGCTGCCGACGACACCCTGGTCGAGCGGCGCCAGGCAGGCCCAGAGCAGCGCCCCGCCCAGCGCCAGGACCAGGAAAACCACGCCATAGCGGGCGGCACCGCCAGCGTCGGTGCTGGCGGTGGGCAGCGTATGGGCACCGAGTACGCTCAGCCCCTGCTCGCTGTACGCTTGTGTACCTGGAGTCAGATCACGCATCGCCGCCAGCCTCCCTTACCGCGGTCGGCCTGGGCGCTGGCATCAAAGCCTTGAGCACCCGGTCCCGTGGGCCGAATGCGTGTTGGGTGCCGTCCTTGAGCACCAGGATGTGATCGACCACCGCCAGCACATTCGGCCGGTGAGTAATCAGCACCACCGTACTGCCAGCGGCCTTGAGGGCGTTGATGGCCTGCAGCAACGCCAACTCACCGGCTTCATCGAGATTGGAATTGGGCTCGTCGAGCACGATCAGCGTCGGATGGCCATACAGCGCACGGGCCAGCCCGAGGCGTTGTTTCTGGCCACCGGACAAACCAAGCCCGCCGGGCCCCAACGGCGTGTCGTAACCCTTGGGAAACCTCAGGATCATCTCGTGGATACCGGCGTGACGACTGGCGGCGATGATTTTGTCGGCATCCTGCTCGCCGAAACGGGCAATGTTGTCGGCCACGCTGCCGTCGAACAGCTCGATGTCCTGTGGCAGATAGCCCAGGTGTGGGCCCAAGGCGTCATGGGACCATTGGCTGATCTCGGCATCGTCCAGCCGCACCGATCCGCCCATGGCCGGCCATACCCCGACCAATGCCCTGGCCAGGGTCGATTTACCACTGGCGCTGGCGCCGACAATAGCCAGCACATCACCTTTGGCCAGGCTGAAATTGATCCCCCGCAGGATCGGCTGTGTGGCCCCGGGCGGGCCGACATACACCTGCTCCAGGCGCACCGCGCCGCTGGGCGGGGGCAAGGGCATGCGCAGGCGATCACGCGGATGCTGGGTCAGTAGTTGGCTCAGGCGCTGGTAGCTCTGGCGCCCGGAGTTGAACTGTTTCCACGAACCGATGGCGATTTCCACCGGTGCCAAGGCCCGCCCCAGCAGCAGCGACATCGCAATCATCATGCCCGCTGACAGCTGGCCTTCGAGCACCAGCAACGCCCCAAGCCCCAGGGCCAGCGACTGCCCGGAGATGCGCACGAAACGGGTCGTCGAGGTGATACGGGCACTGCGGTCGCTGGCGTGGGCCTGGGCGGCAATGATGCGTTGTTGCAGCAAGCTCCAGCGCTGGCGCAACGGCCCGAGCATGCCCAGCGCCTGGATGACCTCGGCATTGTGCAGCGTGCTGTTCACATAGATCGACGACTGCACGCCCAGTCGATTGGCCTCCCCCAGGCGCGCCCGGGTCGCCAGCTCGCCCCACAGCGCCAGGCCGATCAGCACCAAGGCGAGCACCAGGGTCAGCACCCCGAACCACGGATGAAAGATGAACGCCACCAGCAAGAAGATCGGCAACCACGGCGCGTCGAGCAAGGCGATCAAGCCCTGCCCGGTGATCAACTGCCGCAGCGTCGCCAGGTCGCTGAGCACCTGCGCGGGGTTGGCGTTGTGCTCACGCAGGCTGCGGGCGAAAGCGGCGTCGAAAATCCGCTCGCCCAAGGCATCGTCCAGCCCCGCGCTCATGCGAATCATCACCTGGCCGCGCACCCACTCGATCAGGGCGCTGAACATGAACAGGCCCAGGGCGATCAAGGTAAGCATGAACAAGGTGGTTTCGTTGCGGCTGGTCAGTACCCGATCGTAAACCTGCATCATGTAGAGCGAGGGCACCAACACCAGCAGGTTGATCACGCCACTGAACAGCGCCAGCGAACCGAACACCCGACGATAGCTGAGCAGAGCCGCATCAATGTCATGGCGTGGATCGAGTAGAAAACCCATAGGAAATCAGCCTGCAAGAGAAATAGTCGGTCCAGGACGCAATCCATCGCAAGGCTTTTTCCCGAAGGTGCTCGAGAAAAACTCAATTTAGCTGACGTGCCGCTGACAGGGGCGATCCTCGTCCCTACAAGCGCCAATTACTGACAACGCAACGGCGGGTTAGTGCCGGTTCGCGGGGCTTGGCGTGCAAGTGGGTGACAGGCGGAAGTGCCGCGCTTGAAGACGACGGCTTTTGCGTCTGCAACGGGCTTTTTAGGCGGGTTTGTTGGCGCCAGTAACGTGACGCCAACCGGGCAAAACGAAACGGTTCAACCGAGGGAAGCAGCCCTCTGCGGCTGAGGCGAATGGCGCGACGTCACCAGTCCGATCAAGGAAATGACCAGGGCCAGGCCGAGGGTGGTACTCACCTCGCTGCGGTGCTCAGGCGTCACCATCATGACGGCCAGGGCTGCCGAGATGAATACAATGACCAGCCAGGTGAGCCAGGGAAACAACCACATGCGCAAGGGCAGCTCCACATTCTGGCGCGCGAGCATCCGCCGCATGCGCAACTGGGATACCGCAATCACCAGATACACCAGCAAGGCGATGGCGCCGGAACTGGCGAGCAGGAACTGGAACAATCCCGCAGGCATGAAGAAGCTGAATAACGTGACACCCAATCCCAGCACGGTACTGGCGACCACTGCGGCCCTTGGCACGCCGACCGACGAAGTCACTTCCACCGCCTTCGGTGCATCGCCACGTCGGCCCAGCGAGTACAACATGCGCGAGGCAATATAGATCGAGGAGTTCATGCAACTGGCCACGGCGATCAACACCACCACATCCACCATGAATTTGGCGTGGGGGATGTTCATCAGCTCCAGGGCCCGCTGATAGGAACCCACTGAAGCCAGCAGCGGATCGTTCCAGGGCACCACTGAAATGACCACGAAGATCGACAGCAGGTAGAACACGCCGATGCGCCAGATCACCGAGCGCGTAGCCTTGGCGATGTTCTGTGCGGGGTTGCTGGATTCGGCCGCGGCAATGGTCACCGCCTCCGTGCCGATGAAGCTGAACATGATGGTGATGAAGGCCCCCACCACCGCCGACAGGCCATTGGGAGCAAACCCGCCATGCGCCTCCATCAATCGACTCAGGCCACTGGCCTCACGCTCGGGAATCCAGCCCATCAACACGGCGAACCCCAGGGAAATGAAACCGATGATCGCCACGACCTTGGCCATCGCGAACCAGAATTCGAACTCCCCATACTTGGACACACTGAACAGATTCGTCACCGCCAAGGCAATGATCGACACCGAGGCGAACAGCCAGGCATCGATGGCGGGAAACCATTGGTTCAGCACATGACCGGCGGCAAGCGCCTCGATGGGGATCACCAGCACCCAGAACCACCAGTAGAGCCAACCGATGGTGAAACCGGCCCAGCGGCCGATGGCCTGGTCGGCATAGGTGGAAAATGAGCCGGTGTCCGGGTTGGCAACCGCCATCTCGCCCAGCATGCGCATGACCAGCACCACCAACAGGCCGGAGAAAAGATAGGCCAGCATGACGGCCGGCCCAGCGGCTGCGATGGCATGGCCCGAGCCAACGAATAGACCTGCGCCAATAATCCCGGCAATGGACAGCATGGTGACGTGACGAGGCTTGAAGCCCTGTGCCAAATGGCCGTTCGAATCCTTGAAACTGGGGCTGGTCATTTTCTTGTTCTCTTGATGGTCGACATTTGAGGCGCGCGGAGGAACGGTCGGTGCTTCTGGTTTTCGCCCCCTCCTGAAAGCGACACATCGAGATGTTTGATCCACCCCTCACGAACTTGCGCACTGCGGTGAAAAGTTGGGCCACGTTACCCGCCTTCCCTGCCGAGTTAGTTACCTGTACACGCCGCCTCTGTGCCTGATCTCGCCAGATCGGGCATGGCCTCTTGCCCAGTTTGGTGCGTCTGCCCTGGGCCAAAAACGCGCGCACCCAATCGGTCATTGGCGAAATGAATGCTTTAAGGATTACTCAGTTAAGTATTTTGCAGAGGAAATGAGCGGTTATTCCGATCTGGCGTTTTGCTCAGCGGCCTGGCCCGGCGCCTAATGACTCAGCCATTCGAACCAGGTCAGCAAAGGATTTGGCGTGCATTTTTTTCATCGCATGGGCGCGATGGATTTTCACCGTGATTTCGCTCAGGTTCATCTGCCCGGCAATCTGCTTGTTCATCAGGCCTTTGGCGGCGAGGGCCATCACCTCTTTTTCACGGACCGTCAGTGTTTCGTAGCGGGTATGCAGGTCCGAAAGCTGACGCTCGACGGCCCGGCGCTTGACGTCAGCCTCAAGCGCCGCTGACACCGCGTCCAACAAGTCCTGTTCACGGAAGGGTTTGGCCAGGAAATCCACGGCGCCGGCCTTCATGGCCTTGACCGACATTTCGATGTCGCCATGGCCGGTGATGAAAATGATCGGGATGGTGGAGTTCGACCCCGCCAGCTGACGTTGGAAGTCCAGGCCACTGCTACCTTGGAGTCGTACATCCAGCACCAGGCAGCTGGCGCCTTCGGTCTTGGGTTGGCGAAGAAAGTCCGCAGTGGACGCGAACGTCTCGACGCGCATCCCGACCGAGCGCAAAAGATTGCTTAATGCATCGCGCATTGAGGCATCGTCATCCACCACGAACACTATTGAATCCTTGCTGCCCGGCTCATTGGATGGGGGATTGCCGTTCATGCACGATCCTCTTGGGGGATGGACGAAAAAAGTGTAGCACAGCGCTTTTGCTGGAAAAGTGCGCAAGCAACGACCCGACCGATCAAGCACACGCTATGCAATAAGCTGGGGTTCCAAGGCTGAAATCAGCGCAAGAAGATAACGCGGGCGATGCAAGTACGCGTTGATTTGAGCGCTGTAGCTTTCGCCGGTGGTGCACCAACTGCAAAAGTGCTCGCAGTTATTGGAGAAGATTCTGTATTGCTCTTCGCCCAACCTGGAACGCGCCCGATTGGCGACTTCTTCGGCGCAATATTCAAATTGCCCATCAACGATCCACACGGGCTTGCCGTTGGCGAAGTGTTCGAGATCGGTGACTTCAATAGGACCTGACTTGAGAGCGCCGCTGAACCCCGAATAGTGCGCAACTTCTGCGCCGCCGAGGTAGATGCCGTGGTGCAGGTAGAACCTGCGTGGACTGACCAGGTGCGCCCCTACAGGCACGCCGCCTGGGGCTTGCTCGAGGTTGACCAGTTTCAATGAAACATCCAGCAAGCCCTTCGGCAATTTGCCCCAGTGACGGGGTTCAACAGGTCGCTGGTTTTGGGGCATTGGTGCGCTCAAGCGATAGAAGACACTCGTGGTCATGAGTGCCAGGCAAATAAGCGCAATGCAACGCAGGGATGAAAATTTATCCACTGCAACGGCGGTTAGATTATTCATGAGAGAAACTCCGCAACCCTTGAAGAGACTGTATCGCCGGGGTTGCAGGGTTTCATTTGTACATGGGACTGATTTAAGTGACCCGTTGATATACGGGTCTTAAACCTAAGTATTAATCAAGCAGGTGTCGTTGAACTCAATGCGGCGATGGGCAGCGTGAATTGAACAGTGGCACCGCGAGGTGGATTGGTGCGGGCCATCAAACAGCCGCCATGGGATTCGATGATCGAGCGACAGATCGATAAGCCCAACCCCAGGCCTGCGGGTTTAGTGGTGTAGAACGAAGTGAAGACCAGATCGGTACTGTCCGAGGTGAACCCCGGCCCCGTGTCACTGACACTCACGACCACGCAACCCGCAACATCCAGTGTCGAGCAGATGAGCAATTGCCGTTCGCTTTCGCTGACACCGCTCATTGCCTCGAGCGCATTCATGATCAGGTTGAGCAACACCTGTTGCAGCTCTACGCGGTCACCTTCGATGGAGGGCAAGTCGTCCATCAGTTGCGTCTGTATCGAGGCACCGCTCTTGCTGATCTGGCCACGGGTGAAGTCGATCATTTCGCCAATCGCCGCATTGATGTCTACCAGCCCCTTCTGCGGTGGCGCCTTGCGGATATGCCCACGGATGCGGCCCAGCACGTCCGCCGCTCGATTGGCATCGAAGATGAGACGGCCCAGGACCTGCCGGACCTCTTCGATCTCGGGCGGTTGGGCGTTCAACCAGCGTAATGCGGCATCGGCGTTGAGGATGGCCGCCGCAATCGGCTGGTTGACTTCGTGGGCAATCGACGCCACCAACTGTCCCATGGTCGCGACGCGGTTGGCGTGGGCCAGTTCGGTTTGCACCTCGCGATAACGTCGCTCGCTTTCACGGATTTTTTCCTCCGCCTGCCTGCGCTCGGTCAGGTCCAGTACAAAGGCCACCCCTTCCCTGCTACTGGCCTCGAACATCGCCAAACCGACGATGACCGGCAGGCGACTGCCGTCCTTGCGCACATACTCCTTCTCGAAAGGCCGGGCATGCCCGGTCAACAGAGCCTGGGCGAATGAACGGTCGCTGAGTTCAAGAAACTGCGGGGCCGTCAGCTCTCTCCAGCGCAGGCGACCCGAGGCGAGATCTGCTTGCTCGTAGCCCACCATGCGCAGAAAGGCCTCGTTGGCCTCGATGATCTCACCGTCGGCATTCCAGAAGATAATCCCAATGATGTTGGCGTCCACCAGACGCCGGATCCTCGCTTCGCGCTCAGCCACCTCACGATACAAACGGGCATTTTCCAGCGAGATGGCTGCCCGAGAGGCCACCAGCTTCAACACGGCGATCCGGGTTGGACTGAACACGCAGGCGGCAAGGTTGTTTTCCAGATAGAGCACGCCGACGAGCTTGGCCTGGTTCATCAACGGCACGCAGAGGATCGAACGGGCGCGGTGTTGACGGATATAAGGGTCTGCGGCAAACGGCGACGCACTCACGGCATCGTCAAGAAAAACGCTCTCCCGGGTGCGCAGGACCTGGTGAAAAATCGACTCCGGTAACAGGGCCGCGCTCACCGGGACATTGTGCAATTGCGTTGCGTTGTCGCCGGTGGTCACCTGCGCCACAACCCGATACTCACCAGCGTCCGGGAGAATCAACAGCCCGCGTTCGGCGCCGGCCTGTTCGATCGCCGTGCCCATCACCATATCGATCAGCTTCTCCAGGACAATTTCTCCCGACACCGCCTGGGAGACTTTGAGTACCGTGGCGAGATCCAGGTGTTCGACCGGTGTTGCCATCGTTGTCGTCGGGCCGAGTGCAGGCTCCTCGGCCCTCAGCGATGGATACTTGTTCTCCAGTTGCCGCACCTTGCCCTCGGCGCCCCAACGTTGGTAACCGTAACGGGCATCCTGCAAATAGACCCGGGCGATTTTCCCAAAGCCCCGCGCCGCGTAGAAGCGTGACGCGAGTTCGTTGGCAAGCGCCTCGATGTGTACAAAGCCACTCTCTTGCGCGGTATCGATCGCCTGTTCGTAAAGCAATTCGGCGTCGATCACGCGTCCTTCAACCCGAGCGATTTCAGCAGCGACCAGCGCGGCACGGCTGGCGAAGTTTTCCGGACACTGCTGTGCCCAGGTCTGGAGCCACTGCTGGTCGGCAACGATCGCGGGCAAGTGCTGCCCATGCTCGTCCACCGGGATGCTATCGCAGTGGGCGGCCCGAGCCAGGGCAGCATAGAAATGAAACTCGGCTTCTTCGAAAAACAAGTGGGAAGTCCAGAGCAGCCGCTGCGCCTGTGCGGCGGCTTCCAGCGCCGCCTGAGGCTCGTCGACCATGTAGCGGGCCTGCAATTTGCGGATCCAGTACCAGCATTCAGCCAATGCCAGATCCGGGTTGCTGGACAAGTGAGCTTCGGTGCCCGCCTCGCCGGACTCGCCGTCGTCGAGGTTGCCAAAGCTTGGCGTCAAGCCCCGGAGCATCCGGATCAGCCCCCGTTGCGTGGCGATAAAATCAACCACCAGGCCAAAGCGTACGTTTCTGGCATACGCCAGGCCCCGCTCGGCTTCATCTTGCACCTCGGACAACGGGGCACCGGCGAAGAGAGAATCGGAAGTAAGGCTGTTGCCGGCATAGGCACCATACGGCAGGTCGCCGATCTGGTTCGCCGCGACAAACGAACGGCGCAACAAGTCACGGCATTGCCCCACCGGTTTCATCCAGCGCACGGCAAAATTCGAGAAGCAAAGATACGTGCTCGCCTCGAATCGCTTCAGGCCCCGCCGATCAACGAGTTCACAGCCGAGCTGACCGAAGCGCAACCCCACCTGATAATCACCAAACCGTCGCCCGACAACCCTGAAGACGTTGGCGTAGAGCACACAGGAAGCATCGCAGTTACCCTGCTCGAGGCTCAGGGTAACCGCCTTGCAAATCAACAGGCACGTCAGGTTCGCATCGGTCTGCAAGGCTGGCGGGAACAGCTTGCTCAAGGCGTTGACGGTCACCAGGGACGTCGCGTCCTCCATCAACGGCAAGTCGATAAGCTCCTCGATTGCCCGGTCCCCCAGCAGCGCCCCGATACGGTCGTACTCCTGGCGCACTTGATCGTCGCTCGGATGGGCCGACCACTCGATCCCCACGTGTCGCAGGTAGGCAAGGCAGACCGCGACCGCGCCGTCGCTGCGATCCAGGAGCAGATAGACATCCATTAACAGGCAGGCGACGCTGGCGCGTTCGATCACCGTCTCGGCGCGATGCGACAACGCCGTCAAGCGCTCGTCCGCGACAGCGAGCTGTCCGGTCAGAAACTCGCATTCGGCCCGGTTCAACGCCAGCGCAAACATCAGTTCATGCCGATGCACCCAGCAGTCGTCGTCCAACAACTGTGCCCCAGTGGAGAGGTAGTTCAGCGCCGAAGCATAGGCCGTCGACGCCTTGGCCCGTTGGCCCGCCATCAGGTTGAATTCCGCCAATTGCTCCCGCTCAGCCGGGTCGGTGAGCAGGCTGGCGCCGCGATTGAGCTGGCCGACGATTTCAAAAATCGCCTCCTCCCACACCTGCGGGGATGTCTGCGCGGCCAGCAGCCGGCCGATTCGCAGGTGGGCCTCGGCGCGCGAATCCTTGGGGATCAGTGAATAGGCGGCTTCATGAATACGGTCGTGAACAAAACCATAGGCGCCGTCCCGCCGCTCCACCAGCTCCTGGCGGATCGCCTCCCACAGCACCGTGCGAACCTGCGTCCTGGGAATGCCCAGGACGGTGGAAAGCGCCTTGAGCCCGGCGACGTTCCCCAGGCAGGCAAGCTGCTGCAACGCCTGCTGCGTCTCGGCCGGCAGGCGGATCAACTTGCCGACCATCAGGTCCACGACGTTATCGGTGTAGCCCTTGGCATGGATGCGGTCAGGGTCCCACCACCACTGCCGCGCGTCATGATCGAAGGTCAACAATTGCTCATCGGCCAACGCCTGCAGAAACTGGATCACGAAGAATGGGTTGCCGGCGGTTTTATCCAGCACCAACTGCGCCAGGGGCTCGATGCGCTTGAACTCGTCACGGAGCGCCTCGCAGATCAACTGCTCGATATGCACTTTGGCGAGCGGCGCCAGCGTGATCTCATCGACCTTGCCCCCCGCGTTCCGAATGGCCTGCAGCTTGCCGGTCAAAGGGTGCGTGACATCCACCTCGTTGCTGCGGTAGGCACCCACCAGCATCAAGTGCTGGACATCCGAACTGGTCAGCAGATCCTCCAACAGGTCGAGCGTTGCCGCGTCGAGCCACTGCAGGTCGTCGAGAAACAGCGCCAACGGATGTTCTTCCCGGGCAAACACCCCGATAAACCGGCGGAACACCAGCAGAAAGCGGTGCTGTTCCTGCTGGGGCGCGAGCGCCGGCACCGGTGGCGGTTCGCCGATGATGAGCTTCAATTCGGGAATGAGGTCGGTCATCAGCCGCGCATTGGCGTCCAGTGCCTCCTGCAACGCGTCACGCCAGCTCGCCAGCTCTGTGTCGCTCTTGCCCAGCAGCGTGCGCACCAGGCTCTGGAATGCTTGCACCAGGGTCGAGTAAGGGATATCGCGCCGATACTGATCGAACTTGCCGCTGGCGAAGAGGCCCCGCGGCGGGACCAATACCTTGTGCAGTTCATTGACCACCGAGGATTTGCCTATGCCGGAATAGCCGGTGACCAGCACCAGTTCCGGCGCGCCGCTGTTAACGATCCGAGAGAACGCAGCGACCAGGGTCTCGACCTCACGCTCGCGCCCATAGAGTTTCTCGGGGATCAGCAGCCGGTCGGAGGTGCCGTGCTCACCCAGCGCAAAGGCATCGATGCGTTGCTGTTGCCGCCAGTCCACAATGCAGCGCCGCAGATCATGCTCGACACTCGCGGCCGTCTGGTAGCGCTCCTCGGCGGTCTTGGCGAGCAGCTTCATGACAATGTCAGAAAGTACCTTTGGAATGGTTTCGATCCGTTCGCAGGGCGGCAAGGTCCTTTTGGCGATGTGGCAGTGCACCCACTCGATGGGGTCGGATGCCGTGAACGGCAACGAACCGGTCAACATCTGGTAGAGCGTGACGCCGAAGGAATAGAGGTCACTGCGTGAATCAATCGAACGATTCATCCTGCCGGTCTGCTCGGGAGCCATATAAGCGAGCGTACCGGCGAGGGTCTCGGGCGCCTGCCGCTCCCGTGGCAGCCGCGAGGCAAGACCGAACCCGGTCAGCCTGGCCTGCCCGTCGAGGCAGTTCACCAGGATATGACTGGGCTTGATGTCTTTATGCACGAGGCCGCGCTGGTGGAGCTTGCCCAGTGCCACGGCAATGCTGATGGCCAGACGCAAAAAAGTCGCCGTTTCCATGGGCGCAATCAGCAGCTGCACGAGCGGCGTGCCGCCTGGATCCTCCAGCACCAACTGCATCTGGGCGCCTTCGCGGACCATCTCCAGCGGGCGCACCGACCAGGTTCCCTCCAGCTCGTCCTTCAGGCCAAACTCGTGGGCCAGACGGCCAAGGCAGCCGGGACGCGGTTGTTCGGCGGCGGGCCGTGCGACCAATACACTGCCATCGCCGTCTACACCCGAACGCAGTTCCCGAGAGAAGACACGTTCACCATCGTCCCATAAAATCTGCATGTGGTTATCCATCGGCACGGAAGCAATCTGTAGTTTGTATCTGCCGCACTTTGCCGTCGGGCTGGCGTCCAGTGTCACGTCGCAGTTGCCAATGTCGTCGCCATGGGGCGGCTTCCGTGGCTGCGCTGGATACCCGATCATGATGGGGCTCTGTCGGGATCCAGAACGGGTCGTGTTGCCGATGTCTAGATTAACCCCTCACGAAAGCCCTTCAAGTGATTTCATTGGCGAACGCCGAATTAACTCGCCACCGTTTTTTTGTATTGAGCCCGCGGGCAAACGGCTGGATCCAACACCGACCCTTTGGTCTTAGCGAGCTATACCTAGGTATACTTTTGCGGCCTATGAGACCGCGTATCTTGTAATGACGACAGGCGCTGCTGCGAGCGACCCGATATGCATGACACCCCGATGCGCAATACGACGACTATCGCCGTTGTCGACGATGACGAGTCCGTTCGCACAGCCCTGAAAAGCCTGCTACGGTCCAGCGGTTATCACGTTCGAACCTATTGCAGCGCCATGGACTTCCTCGACGCAAACGCCCCGGCGGATACGCACTGCCTGATTTCCGACATCCAGATGCCGGGGATGAGCGGCCTGGAGCTGCATGAGCAGCTCGGTGCCATGGGGTTTCAGATCCCCACCATATTCATCACCGCTTACCCGCACCTTGGCGCCAACACACCCAGGCTGGTTGCCTGCCTGCCCAAACCCTGTGAAACCGACCGGCTGTTGAACTGCATCGAAGCTGCCCTGCGCCAACGCCACTGAGATCGTTGCCCCACCATCTGCGCGCCCGACATACCTTGGTATGTATCCCCCTCCACTGACGTATGGTTTCACTGAACCGATGTAGAAGTGCGCCTGCAAGCCCCCCTCAATACCATGCACTTACAGCGAGCGAATCGCTGATTCATTGACCCCTGGCGTACGCTCGTCGAGCGACGCAGCCACCTTGCGGGGAACGGGCTATGTCGGCTTTCTTTGGGTTACCCCAGCGCATTTTGAACTTCATCGGCGTGATCCTCCTGGCCGGTTGTACCGTCGGTCCCGACTTCGTGAAACCTGAGAACGGGCTTGGCACCGTACAGCTGGCGCCCCGCCAAGAGCACGCAAGCGGCGTCCCGATGTCCGCCGCGGCGGTGCCAGCCCAATGGTGGACGCTGTTCAATGACGCCGTGCTCACCGGGCTGCAATCGCGCGCACTGGCGGGCAACCTGGACCTGCAGATGGCAGCCGAGCGTATCGAACAAAGCCGGGCGCAATTGGGCATTGCAGCTTCGCAGCTGCTGCCCAGCGTAGGGGCCAATGCCAGCTACACCCGTGAGGCCCTCAGCGAACATGGCAAGTTCGCTGCACTGGGTGCCCCGACCGGCCCCGAGAATTTCTGGCAACTGGGCTTCGATGCCAGCTGGGAAATCGATCTGTGGGGCCGTGCACAACGAGCCCGCGAAGGCGCTGCCGCGACACTGGAGGCCACGGTTTATGATCGCGAAGCCGCACGGGTGGCCCTGGCCGCCGAAGTAGCGCGGACCTATCTGCAATTGCGCGGAACCCAGGCGCAACTGGACATCACCCGGCAAAACCTGACGGTCGCACAGCGCACCCTCGGCCTGGCTGAAAGCCGCGAGCGTAATGGCGTCGCGACGCGCTTCGAAACCTCGTCCGCTCGGGCGCAGTTGGCCACAATCAAGGCCATGGTTCCCGAGTTGGACCAACGTCGCAACGCCCAGATGAATGCACTGGCTTTGCTGATGGGGGAACAGCCCCGCGCCCTCGATGGGCAACTGGGCAAGGCGCTGCCCCTGCCTTCCCTGCCCACCGGCGTTCCGGTGGGCGTCCCGTCCGAGCTGGCCCACAGGCGCCCCGACATCCTGCGCGCCGAGGCCCAGCTGCATGCCGCCACAGCCGCCATCGGTGTGGCCAAGGCTGATTTCTACCCACGCATCGGCCTGAAAGGACGAATCGGCGTGGAAGCCTTCGAAAGTGGCGATCTCGCCAGTTGGGACTCCCGGGTCTTCTCCATCGGCCCCACGGTTTACTTGCCGATCTTCCAGGGCGGACGTTTGATGCAGCGCCTGGCCCTGAACGAATCACGGCAAAGAACGGCAGCGCTCGCGTATCGCCAAACCGTCTTGCGAGCCTGGCATGAAGTGGACAATGCCCTGGACGCCTGGTCGGCTCAACAGCGTCAGCACGATGAACTGCTGGTTTCCTACGAACAGAACAAGCAGGCGTTGCACACCGCCGAGCGAGGTTATCAGCAAGGCGCCGCCGACTACCTGAGTGTACTGACGGCCCAACTCAACCTGCTTGCCAGCCAAACCAGCCTCAATGCCAGCGCGACCAACGCGACGCTCACCGTGGTCAATCTCTACAAGTCCCTGGGTGGCGGTTGGAATTCGGAGGCTGCCCAATGAACGGCATCGCATTGTTGCCAACAGCCGTCGCGGCCAGCGCAGCGCCCCCAGTTTCCTCCTCGAAACGGCCGCTGGTCGGCCTGGTTGGCATTTTTCTCGCGGCCATGATGGCGGGGTTGAATATCCGGGTCGGCGCATTGGCCCTGGCAGATGTGAGAGGCGCAATGGGCCTGGGCTTCGACGACGGCTCCTGGCTCACCACCGCATACAGCGCCGGCGAGCTGATTGCCATGCCCTTTTCCGCGTGGTTTGCCATCACCCTCTCGGTCCGTCGCCTCGAGTTGTGGATGCTCGGTACATGCACCCTGCTCGCCTTGATCCTGCCCTTCATCCACGACCTGGAGCTGTTGCTGACCTTGCGTTTTGTGCAAGGCATCGCCAGCGGCACCACGATCCCGTTGTTGATGATGGCGGCACTCAAATTCCTGCCGCCCCCCATACGGCTGTATGGCCTGGCGCTGTATGCCATGACTGCGACCTTCGCACCGAACCTGTCCATCTGGCTCGCCGGGCACTGGACGGACGGCTTGCAGGACTGGCGCTGGGTGTACTGGCAGATCATTCCCCTGACCTTCATCGCCGCCGGTTTGATCGCCTGGGGGCTGCCGAAGGAACCCATCCAGGCCCTACGCTTTCGGCAAGCCAATTGGTTTGGCATGGCCTGCGGTGTACCGGCATTCGGCCTGATGACCGTCGCACTGGATCAAGGCGTGCGCCTGGACTGGTTTCATTCGCCGTTGATCAGCTCTTCGTTGGTGGCTGGCCTGGCATTGCTGGCTGTCTACCTGTTGACGGAGTGGTACCACCCCTCGCCTTTCATCAAGTTGCAGATCCTCGGACGCCGCAACCTGGGGCTGGGCTGCACTCTGTTCTTCGCGCTGCTGGTGGTGCTGATGTCCAGCTCACTGTTACCGGCCAGCTATCTCGGCCCACTGCAGAACTATCGCGTCTTCCAGATGGCGCCGATCGGGCTGATCGTGGCGTTGCCGCAACTGATCCTGGGACCTCTTGTGGCGCTGTTGCTGTACCAGAAGTGGGTCGATGCGCGTGTCGTATTCGCGCTGGGGCTGTTCCTGATTGCCCTGGCATGCCTTTGCGGCGCGCAATTGACCAGCGACTGGAACCGCGACCAGTTCGTCATGGCGCAAACGCTGCAAGCCCTCGGACAGCCCATGGCGGTGGTCTCGATGTTGTTCCTGATCACCAGCGTGGTGCAGCCCCCCGAAGGGCCCTATGTGTCCGGCACGATCAACACGTTGCGCGCCTTCGGGTCGCTGGCCGGTGCTGCGGTGGTTGGCCAGCTCATGACCGTGCGGGGTCGCTTTCACGGAGAAATGTTGCTGGACCACGGGGCACTGGCAGACAACAGCCTGGCGTCTGTGCCTGGGCCAGCGCAATGGATGAGCATTATCGGCCAGCAGTCGCTGGTGCTGTCGATCGCCGATGCCTATCGCGTGCTGGGCCTGTTGGCGTTGCTGTTGATTCCTCTGGTGTTGCGTCTGACCTACATCCCCGCACCGGTCATGCAGGCAGCCTCATCACCTTCCTCCTCACACGGGTGACCATCATGGCATTACCGAAGAAAGCCCAGATCATCAGTGCCGTGCTGCTTGCCGCGGCCATCGGCGCTGTTCTGTATTTCAACCGTCCTGAATCCAGCGCCGCGATACAGTCTACGGACGATGCCTACGTCCACGCTGACTTCACCACAGTAGCGCCGCAGGTGTCGGGCACGGTCGAGAAGGTCTTGATCGAAGACAACCAACCGGTGAAGAAAGGCGACCTGCTGGCAACCATCGACGACCGTGATTTCGTTGCAGCCGTGAACGCGGCGAAAGCCCAGGTCGCCAGCGCCCGGGCCAGCATCGCCAGCCTGCAAGCGCACCTGATCCAACAGGAAACCGCCATACGCCAGGCCCAAGCAGCGGTAGCCGCAGACGAGGCGGCAGTCAAGCTGGCCAAAGCCAATCACGCGCGTTATCGCAATCTGGCCACCGACGGCTCGGGAACCGTGCAAGCGCAGCAGCAGGCCGAAGCGCAATTGAGCGTTCAACTGGCCAGCCAGGATAAGAGCCAGGCCGGTCTGCAGGCTGCCCGGCAACAAGTGGATATCCTCAAGGCCGACCTGGAAAAAGCCAAAGCGGCCCAGGCCCACGCGCAGGCGGTGCAAGCCATCGCCGAACTGAAACTATCCTATACCCGCATCACCGCACCGATCAGTGGCACGATCGGGCAGAAATCGGTACGCGTCGGTGCTTTCGTCAATGCTGGAAAACCCTTGCTGGCGATCGTTCCGCTGGACGCCGTCTACATCACCGCCAATTTCCGCGAGACGCAACTGGCGCGCGTAGAAACGGGACAAGTCGTCGATATCGAAGTGGATGCCTTGCCGGGCGAGGTGCTGGAAGGCACGGTACAAAGCCTGGGGCCGGCCAGTGGCGTCAGCTACTCCGCCGTGGCGCCGCACAATGCCACCGGCAACTTCACGAAGATCGTCCAGCGCTTGCCCGTGCGCATTCGCATCGACCCCGACCAGCCGGTGGCGGCGAAATTGCGCGTGGGCATGTCCGTCACGCCGCGTATTCGTATCGGTGGATAGTGCGCATATGCAGATGAAGCCCTAAGCAAATAACTTAAAGTTCTTTGTGATCTGTTTTTTAGATCATTTAGATTAAGTCTTAAGCCCAATGGCTCCGCGCGGTGATGCCATCAAGGAGCGTTGGCACTCACCATCAGTCACTGCACTCTCATTAACGGGCCACCGTCATGCAGCTCCTCACGCTTCCTCCCTCGCCCAGCCTGGCCACCTCGATTCGCGCCACGGCCCAGGTCTTTGAAGACCCTACTTCCCAGGCGCTGTTGGCGCATCTGCAACGAGTGGCGCCCAGCGATGCCAGTGTATTGATCATCGGCCAGACCGGGACAGGCAAAGAGCTGGTGGCCCGCCATGTGCACAACCTCAGCACTCGCCGCGACAAGCCGTTCGTTGCGGTCAACTGCGGGGCGTTTTCCGAAACACTGGTGGAAGCCGAGCTGTTCGGCCATGAAAAAGGCGCCTTCACCGGCGCATTGACGGCCAAGGCCGGCTGGTTCGAGGAGGCCGACGGTGGCACGCTGTTCCTGGATGAAATCGGTGATTTGCCGCTGCCGATCCAGGTCAAGTTGCTGCGGGTACTACAGGAACGTGAAGTGGTCCGCCTGGGCTCGCGCAAGAGCATCAAGATCAATGTGCGGGTACTGGCGGCCACCAACGTGCAGTTGGAAAAAGCCATCAACGCCGGACACTTTCGCGAAGATCTCTATTACCGCCTGAACGTAGTCAGCCTGGTCCTCAAACCCTTGCGCGAACGACCCGGCGACATCCTGCCGTTGATCCGCCATTTCATCGCCGAGTACAGCCGCCGGCTGGGTCACGGCGAGGTGACGCTGGACGCCCAGGCGCAGCGCAAACTGCTCGACTATTCCTGGCCGGGCAATATCCGCGAGCTGGAAAACGTCATTCACCACACACTGCTGATTTGCCGTAACAAAGTGATTGGCGAACAGGACCTGCACCTGTCGAATTTTCGCATCGAACGTCAGGACAACCCACAGGAATGCGTCCCACAAAACGCAGAGGCGTTGTTGCAAAAAGCCTTTGAAAAACTGCTCGAGCAGGAGCACGGCAACCTTCATGAGCAGGTCGAAGCAGCGCTACTGCGCGCCACCTACCGCTACGCCAATTGCAATCAAGTGCATACGGCCAGTCTGTTGGGCCTCAGTCGCAATGTGACGCGCACGCTGCTGATCCGGATTGGCGAGCTGGTGGTCAATCGACGGCGCCCGGCACTGGACACACGGGATGGCCGGGTGGTCAACCTGTCTACCTGAATTTCCCCGTGGCGAGGGAGCAAGCTACCTCGCCACAAAAGCAATTCGGCGGTGTGCTCGTTTATGGGCAGCGCTGCTCTTCAATCCCGGCAGCTTCCTGCCCCCTAGCCCGCGTCCCCAGATAAAAATCCTGGAGATCGCCGCGGGCTGCCAGTTGTTCGGCGCTGCCTTCACTGGCCACGCGACCGCTTTCCAATACATAGCCATAGTGGGCATGACGCAGGGCGATGTTGATGTTCTGTTCGGCGATCAAAAAGCTCACGCCATCGCGCTGGTTGAGTTGGCGGACGATCTCGAAGATTTCCTCGACGATCTGCGGCGCCAGGCCCATCGACGGCTCGTCGAGCAGCACCAGTTGTGGTTTGGCCATCAGCGCACGCCCGAGCGCGATCATCTGCTGTTCGCCGCCCGAGGTGTAGCCGGCCAGGCTCTTGCGCCGCAATTTCAGGCGCGGAAAATGCGCGTAGACCCACTCCAGGTCGGCCAGGAGCTGGCGCCGCGGAACCTGGCGCGCAAGGGCGCCGGCCAAGAGGTTTTCTTCCACGGTCAACTGGGCAAAGCAATGCCGGCCCTCCAGCACCTGCACCAATCCGTTTGCCGCCAGCGTGTGAGGCGCACTGTGGGTCACCTCCTTTCCCTGATACACAATCCGCCCCCGCACCACTTCGCCCCGTTCGGCGCGCACCAGGTTGGAGGCCGCCTTCAAGGTCGTGCTTTTGCCTGCGCCGTTGGCGCCCAGCAGCACCACGACTTGCCCTTTCACCACCTTCAGCGACACGCTGCGCACGGCCAGGATGGTTTGTTCGTAGAGCACTTCAATGTCGTCGATCTGCAGGATCGGCACTTGCGTGGTCATGCTTTTCGCCTCTTCAGGGAGCGACCGGACGCAAGCGTCCGGGTCGCTGCGATGCCTCAGGATTCCTTGCTGCAATCACGCGGGGTAATGCCTTTTTCCCGGGCGTACTGATGCGAAGAGGCTTCAATGATCGGCCGCAGCAAGGCACGGTCGGCCTGTACCCAGTCACTGATCAGCTTCCACCGGGTCCCGTCCCATTGCTGGAAGCGCACCGCACCACCGCCTTCATGGTCCGAGCACGACAACTGCAATGGCTGCACCAGGCCCAGCGCCCCCAGCTCCTTGAGTCGGGCGTCGTCGAGCTTGAGGTTCTCGAACCCCCAACGCACCTGCTCACCGGTCAGCGGCTGCTTGCCAAACTTCTGCTGGGCAATGCGCACGGCTTCAACGTTGAGGATGCCGTTGACCACGCCGAGGTTGTAATACACGGTGCCGAACCGCTTGGGATCGGCCAGGTCGCCATGACCGGCATCGACCACTTGCTGCTTGATGCCCTGCAGAACCGGGAAATCGGTGCCTGAAGGGTGGGTGGTGATGGCGATGAAGCCCTTGGCCGCAGCACCGGCCGGCGCCGCGTCGTCCTCGGAGTTGCTCCAGATATTGCCAATGATGTGATCGGCCGGAAAACCGACTTTCTGCGCGGTTTTCAGCGCCACCGGGTTCATCACGCCCCAGCCACGCAAGATCACCCAATCGGGTTTTTCCCGACGGATATTCAGCCATTGCGACTGTTGTTCATTGCCTGGATGCGGCACTTCCAGCAAGGTCAGCGTAAAGCCGTATTTGTCGGCCAGGGTCTGCAAGACCTCATTGGTTTCCTTGCCATAGGGCGAGCCGTGATACAGCGTGACGATCTTCAGGCCCTTGAGTTTGTCCAACCCGCCAGCCCGTTGGCCGATGTAATTGATGATCGCCGAGACCTCGGAATACGGGTTCAACTGCAACGGGAAAACGTAGGGAAACACACTGCCGTCGGTGGAATCCGTGCGACCATGGTTGATGGTGATCAGCGGCAGTTTGTCGGCCGTCGAACGCTCCAAAGTGGCATAGGCGATGCCCACCGACAGCGGGTTTGTCGCCGCCGCTGGGGCGCCGTTCAAGCCTTTCTTCAGGCGCTCGTAGCACTCGACGCCTTTTTCCACCACGTACTCGGTTTCGCACTCGCTCCAGGTCAGCTTGACGCCATTCACCCCGCCATTGGCGTTGACGTATTTGAGGTAGTCGATGAAGCCGCCGAAAAAACCGGTCCCGCCGGCCGCATATGGACCGACGCGATAGCTTTGCAGCGGGAAGTATTGTTCATTGTCCGCCTGGACGGTAAAGGCCGCGGCGGTGAGGCTCAGGGCCAGCGCCAGGCTGCTGGCGAATGATCGTTTGAACATCGGATTTTCCTTGTGATGAAGCCAGTGATAAGCCAACAAAATGGAGCTGAAAATCGCCTTGAGCGGTTCGCTCAATAGCGCAGCGGCCACAGCCGTGCGCGCTCGCGAAATCGCTGCCAGAGGCGTGCAAGGCCCTCTGGTTCCTTGATCAGGAACAGGATGATCAGGGCGCCGAATATCATCTTCTGCAGGTTCTCCACCTGGCCGGCGTCCACCAGCCCGCCGGGCAGCAGCGCCACCAGGTTGGAGAGCAACACCGGGAACAGCACGATGAAAGCCGCGCCGAGAAAGTTGCCCAACAGGCTGCCGAGGCCACCGATAATGATGATGAACAGGATCTGGAACGACCGGTTGAGATCGAAGCCATGGGGCTCCACGGTGCCCAGGTAGGCGAAGGCCCACAGGGCACCGGCCACCCCGAGGAAAAAGCCACTGATGGCGAAGGCCAGCAGCTTGGTTTTCGCCAGTGGGATGCCGATCACCGCTGCGGCGGTGTCCATGTCACGCACCGCCATCCAGTTGCGCCCCAGCTCGCTGCGCACCAGGTTCTTGCCCAGCCAGAACAGCGCCACCACGACCGTCAGGGTCAGCAGATAGCGGCCGGCCGGTGCGTCCAGGTTCACCCCGAACACGTCCAGGCGCGGCGCGGTGATCACGCCCGAGGCGCTGTTGTTGGAAAACCAGCTGAACCGGGTCAACGCCCAGGTCACGAAGAACTGCGCCGCCAGGGTCGAGACCAGTAGGTAAAAACCCTTGATCCGCAGGCTCGGCAGGCCGAACAGCACCGCCACCAGCGCCGCCGTCAGCCCGCCCAGGGCGATACTGAACAACAACGGCAAGCCGGCGACACGCAGTTCGAGGTTGTAGGTGGCAAAGGCCCCCACCGCCATGAACGCTGCGGAGCCGAGGGACAATTGCCCGGCATAGCCGGTCAGCAGGTTGAGCCCCAGCCCGGCCAAGGACAGCACCAGGAACGGAATCAGGATCGCGCTGAACCAATAGTCATTCCCCAGCCAGGGCACCACGACGAACGCAACCAGCAATAATACGGCGAGTCCGTGGCGATCCTGGCGCAAGGCAAAGACACGGCGATCCTCGGCGTAACGGGTGTTGAACTGACCTGCTTCTCGATAAAACATGTGGTTTCTCCCCTAGACTCGTTCGATGGCCCGCTCGCCGAACAGCCCCGCCGGACGCACCAGCAAGAACAGCAGCGCCAGCACATAGGGAAACCAGTTCTCGATACCACTGCCGATAAAGGGCCCGAGGTAAACCTCTGCAAGCTTCTCTGAAGCGCCAATGATCAACCCACCGACAATCGCCCCGCTGATGGAGGTAAAACCGCCGATGATCAACACCGGCAGGGCCTTGAGCACCACCAGCGAGAGCGAGAACTGCACACCCAGGCGAGCGCCCCAGAGCAAGCCGGCGACCAGCCCGACAAACCCCGCCACCGCCCACACCACCACCCAGACCCGCTGCAAGCGGATGCCCACGGCCAACGCCGCCAATGGGTCATCGGCCACCGCGCGCAACGCCAGCCCCAGCCGGGTCTTGTTGAACAGCCAGGACAACAGCAGCACCAACGCAGCAGCCGTCAGCGCGGCAAAAATGTCGAACTGCGACAACAACATCCCACCCAGCTCCAGCGGTTCATCACTGATGCCCAGCTCCAGGCCGTGCACCTGGGCGCCCCACAGCGCCTGGGCGAAACCTTCGATGACGTAGGAAAGCCCGAGGGTGGCCATGAACAGGGTGATCGGTGAGCGGTTGACCAACGGCCGCAGCACCACGCGCTCCACCGCCACCGCGATCAGCAGCATGGCCACCAGGCTGATGACAAACGCCAGCCAGAACGGCACACCGCGCTCCAGCAGGCTGACGAAGGTCAGTGCCGAGAACAGCACCATCGCACCCTGGGCGAAATTGAACACGCCGGAGGCCTTGTAGATCAGGACAAAACCGATCGCCACGAGGGCGTACATCACCCCCGCCAACAGTCCGCCAATCAATACTTCAAAGAAAAATTCCATGCCTGTTCCTGTTTTGCGGGCGCAACTTGCCTGCCCTCTCCAGACGGAGAAGCCTTCGAATGCCCAGGGTTAGTGGCGCGTGCCCAGATAGGCCGCAATGACCTCGGGGTTCTGTCGTACCTCTTCAGGCGATCCATCGCCGATCTTGCGGCCGTAATCGAGCACCACCACGTGGTCGCTGATGTCCATGACCACACCGATATCGTGCTCGATCAACACCACAGTGGTGCCCAGCTCTCGATTGATGTCGACGATGAAGCGGCTCATCTGCTGCTTCTCCTCGGCATTCATCCCGGCCATGGGCTCGTCCAGCAGCAACAGCCGAGGCTCTGCCGCCATGGCCCGGGCCAACTCCACCCGCTTCTGCAGGCCATAGGGCAACTTGCCGACCAAAGCGTCGCGCCAGGGCTGCAAGTGCAGGAACTCGATGACCCGCTCCGCCGCTTCGCGCTGGATGTCATCCTCGGCCCGGGCCCGACCGATGCGCAGGGCCTGTTCAAACCAGCTGCTGCGACGCTTGAGGTTGCGTCCGGTGAGCACGTTGTCGAGCACGCTCATGCCCTTGAACAAGGCGATGTTCTGGAACGTCCGGGCGATGCCGCGCACCGCCACATCGTGGGCGCGCATCCGGCGCCGATCTTGCCGGTCAAAACGGATGCGCCCGTCCTGGGCCTGGTACACACCGCTGATGACATTCAACAGCGAACTCTTGCCGGCACCGTTGGGGCCGATCAAGGCGCAGATCTCACCGCTGGCAACCCGAAAGCTGATGTCGGTAACCGCCTTGACGCCTTTGAATGACAGTGAAATATGCTCCAGCTCCAGCAAATGCGTGGCGGCCGTGTGTGTCATGGGTCGCCTCCTCTCAGGCCAATTGCGAATGGCGTTCTATCCAATCGTCGGTGGTTTGTTTCACGGGAGTTTCTGGCGCATCCCACTGGGCCGAGTCGTGCCAATGGCGAACCTGGATCCCCAAGGCTTCGAAAAACGTCTGGGTGTCGGCGCTCAAGGCATCCCCCACCAGCAACGGCGCGCGGGTGCGAGAAAAGCCCAGGACGTCGCGCAAGGGGCGCCGAACCAACCAGTGCCCCAAATAGCGTTGCAACAGACCCGGGCGCGCTGCCAAGGCCCAGTCCACCAGCCGGCGCTGCCAACTGCCCGGTTCCGACAAGCGTTCAAGTACATCCCTGTGCAGGCGCGCGTAGGTCTCACGCGTACCCGCCACCAGCGTCGGGCCCAGCTCGCGCCGGTCGCGATCACGGGTCGCCAGGTTCTCCGGGAAATTCAGGCGAAAGCCGGCAATCAGCCAAGGCGCCAACAGATAGCGCGCCTGACCGCCAGAGGCGAAGGCCCGGGCCGCCAGCGCTTCTTCCTGGCGCCCCAATCCTTCCCGTTGCACCAGACGCCGACCTTCCTGCAACAGCTCGGCGTGACTGATGCGTTGTTGCTCGATGGCCTGCGGGCCCTGGCGGTAAAAGACAAAAGCCGTATGCAGCGGCCGCGCTTGCGGCGCCAGTTCAGGGGACGTGCGCTGGGCAACCAACGTCGAGTAGTCCAGCATTCGATCGAACGCAACGGCATCCGACAGGCCACGCTTGTCGAGATAGATCCCAACCTGCGGCGTCACCCGTGCAGCACACAGCAGAAGGATTTCCTCGTGCCCTTCGGCCAGTACGAAGTCCGGTTGCAGTTCGCCGAGCAGTGAGGTGCTCGACAGGTCCACCGGATCGATCAGGCTCGCCACGCCGCCCAACCACTGCGCAGCCAGCGCTGCCAGCAGCGCCTGCGGCCGCGGGCGGCTGATGATCGTCAGGGTCGCGCCCACCGAAAAGCCCAGGCCCTGCAAGGCACTCGCCAGACTCTGCACCTCGTCAGCCAACTGGCGCCAGGTTCGCTCCTGCCAAACGCCCAGGTGCTTATGGCGCAGGGCAATACCGCGGCCCTGCCCCAGTGCCTGCTGCAGCAGCCACTGGGGCAAACTGGCCGGAACCGCGTGCCGTGTGTCGGTGAACGTGACCATGTTTCCTCCCGGGCCTAAGCGACTGCCGCTGTTCTGGACGTCACTTGGCGTTGTTCCAGTTCACGCACCAGCGGCAGGACCTTGCGGCCGAAATACTCGACTTCTTCCTGGAAGTGCAAGAAGCCCGCGAGCACCAGGTCGACTCCCACGGCCTTGAGCGCGACGATGCGTTCAGCGATCTGTTGCGGCGTACCGATCAGGTTGGTCTTGAAGCCGTCGTTGTACTGCACCAGGTCCTCGAAGCTGGATTTGGCCCAGTTACCCTCGCCTTCCGGGCTGGACTTGCCGGCCTGTTTCGCCGCATCACCGAAGGCATTGACCGCTTCGGGGTCGGCCTGGTCGATGATCTGGGCCAGCACCGCACGCGCCTCTTCCTCGGTGTCGCGGGCGATGACGAACGCGTTCACCCCGACCTTGACCTTGTGGTTGTTGGCCGCGGCTTTCGCCTGGATGTCATCGACCTGGGCCTTGATCCCCTCAACGGTATTGCCGTTGGTGAAATACCAGTCGGAGACACGGGCGGCCATGTCCCGGGCGGCACGTGAGCTACCGCCCTGGAAGATTTCCGGATGCTGCTGCAACGGCTTGGGCTTGAGGGTGTAGTCATGGAAGCGGTAGAAGTCACCGCGAAAGGTGAAGTTGTCGGTGGTCCAGATGCCCTTGAGTGCCGTGATGAATTCCTCGGAACGGCGATAGCGCTCATCGTGCTCCAGCCACGGCTCGCCAATGGCGGTGAACTCGCCCTTGAACCAGCCCGACACGATGTTGACCGCCACCCGGCCACCGGTCAGGTGATCGATGGTTGCGATCTGCTTGGCCAGCACCGACGGCGTCCATGGCCCCGGCAACACGGCGGCGATGACTTTCAGGCGTGTGGTGGCGGCCAGCAAGGCGTGACTGAACGCCACCGATTCATGCTGGTATTCGGCACCGTACCCGGCGGTAAAACGCACCTGGGACAGGGCGTAGTCGAAGCCCGCATCCTCAGCGATTTGCGCAAGCTTGCGGTTGTAGTCGATTCCCCAGTCGGTGCGCTGTTCGATCTTGCTGACCACCAGACCTCCGCTGACATTGGGCACCCAGTAAGCAAATTTGATCGTGTCCTGGCTCATTGCATGTACTCCACGGCTCGTTGAATTGAATTGATTGATCAGGCGGCGCTGACGTTGCGCCGCGCATCCGGGGCAAGGCTCAGCAGCGCCGACTCGACAGCGCGCTCGATGCGCTCCAGCACCTGCGCGCTGGAGATCCCGTAGTGAGTGAAATCGGTTTCGCTGGCATAGACCCCCACGGGCAGACTGAGGGCCTGGAAGAAGCCGAACAGCGGCCGCAACTGGTGATCGATGATCAAGGCATGGCGATCGGAGCCCCCGGTCGCGGCCAGCAGCACCGGTACGTTTTTAAGGGCTTCGTGATGAACGAAATCGAATAGATGCTTGAACAGGCCGGTGTACGACGCCCGATAGACCGGGCTCGCCGCAATCAGCAGATCAGCGCTTTCAATGGCCTGCAGGTCTTCTTGCACGGCGGCGGGCAACGCCTCACGACGCAGTACGCCGGCGAACTGTGGGCCGATTTTGGCCAGTTCGACCAAGCGCACTTCGATCGGCAATTGCTGCCCGAGCCCTTCCACCAGCGCGTTAAGCAGGACCAGGGTGCGCGACGGTTGCTGCACGCTGCCTGACACTGCCACCACTTTGAATTGCTTGTTCATCACTTACCTCATGCCAGTAGACGCTGTCGCAGCGTCCGCACAAGGTCTAGAGCAGCAACCGTGCCAGCTTTATATTTACTTATTAATCAATTATTTAACCAAATAACGAAATCACTGCGCTGTCGTCTTACAGACAAGCTGTTGCTACGCTGTTGCCTGGCCAACACCCCGCGGTGTCGTTGCTCACGGTGATGACTGTTGCCCAGCACACAGTCGCGCAACAGATTGTCCGCAGGCCGACAACCCTTTCGCCCATAAAAGCCGTGCAGCCCAGGTTCTACGGGCATTTCACGTCAGGCATGGACCGTGCAATGGCTCCAGCTACCCTCTCGTCATCAGAAGGAACACCGTCATGACCGCACAGCAACAACACCTGCCGCCTGTCCTCTCCACCGGCACTGACTATCAAGCCTTGGTCGAGCGATTTCGGCCGATTTTCGCGCGCATCCAAGCCGGCGCCCTGGAGCGTGAACAAACCCGTAGCCTGCCTTTCGAACAGGTGAAATGGTTGAAGGAAGCCGGCTTTGGCGCCGTGCGCGTACCAGTCGAGTTCGGTGGTGCGGGGGCTTCGCTGCCGCAGTTATTGCAACTGCTGATCGAACTGGCCGAAGCCGACTCCAACCTGCCCCAGGCCCTGCGCGGCCACTTCGCCTTTGTCGAGGATCGCCTCAATGCCCACGCCAGCAGTCCGCAGGACATCTGGTTCAAGCGCTTCGTCGAGGGCGACCTGGTGGGCAATGCCTGGACCGAAATCGGCGCGGTGAAAATCGGCGAAGTCGGCACCCGCGTGTCCCGTCTGGGCGATCAATGGGTCGTCAACGGCACCAAGTACTACAGCACCGGCAGTATTTTTGCCGACTGGATCGACCTGTACGCCCAGCGTGACGACAACGGCAGCGACGTGATCGCCGCCGTCAATGTCCACCAGCCGGGCGTCAAGCAAAGTGACGATTGGGACGGCTTTGGCCAACGCACCACCGGCAGCGGGACGTCGGTGTTCGAGAATGCCGTGGTCGAGGCCGAAAACCTCATCGACTTCGCCACCCGCTTCAAGTACCAGACGGCGTTCTATCAACTGGTCTTGCTGGCGGTGCTGACCGGCTCAGGCCGCGCAGCCGTGCGCGACATCACCGAGCAGGTGAACAAACGCACACGGATATTCAGCACCGGCAATGCCAGCCAAGTGAGCCAGGACGTACAAGTGCAGCAAGTGGTCGGCAAGGCCTCGGCCCAAGTCTATGCTGCCGAGGCTACCACCCTGCGTGCCGCAGCGGCCTCGCAACGCGCCTACGAAAGCCGCTTTGGCCGTAACACCGAGGCCGAGCACATCGCCAACATCGCCGCCGAACTGGAGTCCGCCCAAGCCCAGGTGGTGATCTCCGACCTGGTACTGCGTGCCACCAGCGACCTGTTCAACGCCCTCGGCGCGTCGGCCACCAGCACTGGCAAAGCCCTCGACCGCCACTGGCGCAATGCGCGAACCGCCGCCTCGCACAATCCGCTGATCTATAAGGAGCGCATCATTGGCGACTGGGAAATCAATGGCACGGAACCACCGTATGTCTGGCAAATTGGCAGAGGGTCCAAGCAAGGCTGAGGGCTGTACCTGCAAGGATTGATCGTTCCCACGCTCCGCGTGGGAATGTCGCCAGGGACGCTCCGCGTTCCACTTCAATTCATGGAAACGGCTTCGATCAGCACCTGTTCCAGGATGGCAAAAAAACATTTGATATGAGCCTGTTTCAATACCTGGGGCCGGGTCACCAGATAAACCTCCATGTCTGGAAGTTCGATCTGCGGGAACACCTCGACCAGGTCTTTCGCTAGAATACGCGGCAACACCCCCACGCCCATGCCGCGTTTCACCGATTCAAGCTGCGCGGTAAAGGAGCTCACGCTGATCTGTGCCCGTTCCAGGCCCGCGGCTTTTGCTGCACGCATTTGCGGCAACATGTCCAATGGAGGCAGCAAGGCAATGTTGCCCGCAGTGGCCAGCGTCATTCCCGGAAAGCGCTGCAGATAACTTGCTGCCGCGAAGACACCGTAGGCGAATTTGCCGAGAGGACGATAAATCAACGACGGTTCGCCCAGATGGGCCGTGCGTACCGCAATGTCTGCGGCTCCGCGAACGATCTTGTGAAAGTCCGGTGTTGACAGCAACTCCACCGAACAGCGCGGATGCAAAGCAGTGAAGCGACTGGCAGCCTCCAGCACGGCAGATGAAAACCCCTCCCCGGCACTGACGACAACACTGCCCGATAGCTCCGTGGGCCGCTCGGACAGGGCCGCCAAGGTTTGCCGTCGCAAGCCCGATTCAGCAGCCTGGGCAACCTCCAGAAGCGACTGGCCGCGCGGGGTCAACCAACATCCTTCCACGCCCCGCTCCACCAGCGGTTCGCCCAGGGCGCTTTCAAGCTGGGTCAAGCGTCGGGACACCGTAGACGGCGCCATCCCCAGTAACTGGCCCGCTTGAAGAAAGCTGCCGCGCCGCGAAACCGCCAACAGCAGACGAAGATCATCCCAATTTGCTTGCAACGCCATGCGTCATTCCTTCCCTGGTCTGCATATATGCAAAGCCATTATGCAGCAGTCGCCATTTTTCGCGAGAGGCCTGGGCGGTATATCTACACGCCGTCGAAACAACAGGAAGGTTCGAACATGTACAGCGTCTTCGTCACTGGCGCCACAGGCTTACTGGGCAACAACCTGGTGCGTGAACTGATCGCTCGAGGCTATGCGGTCAAAGCCCTGGTCCGATCAAGAGCCAAGGGTGAACAGCAGTTCAGCAAGCTGCCACGGGTGGAACTGGTCGTGGGAGACATGGCCGACGTAGAGGCCTTCGCACCGGCGCTGCAAG